>CAYUYL010000065.1:0-11445 GCA_964449195.1 uncultured Filomicrobium sp.
GTTTTTCTCGAACTTCAATACAGACAATGGGTTGAACAGACCGCCGGAGAGGCGGGGTGCGAATTTTTAGGGCTGTGGCTTGAGGCGGATAAGGATAAGCTTATTGAACGCGTGACGAAGCGCAGACATGATGCGTCTGATGCAAATGCCGATGTTGTTGGTGCCCAGCTCAGCACAAATACGCAGGCCGGGACATGGACACCCATTGAGGCCCAAGGGCAACTTCAAACGGTTGTGCAAAAGACAAGCCTCGTGTTATCGCACAACCTCGGCAGAAGCTTACAGGCTGCTCCAGGTTAACAGACCGGAAATACTGGCCAAGTAGCAGAGTTCATGCCACAGTATTTTTACGGAGCCTGTTAGCGTGTACAGCGCGGTGGATGCCAGAAGGCTTTAATCCACTTATGATAAACGCCATACACCACGGCTCTTTGCAAATGGACGATACCGGCAAACGTTTGCAGGCGATTATTGAGGCATCTGTTTTTGCCATCATAACCATTGATGAAACAGGTCTTATTGAGGACTTCAACCAAGCCGCGGAGCGGATGTTTCAGTACAGTGCTGGCGAGGTCATTGGACAGAATGTCTGCATTTTGATGCCAGAGCCGTACCGTAGCACCCATGATCATTTCCTGGCGAAATACATTGCACAAGGTGAAAAGAAAATCATTGGCGTCGGCCGTGAAATCGTGGCGCTCCGGAAAGATGAAACGCAATTTCCAATTCATTTGAGCGTGAGCGAAGTCAAGCTTGAACAACGGGTGCTGTTCACTGGCATGATTGAGGATATCTCTGCACGGGTTGACGCTGAACAAAGGGTGCAGCAACTGCAGGACGAATTGATCCATGTTGCGCGCCTGAGTGCTATGGAAGAACTGGCGTCGGCATTGGCCCATGAAGTCAATCAACCCCTCACGGCGGTGACAAATTATGCAAACGCAGCCAAACGGCTGCTTCAGAAAGGTAAAGCAGATGGTGCCGCGGATCTGATTCTCAAGGCCGGAGACCAGGCATTGCGGGCCGGTGAGATCATCCGCCATCTGCGTCAATTCATTGAATGGGGCGAGACGGAAAGAAGCTGGCAGGACCTGGTCGCAACGGCTCACGAGGCTGTACAGCTTGGGCTGATCGGAACCCGAAGATTCGGCATTGAATTTAAAATTCAAGCTGCAGAAGATTTGCCACTCGTCATGATTGACCGTATTCAAATCCAGCAGGTGGTCCAGAACCTTGTTCGTAATGCCGTTGATGCTCTGGTATCTTTTGACGGTGAACGCTGCATTGTCTTAACGGTTGTGAAAAAGGATGGTAACCGGGTGGAAATCGCTGTTGAGGATACAGGTCCCGGTTTGGCAGAAGAGGTCAAAAAGCAGTTGTTTCAACCCTTTGTCACAACAAAGCCTAATGGCATGGGGGTTGGCTTGTCTGTGTGCAGGAACATCGTGGAATCGCATGGCGGCTGGATATGTGGTGAAGACCGCGAGGGCGGGGGGACCGTGTTCCGCGTGAATTTACCGGTTAATCAGGAGTGAAATCCGGGCAATGAACTGCAAACGAAAAATTATCATTGTCGATGATGATGATGCAGTGCGCTGCTCGCTTGATGTCTTGCTGCAGGCGGAGGATTTTCAGGTCGAGACGTTTGCCTCCGCAGCGGAGTTCCTCAAAACCACGCTTGATGGCGTGCTCCTCAGTGGGACGCATTGCATTCTGCTAGACGTGCGCCTGCCCGACGGTGACGGCATTGATATTCTGCAAAAGCTGAAAGCCCAGCGTGTCACTGCAGGCATTGTTGTGATGACAGGCCACGGCGATGTGCCGATGGCGGTGCGGGCGATGCGCCATGGAGCCTCGGATTTTATTGAAAAGCCCTTTGATCCTGATGAACTCCTGCAAGCCGTTGAGCGTGCAATGCAGCAGTCTGATCAAGCGGTTCTATCGGTCGATAACGCTGTTGAAGCGCAAGAGCGGCTTGGCCGCTTAACGCCTCGCGAGACAGAGGTAATGCTGCAACTCGTCAAAGGGTGCCCAAACAAAATCATCGCCCATCAACTTGGCCTGAGTCCGCGTACCGTCGAGGTTCACCGTGCACGCGTCATGGAAAAAACAAAGGCGCAAAAGTCTGTCAGAATTGGTGCGCCTGGCCATTGCCGCAGGCGCCGATCAGGAGGGGGCTACGTAGTTTCCCCGACTTGCGCAGCTTGCCGGCTGCTCGGGATAATAGCGCCTCAGGCCATTGGGCCGGTTACTCCTGAATGGTCTGGCAATGCCTCATATGCTACAGCATGCGATTGCGATCGCGAATAACGATGAAATCGTCCGGGACTCATTCAGCCTGCTGCTGGCGGGCGCTGGATATGCTGTCTCAACCTACCCCACTGGTGCGGCACTTGTTAGCGCATTAACCTTGTGCAAACCAGCCGTTATCTTGCTGGACTCGCAACTGCCGGATTTTTCGGTCGCCTGCCTGCTCCAAAATATGAGCGATGACAACGTTGGTCTTCTGCCGACAATTGTCATGGCCAATCACGCAAATGAATTGCCAAACCTGGATCATGTTCTGGCTGCCGCTGGTTCGGTGCTGCTCAAACCCATTGAAGAAAGTCAGCTTTTCGCTGCAATTGACAAGGCCCTGTCCGTCAGGGATTTTTAGGTACTAAGGTGGAAATCGCCCGGATGTCATCCCGCTCACCATGTAACAAACAATGGCATCTTATGACATGCGGCGTCTACACCGGCTGCTGGACAATGCGTGTGCGCACAAGGTGTATTCGCGCATAAGTAGTAATACGCATACGTATCATTCCCAACTGCTTAGACGCCGGGAAATGCGCTTTTATGCAGCGTAAGAGAGCCACTCATCTTGTTCGATTTTTTATGTTGCAAGGATGACTCACCATGCTAAACCTTCTCACCATCGCAGATCCACCGCGCTACCAAGCATCCGTTCCGCATCAGCCTGTTTCGGGTCAGAAAGAGGCCTGCCGCGATCCCGGCAATTGCAACTCGGCAACATGTGCAGCTCTGGAATACTCGTTGCTTCAAGATGTCGGCCAGCTCAAAACCTTCAAGAAGGATGATGTGATTTTCTGGGATGGAGAGCCGAATGGCTCGGTTTATTTCATCGTCTCAGGCGTCATCCGCGGTACGAAGCTGTCGTGCGATGGACGCCGCTTGGTCACCCGCTTTGCGTTTTCTGGTGAAATGCTGGAATACGTGCACCTGCCGTATATGCCCTTTACGGCTGAAGCTGTCACCAGCGTCACAGCCCGCGCGATTCCGCGCCCGATCCTCGAAGAGGCCATGAGCACCACACCCTGCCTCCGGCAGCTGGTAATGCAATCCATTCTCGATGAATTGCACGAAACCCAGTGTCGTGTCACATCGCTTGCGCGCCTGACGGCGCATGAGCGTGTCGCTCAGTTTCTGCATAACATTTGTCTGCGCAGCGGTGTGGATCGTGATGGGGCTTTTGAGCTGCCTATGCCGCGCCAGGATATTGCAGATTATCTGGGCCTGACGATTGAAACCGTCAGCCGTGTATTGAGCAAGCTCAAGCGCGAAAACAAAATCCGCCTGTTGTCATCCAGTAGAGTGGTGATCCCCAATCTACCGGAATTCACGGACGAACTACTAGCCAACGCGGCATAATGAAAATACCTGTAGGTAAATTGCTTGTTTTTCTCTAGGCGGCCCTTATGCGAACCTCAGACATCCACGCACCAGTTCAGCAAAAGCTGAAGCGAACATTGACGCTGCCCTTGCTGGTGCTCTACGGCCTTGGCGTTACGATTGGCGCCGGCATCTATGTGCTGGTGGGTGCAACAGCCGCGGTTGCAGGCGTTTACGCTCCGCTGGCCTTTGTACTGGCTGCGCTGGTGATGTTACCCACGGCTTGCGCGTTTGTCGAATTGGTCGGCCGTTATCCGCTCAGCGCCGGCGAAGCGGCCTATGTGCGTGCCGGCTTCGAGTCCCGTTCGCTGGCGTTAGCCATCGGTCTTATGGTTGTGCTTGTCGGGATTGTGTCTGCTGCTGCCATTTCAGCCGGCAGTGTCGGTTACATCCGCCAGTTTGTCGATTGCCCGCCGGGCTGCTTATCCCACTGGTGGTCGCTGCGATGACGCTGATTGCTGCATGGGGTGTACGTGAATCAGTCTCATTCGCTGCAGTTATGACGGTCATTGAAATTGGCGGTCTTCTGTTGATTATCGGCGGTGGTGTCTTTGGCTCCGCGTCTTTGCCCGCATCTATGCTTGAGGCACCGGCATCTCCGACCGCCCCCCGGCCGCCACGCTATGGCAAATCGGCTTTGGCGTTATCGGCGGTGGTGTTCTGGCCTTCTTCGCGTTTATCGGGTTTGAAGACATCGTTAACATGGCGGAAGAGGTGCAGGAACCGGCCACCATCATGCCGCTGCGATCTTTCTCACGCTTGCTATTTCCAGCGCTCTTTACGTGCTGGTGGCGCTTGTTGCCGTGATGAACGTGCCGGTGGCGGCTCTTGCCGGAGCGGAAGCCCCGCTGAGCCTCGTGTTTGTCAGTACCACGGGCCTGTCCCCGGCTGCTATCAGTTTCATAGCGATCCTTGCGACGCTCAACGGCGTGATTGTGCAGATCATCATGGCATCGCGTGTAATTTACGGGCTTTCCCGCCAGGGAAGTCTGCCGTCGGTTCTCGGTATCATACATCCCGTCAGCCGAACGCCAATTGCCGCTACCGGTCTGGCAGGGCTTTGCGTGCTAACGCTGGCGCTGGCAGTGCCATTGCGTGGACTGGCGGAAGCCACCTCCCAGATCACGTTGACCATTTTTGCGTTTGTGAATCTAGCGCTTATTATTATCAAGTGGCGTGGCGACTCAGCGCCTGAGAATACGTTTATTGTGCCCATGTGGGTGCCGGTTGCCGGTTTCGCCTGCAGCTGCGCATTCTGGATTGCGGCGCTGTTTTAAAATCCATATTTCCTTATTTATACGCCTTAATCTATCATTTCAAAGGCACAGAGCACTTGCAGAAAAAATGGATCAATCCAGTGCTGTGGTGCCGTCTTCATTCGTTCGAATACGCACGGAGTGCTCAAGGCGATGGACAAAAATCTTGCCATCTCCAGTTTTACCGGTTTTTGCCACCGCTTGTATCGAATCCACCACCGCATGCAGGATATCCGAGGAAACGGCAATCTCCAACCGCAACTTCGGCACCTCATGGGTTTGATATTCAGCTCCCCGGTAAACCTCGGTCTGCCCCCTCTGGCGTCCGAAGCCCTGAACCTGAGACACCGTAATGCCCTGGACACCAAGCTTCAGGAGTGCATCGCGAACATCTTCATATTTATGCGGACGAATGACCGCGATGACCATCTGCATGACGTTCTCCTGCTCATATCTCAGTCCCACTTCCACAAGGCGACGGATCGCCTGGGAACGCGAGGGCAGATCAATCTGTTTGCGCCGCCAATCGTCAACGAGTTGCGAAAATTTATTGGATGCAACGAGTTGTATACGTTGATCGAGTTTGGACATGATCGTGTCTCGCATTGTTCTTTCATTGTTCGTTAGAAGACTGCATCTTTTACGTTAAGCTCAACCACATACCAAATCTGCCCTACCCCACCTCTGTAATATCTGTGTTTCAAGCGGCAAGACCGGAACATAGTATTGATCGATACCATGTAGGATAACTTAATCTCATATAGGATAAAAGTGCGATACGCTCAAAAAAAGCGAATTGCGCATTTGAAAAAGTTACACATTTCGCATATTGCAAAATCACGAGCACCATACTGCTTTAATTTGAGATAACGCGGCAAGTCCATGATATCGATAGTAATTGGGGAATTCCTGGAATAATAAGTCAGGCTTTAACTCATCTGGCATGACTCCATGCAACTTGGTATGCAAAGACGCCGCCCCAAAAACCGCACCCGCTTTAGTTTCATCGCCAGCGTGATTTTACCGTGCTGATCGCCTGACATTCAAGAAAACACTGAGGCTTCTTAGAAGTGTTCGGAACGGATGACCTCCACGTCAGAAATAGTCACAATACCAATCTGACGGGACACAAGCTTAAAAAGTGGCTCCAAAATGCTATCTGCACGGCTCGCATCGACGATGCATATAATTTGCACGACTGAACCGACGCGGCCCACAAGGCCATCACGGTGCCAGGATCCATCGACCCCGCGGCCCGCCACTGCCGGAAAGACAGTATAGCCGGGAGCCTCATGCTCATCGAGAATCGATAGAATGCGATTCATAACCGGCGCCTCAACCATAATTTCGATACGCTTTTTTGGGTAGGTCTGCATTGGTGCCTCCACTCACGTAATCCACGCAGCTAAATAAAGATAAACCGGTATTCCTATGCTCAGGTTAAACGGAAACGTAATGCCGAGAGAGAGCGACAAACATAAAGATGTTCGCGCCTCTGGAAGCGCCAGGCGCAAAGCCGCCGGCACCGCGATATAAGACGCACTTCCACACAGTGTCGCCAGGAGTGCTATCCCCCCCTCGGACAAACCGATTAGTTTTCCGGCGACGATGCCAGTTACGGCTCCAACGAGAGGCATATAAAGTCCAAATGCAACAACGCCCGGCGTGAAATCACCCCGTCCCTCGCGAAGTCCGCGTCCGGCAATCAGCCCCATATCAAGGAGAAAGAGGCACAGCACACCCTTAAAGGGGTCAACAATGAATGATGAGATGGATTCCAACCCTTCAGGGCCTGAAATAACTCCGATCGCGAAAGAGCCGACCAGCATCAGGATAGAGCCATTGAAAAACACTTCACGCGCGGTTGACGCATCCAATCCACCACTTCTGCCGCGGGCTAGCCATAATCCAATTATGATAGCCGGTGTTTCCATAATCGCCGCAACAGCAACCATATAGCCTTCATAAGTAACACCTGCAGTATCAAGGGCTTGAGCCGACGCCAAAAAAGTGACAATTGAAATTGATCCGTAATGGGCCGCGACCGCAGCTGCGTCAACCCGTTTCAACTTTGTGGAGTGCACCAGGAATGCGAACGCCAAAAGCGGTAGGATTGCGCTCAACGCAGCACCGGCGAGCAGCGCCAGAAACAGGGTCGTGTCGAGCCCCTGAGCAGCCACGCCGACGCCTCCTTTAAAGCCAATTGCCAGCAGCAGATAAAGCGACATGCCTTTGGCCACAGCTTCCGGAACGTTGAGATCAGAACGTAGTAACGCAGCCGATAATCCCAGCGCGAAGAACAGGATCATCGGTGAAGTCAAGTTTGCTATTGCGAGAGCCCAAAAGGCGTCCATATGCTTCCTCTTATGAAAACTCTCAAATTTAAACCATCGGTTCTCATGCATCCAAGGCTGAAATGGCTTGTCTTGAAAGCAATTCAATTGCCGCCTTATGCGCAAAATAGCTACTAACCTTAGCGCCTGACGGCATCGACTATACTTATCAAATCTAAACCAAATCTACTTTTTTATTCATATTAAGATAATGAGGCATTCGCGATAGGGCTTACAGTTAACGCCCGCGGCAGCATTTCGATGATATATGCATTACGGGAATACAGTGAGCGTGTCAGTTCTGCAGATGATGATCCGGCCGAAACGTAGGCGGCAGGTCGATATCTTGACGGTAGCCACAAACGTCATTCGCAATATACTGAGCCATGCGGTGAGCTATCCCGAAGGTAATTTTATAGCCGCCCGTTGCAACCCAAATAGCGCGGCCCGGCAGACGTCCGATCATTGGATCAGTGAGACGACAACGCGGTCTGACACCTGCCCAGCGTCCAAGCATTTCGGCTTTTCGCAGTGGCACGCACAAGGCCCGCGCACGCTCGATAAAATCATCGCGTGCCTCATCGGGCACATGGGCATCACGCCATGACTTCTCAGTCGTGCTGCCCACAGCACACAAACCATTGTGATGCGGCACGATATAAGTGCTGTCGTCGTAGATCAGCGGCTTTCCAACACCTTCGGGACACCTAAAGACGGCAGCCTGGCCTTTGACCCCACCACCGATCATTTGGCCAAGGACAGGCTCCAGCAGCGTAAATGTCTCGTACCCGGCCGCCAGAATAATTTGTTGCGCTGTGAAGCGGTCTGATCCATCGCTATTGTGTATAATGTGGTGCGTTTCATCAAAACTCCCAAAGGCCCAATGCTCTATCAGATCAATGTTGGGCGCGGCCTTGATCCCTGCCTTAAGTGCAGCGATGTACAATTCAGGATGAATACGTGCAGCCAACGCATCGCGGACATAGCCAAGCGGCGCGTTTTCAGGTGCAAGCCAATCTACACTGGTCTCACTGCGGTTAGGGGCTTTAATCACTTCAAACGCAAATGCATGATCGCCATAACGCCAATTCACATCCGCCTGCCTTGATCTTTGCAGGGCCCGTTCCAGAAAGTTCTGCCGGCGGATCGGCATCAAGCGGCTGCAACGCCCATAACCGGTCTGCAGTCCGGTTTCTTTTTCCAGACAATCGATCACCTCCGGCAATTCAGCCAATGCTTCGAATTGAAACTGTTTTTTTAAGTTCCAGTTTTCAGGCGCATGCGCCATCAATGCACCAAGCACGCCACCGCTGGCACCCGAGCCGCATTGCTCGCGCTCCACAAGCGCAATTTTCAGGCCGCTGGCGCTTAGATGACGGGCAACCCATAGCCCGACCACACCACCGCCAACGATACAGACGTCATAGCATTTCATCATTGCTCTAACATGATCAGGTGGGTATCCATTAGCAAGCTGGGGGGCAGGTATCCGGTTCTTGATCACTTATTTTTTGATATGATAGCCTCGCTGGAGCAAGCAGTTTTGTCACATATTTCATACGCCGACATCGAATGGGATGACACCGGCACTCCAATCTCATCGCATTTCTGTGACCCATACTATTCCCGCACCGATGGTCAGGCGGAAACGCGCCATGTTTTTCTATCAGGCAACGGATTACCGGAGCGTTGGCACGGCAAAGCAAAGTTTACAATAGCAGAACTCGGCTTTGGCACCGGCCTGAACTTTCTTGAAACAGCTGCTCAATGGCAAAGGCAAAGCAATACCTGTAAGCTCAACTACGTCGCCTTTGAAAAGTTTCCAATGCCTGTAGCCGATCTGATACGCGCGCTCGCGCCATGGCACGGGCTTTCCAAACAGATTGCGGAATTGACCGGGTTTTGGCCGCCGCAACCCGGCTGGTCCACACACATCTTTAATAACGTAACGCTTGAACTTGCAATCGGTGACGCAAACGACACGCTGGAGACATGGTATGACGCCGCCGATGCCTGGTATCTTGATGGTTTCAGTCCAGAAAAAAACCCGGATTTGTGGGGTGAAGACCTGATGAAGACTGTGGCGAAGCACACAAGACCTGACGGCACATTTGCAACATTTACGGCTGCGGGCTGGGTTCGGCGCAACCTGCAAGCTGCCGGATTTCAAGTTCAGAAGATGCCCGGCTTCGGACGCAAACGCGAATGCTTGCACGGCCATCTCTTGGCGCAACATTCGACTATGTGAACTACAGAATTTTGACCACCATAAATTCAGCGCCTGCTCTGCTTAGCACTTCGACAGGCAAAACGCCCTTACTCTGCCTCCTCTTTTGGCAACTGTTGCGCTTTTAACGTCTATCTTTCTCTTTATAAAAAAATTTGGCTCTGCTAATGATATTATCTAAACATGTTGAATTCCAGATCAGCGTCCGGAGGACCTTGCCGTGCGATTAAACCCGCCAACGCTTCTGATCTTTATCATCTCATTGATCTTTGCGATTATCGCAATGATCACCAAGCTTGGTTATGTGCCGGTCCCGCGTTATCTGCCACATCAGGAATACTGGATGGCGATCACGGCTTATATGGTGCTCGTCGTCGGCGTGCTTTTCCGTGGATTATAGCGTGTCACAAAAAGCCAAAGCCTGACGCAACTTTTTCATAGAATTGTGCCTTACCACTGCGCGCTTTGTCTTAATTTATAATCTCGGCCGCAGGCCGTGGCATGCGGCAATTGCAAATCACGGCTGCTGTGATAACGGTGATTGTCATTCTAATATATATGCTGCCCCAGCCTATTATAGCGTTGTGCTTTGGAAACAGCGCGTCCCATCCTGTATCGCGTTAATGCCATGCATCGCACGTACGCCAATTTATTACTGCTGCTGATAGCTGCCATCTGGGGCCTGGCGTTTGTTTATCAAAAGACAGCAATGGAGCATATCGGACCATACCTTTTTTTGGCAGCGCGCTCTATTCTGGCAGCGATCATCCTGGCACCTCTGGCGCTTAGAGAGAACCGCTCGCTTGGTACGCGGCCACGAGCTGAGTTTTGGATTATTTCCGCTGCAGGAGGTATGGTGTTCTTCGTTGCAGGCATACTGCAGCAAATAGGCCTTGTCACAGCAACGGTCACAAATACCGGCTTTTTAACCGGTCTGTACGTCATTATTACGCCGCTTATGGTCTGGCTTCTGTTTCAACAGGCTCCGCGTTTTTACGTCTGTCCTGCCGTAATATTGGCATTCGCCGGCACATGGCTCTTAGGCGGTGGAACGCTGAGCAACTTTTCTTTTGGCGACTGGCTGGTTGCCATATCAGCTATTTTCTGGTCAGCTCATATTCTTGTCATCGAACGCTCAGGCCACCATGCCCGCCCGATTGGTTTCAGTGCAATCCAATTTGCGGTAGTTTCTATTCTTTCTCTTCTTTGTACGATTGCCTTTGAAACAATATCATTCCAAGCTCTTGCGGCAGCCGCTGTTGAAATTGCTTATGTGGGTATTTTATCCAGCGCACTTACGTTTACGTTATTCGCTGTTGCATTGCGATATACGCCAGCCATTGAGGCGACTATTCTTGTTAGTATGGAAACGGTTTTTGCAGCCCTATGCGCCGTAATTCTCCTTAGCGAGTGGCTATCGCCAATTGGCTGGACAGGGGCTGCAATGATGTTTCTCGCAAGTCTTATTGTACAGGTTGGACCAGCCTTGTTTCCGAAGCGTAAAAGACACTGATGTTATTTTGCGTTTTATGAAAACCAAGCACGCCTATATAGGGCATGCGCGTTCCAACAAAACGGATTTGAGCAGGGCAAATATTTCTGGCGCGCAATTCGGACGTGCCAAACTTTATGCCGCAAACATAACCTCTGTCACGCCGGTGCTTGTCACCGGTAAATCTCTATCGAAACGGGACAACACTTTTCTGGCGGCACGGATTTATACGCAAGAGCATATTGGCTGATCTTTTTGCCACAGACATAGAGCTTTGATAAGAAAAAGGTTTTGCCAAATACAAAAGAATCAAATCTTTTGCGGCTTGGTATTAAATCTTGCTGCGTGCACGATCCCCGGACACCACGCTTGCTGAGCAATGGATCCCAGCAATACATAGCGGGATAACTAAGAGCCTGTCCGTAAAAATGTTGAGTCATCAGAATCACTTATGGTTCAACT
>CAYUYL010000066.1:0-11442 GCA_964449195.1 uncultured Filomicrobium sp.
CTATCACGCTGGATTCATGCAGTGAATCCCCATCACGATTTGTGCAACAAAGCCGGTGCCATCGAGACAGGCGGCAATCACGGCTTTCTGGGTTTTGGCGGTGGACGTGATGTGCTCGGCGGCGGCTTCTTTGCCTGCGACTTCTGCCACCATGCCATTGATCGCGTCCTTATCGCGCAACAGATTGAAGAAACATGGCTCAGGCGTCCAGTGATCTTGCATGTCGACCTTCATGGATACGCCAAGGGTGTCGACCATGGCACTGCCACAGGGCAAAGTTTCCGCGACGACGAAGGTCAGGATTTGCATCACCGTCTTGTCATCAAGCGCGGTGAGTTTGGCAAAGACTTCTGACAGATCGCGGAACTTGCCCCAGTCCTGTTTGCAACAAGCAAGGGTGCCACTTTCTGCTTCGAAACCGAGTAGGGTTTTGATCTGCTGGCGCGCTTCTTCAAACTTGGCCTCGCCCAAGTTGCCTTCCAGACTGTCTGTGATCTTCTCGGAATCCGCCTTTTGTGGATCGGCATGTACCGTCCATAGTTCAGACCCGGCAATCATCTGTGCCACGGCGAGACGCAAGGCGATATCCTGACGGGACAGCAGTTCGCAGCGCACAGCCGCATGGCGGTGTAGGTCGAGATAGGTCTGCATGGGTTTTGTCAGTTCGGGACGCTGAACCTTTGGCTCCTCGCCGCCTGCCTTCGCCTTGTCACGTGCCGTGATTTCTTTTCGAGATAGCTGTCCTTCATAGAAGGTCACCTCTCCATCATTGGCACTATGCACATAGACCCTGCCGCCGTCTTCTTTGGCAGTTTCGGCATACTCATAGCTTGGGAAGAAATCACCAACCTCCAATACGACCACATCAATCCAGCCATCCGACAGATAATCCTCTTTGGCCTTGGCATGGCGGCATTCTGTAATCTCCAGAACGCATCTGGATCATCAAAGTAGCTTTCTTCGCCAAAGAGATCGGAGATGATGTTGCCTGTGTAGTCCTCAAGATCAAACAGGGCATTGTCTGTGGAGATGTCCGCGCCACCGAGCAGCCATTGCTTCAAGCGAAAGCCTTCCGGCGCATAATCTTCCTCGCTGCGAAACAGCGTCAGCCATGCTTTTTGTTGCTTTTTGGTTGCCATGGTTAGCAAGCGCAACGTTGCGGGGTGGATTTGATCCTTGCGGTAGGCGGTCAGGATCGGACCAATCAGATTGGCAATCGCCAAACGCTGTCTCACAAGACGCTCTGTGATGCCAAACTGGGCAGCAATGTCGTCAACACCAAGCCCTGTTTTGGCCAGCGCGGCAAAGGCTTTGTACTGGTCGATTTCATCCATCGGCAAGCGGGCGATATTTTCTGCCAAAGACGCTTCGATGGCTTTCGCATCATCATCATCCGCCATGACCATACAGGGCACGGGATCAATACTGTCCTGCTCCTCTGCCAAGACACAGAGCGCATGATAGCGCCGTTGTCCCGCGACGATTTCATAGCCCTCGCAATTGGGGCGTACCAAGAGCGGTTGCAGAACACCAAGGGAGCGAATGCTGGGCACAAGATCGTCCACATCCTTCGCGCCCAGTTTGCGGACGTTCACGGCAGTCGTTTTAAGGTCGGTGAGTTTGATATGTTGTAGTTTCATGGGATGTCTCCTTTTTTAAGTTAAGCCGAAACTGAACCCTCAGCCCCGCGCTTGAACCTCTGCCCAGCGGCGAGCGTCCCATTAAAAAGCCGCGCCTTGGCGCGGCTGGGACGGCTCGTTCAAACTCCGGGGATGGGTCAATCTTCTTCTCGGGAGACCGCTTGCGGCGGAAGATGATTGACGCACAGCCCGTAGGGCGTCCCCGAATTTGATGTAAGCTGGAAGGAAAGGTACCAAGCATGCCAGGGCATGCGAAACAACACGGCGGCAATCTTGCCGCCTCGCTTCGGTGCGCAAGGGATTGAAGCCGGATGGCCGAGACTTCAGGCTCGGTTCACGAAAGCCCGGCCCGCAAAGCGGGTGTGCTCGGCCATAGTATATGGGTCATTATGGGTATTTTAATGGATATTCTTGCTTTTATGGATGTTTTTGGGTATATTTTCGGGTGTGAGCCTGAACGTAGATACCATCAAAATCACCCCTGAAATCCTCTCCATCATTGCCGAGATTGATGAATTCAAGGGGGCGTGGAAAGCTTTGGGAACGCTGGCACCGGAAAGGCTTTCGGCGTTGCGCCGCGTTGCCACCATCGAAAGTATCGGCTCCTCCACACGCATTGAAGGCAGCAAGCTCTCCGACAGTGACGTTGATGCGCTGCTCTCAAATATCGAGATACAGCACTTCGAAACGCGCGACGCACAGGAAGTGGCAGGCTATGCGGAAGCCATTGAAACGGTCTTTGCCAGCGCAGACGTGCTCACCCTCACCGAAAACCACATCAAACAGCTTCACCGCGACTTGCTACGCCATTCGTCAAAAGACGAGCGGCATCGCGGTAACTACAAAACGCAGACGAACCATGTCAGCGCATTTGATCGTGAGGGCAAGGAAATTGGCGTTGTGTTTGAAACTGCCACGCCGTTCGACACGCCGCGCCTGATGGCTGAGTTGGTAGAGTGGACAAACGCGACGCTTGATTCAAAAGCGCTCCACCCACTTCTGGTGGCCGCGATCTTCACAGTCGTATTCTTGGAAATACACCCGTTCCAGGACGGCAACGGACGCATCTCCCGCATTTTGACAACGCTCCTGCTGATCAGAAGCGGTTATGAGTATGTGCCCTATAGCTCGCTGGAAAGCGTGATCGAGCAAAGCAAGGAGGGCTACTATCTTGCTCTGCGCCGCACCCAAGGCACGATCCGTACCGATAAACCAGACTGGCAACCGTGGCTGATTTTTTTCCTTCGCGCGGTGCAGCAACAAAAGGCGCGATTGGAGGTTAAGATAAACCGAGAAAAACTGTTGATGCAGCAGCTGCCACCGCTCAGTGTTGAGATCGTTGATCTGGTCAAAAAACACGGACAGCTCAAGATCGCGCAAATCGTTGCGTTAACGGGCGCGAACCGAAACACTGTCAAAAAACACCTGGCAGACCTAGTAAATGCCAACCACCTGAAGAAGCAAGGGGTTGGGAAAGGCACAATTTACCTCCAAAAGTAGCGCTTCCGAGGGCGCTTTTTTGATAGAATTAACAAAGTCTTAACCAAAAAATACTAATATGACAGCCATGAGTTGTATTGATGGCAAGTGTGTATTTGGATCAATTAGATGGTTGCGGGTATCATCAGCGCGCGGCATTGCATCCACGATGAGCTTTGGCACGGACTTTTTCAGTTCCAGCTGGGCTGTAACCAAGCGCGGCGTTTGGGGAAGCGGGGCTAGCCATGCCCTATGATGACTTTACCAAGATTACCCGTCTAACCGAGGTGTTTGAACAAGCGCGGGTTCAGAATGATCTGAACAACGATATAGCGGGTCGGGAAGTTGGGCGCATGCGCCGCGTAGATCACGGCGATGTCGGTACGGCCATCGAAGCAAAGAAACGCCGTGAACGAAACGACCGCCTCCTCTTTGAAACCGCGTTGGATGCGCTGATGCGCGATCCAGTGTACCGCAAACGCCATGAGACCTTCGGCCAGTTCCTCGACTCCTATAGCGCCCAACGACGACCGCACTCGCACAAGCGATGGCGACAGTCGATGCAGCGAAGCAAGCGCTGCAAGCCGCCCTGGATGGCGCAAACACACTGGAAGGTCGGGCTGTGTTCGTGACTGATGACGGGCGGATCATATATGCGGATGGTCAAGAGATAGACCCAACGCAGGCCGACCAGATTGTCTGGCGAGAACGAGCTGCCACTTATGAGGAGTTGGCAACGCTCCAGATCAGGGCCCATGCCGCTCAAGAAACCGTTGAAGAGATCACGGGCTATCAAGGCGAGTTAAACGCAGCGCGCGAGCGACACCAAAGCCCGGGTAATCCCTATGGCAGCATCGACGATATGGACGCCGGGCAGGAGCGGCTCGAAAAGACGGCTCCTGATGCGGTTACTAGGGCAGGTAAAGCAGAAATGAGCGCGGAAGCCGCAACTCCGACCGTGGTAACCGGAGACAAGCCTATTCTGTAAACACCAAAGACCCGCATTCTTTCTCAAGGATCGAGATCATCACCAGTGTTGGGTGATAGCCCGGGAAGCGCGCCATAACCTCTCTGATATAGCTGTTCGCCTCTTGTCTTGAGTCTTCATCCTTGAAGTACCAATCATTGATACAGCGGGCCCGTTCAGTGGAATTCTGGCTGGCCAAAGCTGCCCCCATTGAGGCTGCCACTTCAAAATACCAGTCTTGGTTCGTTTGATCCCACGCGACGACGTCGGCCGCAGTGAACTTTTCATCCTCGGCAGCGGCGTAAGCGGCGCATAGGGTTGCAACGGCCACGAGGGCGGTGGTGAGGTCGCGACGCATTCTCGCACTCGATTGAACAACGATTACTGTTATCCACATATATTCGCGGGACAGAATGCGCAATTTTGTCGAATCTATGTAAGTAATCAGGCATGCTGCCGATGTTATGGTTTTTGATTTAAGGATTTATTTATTTCAGGCATGTTGCGCAACGCGGGGCAGCCGAAGAACCCGGTGCAGGCATCAAAAAACTTGCGGGACACTCTTGCGCAGACTGTCCTGTTGGCCGGGGCGGTGCAGAAATGATTGAGCGCAATGACCCGAACAGCCTCTTTGATGCTTATGGCCGCCGCAAATACCTCAATGCGGATGAGCGCGCGGCGTTCATAGTTGCAGCATCCACCTTCACCCTGGAAATCGAAGCCCTTTGTCTGCTGCTGCATTTTACCGGATGCCGGATATCGGAAGCCCTTGCGCTGCGGGTTCAGCATCTCAACGCGAAAGACGGTTTGGTGATCCTGAATACCCTCAAGCAGCGACGGCGGGGCGTGTTTCGAATGATGCCCATTCCAGCCGTTGTGATGGGAAAGCTAAAAGGTTGCTCGAAGTCAGCCACGGGTAACAATCTCTTCCGCTGGCACCGCTCAACTGCATGGGAGAAAGTTGGGGCCGTCATGGCGAAGGCCGGGATATCTGGCCCGCAGGCCTGTCCGCGCGGGGTACGTCATGGGTTCGGGGTCGCGGCTATTTCGGCGGGCGTGCCAGTCACGTTGGTTCAGCGCTGGCTGTCACATGCCAGGCTTGAAACCACATCCATCTATCTCGCGGTCACTGGACCAGAGGAACGCCGCTACGCCGCCATGCTCTGGAGGGCGTCCGGCATCGACAACATTGATCAGGAGGAAAGAGTATGACCAAGCAATCCAACACGACAAAACCAAGGACCGTCTATGACGCGACACAGGAGGAAATGTTCAGGCTTGTCGCTGCTTATCTAGCGATCCGCGATCCGGCTATTCGTGCGGAATTCTTGCGTACCGTCGAGACATGGGCACAGGATCAGTGGGGGAAAATGAGATAGGAGCGCTTACTAGGCTGCAACCCATTAACCCAAGGTGCTGCCATCCTTAAGTGCCATCAGTATTTCTTTTGCCTGCCGGAAGTCCATTCCCTTTGGTAAAGTAAATGACGCATCATTGAAGCTCACTGTAATCGGCTCTGTAAGTAATTTGGGTGGAGGCTCTTCCTCTGGTGCTTCTTCTGCCACAATAGTCTCAATTTCTGGCTGCTCTTCGCCGGTTGGAGTCTCCGGCGCCTCCAGATAAATATTTTTGTATAAATCTGGTGCGATGGTATGAATATTATCTTCTAGTGTCAACCAATAACCTATACTATCTCCAATATTATCTGAAAGTATATTGGCCAACTGATTATCTATACGCTGTCTTCCAGAGGTTATTCTGTATATTTTACTTAGTGAGTAGCCTGTATTTATGCAGAATACTTTTAGATCTGGATAAAACTTAAGAATTTTCTGCTTCAGATAGCCTGCCATAGCGCGCTTTGCTCGCTCTGGCGATTGTTCGTTAGTTTTATCGTGGGTGTCTGCACGGCCCTCTGCATCAACTTTGCTTGGAAGTGCAACGACGTTTTTTGGGCTTTCGCCGTCCCGATCCGCGTTGGAGTCGGGATCAGACAGCGTGTCAGGATTATTTTGACGCCAGTCGTCCGCCATTGAGCGCACCCCAGTTCTGGTTTGCTCAAACCTCACAGTCGCCACAGATGAATTGGGCTTAAGGATACATACCGTAATTTGCTAAAAAAAACAAATTGTTGCCTTCATGCAATTGCGCCACAATATGATGTGATAAATCGTTTATTTTGGCCCTAAATGTGCCTTTTTGTCTAAGTGCGCACACGTCTGATGGCGATTCGTTGCTCATTATAGCAATCTTGTTTTTGCTTATTGGCCATTAGTCATCACGATATGCAGGTGATTGCGTGAACTCGTGAGCTTTCCCCAAGATTGCAGAGGAATAGCTCTTGTCTTGGCAGTCGTTTGCGCATTTAAGACATTGTAAATGAAGGATAAATTTCCATCATCAATTGAATTTCGATGAGGAAAACATGCCCAATGTTGTTGAACAGCCAGAGTGTACAGCCATTGCTGCTTTTGTCAGGTGCGATTGCCATCGTTGTGGCCGCAGACGGTCTTCGCGTGGTCACCCATGGCGGCGTCCCGTCAGTATCCCACTTCCGACCTGGTGCCACTTCTGCGGCACACCTCTGTCCTGCCAGGCGGAGCGGATGGTGCATACGTTCACCGAAGCCGAGTTCGCCCGACCTATGATGCGCCTTGCGGTGCATGAACAGGCGCAAACCACTGGATGGAGCGCGACGGAATTCCGCCACAAGCTGGTGGACGCGCTTGTGGAGGCCAAGGTTCATTTCAGAAGCCTGACCAAACGGAACTCCGAACTCGACCTGACACCGCTTGAGTCTGAGCGGGACGGCTATGAGATTGATGCTGAACAGGAAGCCGATACGCTGCGTGTTTGGATTGAGGCCAATCTTCTTGCGCCCGTGACCGAAGATACGCTTCCGGTGTTCTACGGTGTGGGCAAAGAGCGCTTCCTGTGCATCGCCTCGGCCTTGATCGGTATCTACCCCGAACTCGAAGAGCGTTTGGCCGACCTTGCTGGTCAGGAATATCCGTCCCCGCTGGAGTAATCTGCACCAAATCTCCGGGAAAACCGCGAATCTGTGCGAAAATCACCTCTACAGCGCTGCCCGATCCGGGCGGCGCTTTTTCGTTTGCAGAGCTTTGAGAGAGGTGAAGGCGATGGATCAAACAGAGACATTGACTGTTTTGGCGTGGATGGTGGCTGTCAATGTGATTGGCACCTTAAGCATCGCCTTCGCTGCCAAAGGGAACGATCCCACGCATCTGGTCATCGGCTCCGCCTTCTACGTGCTCGGCGCGGTGATGTTCTGGCAGATCATGCGCCACGGCGGTGATGTCGGGGTGTGGGGGCCAATCAGCAGCATTGCAGGCCTGATCCTAGTCACCGGCTTTGGTCATATCTTCTGGGCCGAAGCGATGACCTATCTGCGGGCCGTTGGCTTGGTGCTCGCGGCCTTCGCCATTCTGCTGATCGCACTCGGCTCGGAGACACGGACATGATGTATCCGCCCCACGCCGGGGCAGGCGGCGGCTTGCCTTCCTTCTTTGGCCCGCTTGCCGCCATTGTCGCCTTGCTTGCCACCATCTTTGTCGGCCCCTCCATCTGGCCTGAGATAGAGCTAAGCGTCCGGCAAAACCTGGCGATGCACTACAGCTATCAAACAGCCGAGTGGCTGGCCCTGGCCATTCGGATCGGCACCTATCCCCTTTGCTTTTTCATTCTGCGAGCGCTGCTGATGGCGGCTTTGATGTCGCTGGTCGCGCTCACAGCCCGGCGGCTCTTTTAGAGCCAAACTCTACCCTCAAGAGAAGGAGACTTCGATGTCACGGATTACGCATATCACGGTGCGCAAACGCCGCCCCGATTGGGGCACGGGCCTCGCCATCCTGGTGATGCTCGGCTTCGTTGTGGCCGCGTTCCTCGGCCACACCCCATCCTGGGTTCAATAGGAGGCAAACCATGGTTGTCAGGAAACGCATCAGCGGCGGTCAGCGGCTCTATGCTCTTGGCTATGGCAGTGCTGCGATCATCGTCGCGCTGCTCATTGCCAATCACGCCACCTTCGAGTGGAGCGGCGCGATGGCCGCTGTCATCGGCCTCTTTGGCGTTGGCGGCATCGTCCGCTGTGTCATGGGCTACGACGAACTTTAATCCCAGCAAAAAGGAGGTCTTCATGGCCAAAGTTACCAAATACCACTCCGGCGGTGAGCGTGTGCTGCTGTTCATCGGCGGCTGCTTCTTCGGCTTTTTGACGCTTGCGGCATTGCCGAATGCGGACACCTCAGAAGCGCAAATTTTCACCGCTTTCTTGGGCCTGTGCTCAGCAGGCGGGTTCTACGGCGCTTTCGTCGGCAAACAGTCGGTCTAACACCCAAAAAAAGCCCGTGGCCCTGCATTTGAAGCGGGGCCACGAGCCTTCACAGCATCTGACCTCTCCCGGACAGATCGCAGAAGTCTTATATGAAATGATTGATTATCAAAAGTATCCTCAAGGAAGTGCCGGGTTTTGTGATACCGCCATGCTGCGCCGCGCGGGCCTGTTCGAGGCCTCCGGCGCGTTTATTGGCGTTGATCCCGCCTCAGGTCGCAAGTGCTATGCAAGCGGCCAATCAGCCATTCTCGTGTGCGGCGGCCCGCGTAGTTGCAAAGGTTCCATCTCGACGCCCTGGCTGGTCGATGGCCATATCCGCGATGCGAATGGCCCGCACCACATCATCGCCCTCGATCTCAAACAACAAGATACGGTGATCGCCTCCCAACAGGTGCCGCATCGTCGGTGGGCGTATTACTTCAATCCGCGCCTCGCCCAAGCGATGGCCGCCCACAGGATGAACCCTTTGAGTCATCTGCGGCCAGAACTCCTGACCCTTGCCGCCGATGCACTTCAAACGGCTCAGAGCTGGATACCCAACACCGATCCGCGCGCGGCCTACTTCGAAGGCATGGCGCAACGCCTGTTTGCCGCTGCCGCTGTCACCTATGCGCGGGTCTATGGCGAGGTGACGCTGCCAGGATTGGCCGACAAATTGGCCGGGCTTGGTGCGGCCACCGATGAATGGCTGTCCTTTGAGTATGAAATCTCCCGCCAGCCGGAAAGCCAGATATATGAAGTGGCCACGCTGTTGCAGGAGTTGCGCAAAGGCAATGCGGACTCAGGCGGCTTTGCGGGCATAAAAAACGAAATCTCCCGCAGCTTTAACTGCATGATGGATGCGCAGCTTCGCGCCGCTGTCTCCCCGCCTTTTGATTTTGACGCGGAGTGGCTGACCCGCAGCGACATGCCGCCCTGCCTTATCAGCATCATGGAGCACTTGGATTATGCGGAAGTCTCCGCGCCGATTATCCGCGCCCTGCTGACCAATATCCTGATCACCAAGCGTCGCGCGGCCCTGACCGCACGGCCCCAGTTTTGGCTGCTCAACGAGATTGCTCACTTCAAGTGGCCCTTGGCCCAGGAACTAGGAACCATTTCAGCAGGCTACGGCATCCGCACAGCCTATGTGGTGCAATCGTCCCGCCAACTCGACACGTTGAAACCGGGTGCCAGCGATGTCATCCCCAACAGCTCCGGCGTCCAAATCTACGTCGGAACCCGTTCCGTCCAACAGGCCAGCCTGATTGCCCGCCAACTCGGGACCATGAGCCTTGATTACTATGACCCCGTGCAGGCCGAACATGCCCGCCATGCCAAATCTCGCGCCATGGCCGATCTGGTGCTGGGGCGCGGCGATGTCGTGTCCTCCTGGCTTGATGCCTCGCACTATGATCGGCTGGCGCGCGAGCCCAAGAAACTCTCCCGCGACCTGCGCACCGCCGATGAAATCCTCAACACGCCCATGGGCCTGGCCTATGTCTTCATGCCCGGAATCCTGGAACGGCCCGCGCTTCTGCACATCCCCAACTACTGGCAGCGCCGGGACTTGGCGGGGCTTTATTTGGGCGATCCCATGCATGCCAAGCCTGGCACCGTTGAGATTGCCACGCGATGGGGCCAGCGCCACCGTCGCGTCATCACCGAACCTGTTCCCAATGCTTACGCCGAGTGGCCGCAATACCGCGACCACGGCCTCTGGTCCTACGTGAAAGGATATCGACCATGAGCAAACCCCACCGAAATCATCCCAACAACTTCCCGCGCGAGGGGCAGCATCGCCCTGTCACCCGTGATGCGGTGCGTCGCCTGGAGCATGAGCGGCCCCGGCATAACGTCGAGCGCCACTACACAATTGGCGGCACCGTCGAAGCGGTGGTGCATTCCACCGCCAATGCCGAACGGGAGGCAGCCATCACCTATGGCTCGCGTCGTCTAAACCATTCGTCGCGGGCGTTTCGCAAGGGTTTTGAGTCTGCCCGACCCAATGCCCGAACCGAATACATCCGCGCACAGCGCCAGGCGGCCCGCAATCACCCCGCCCGTAATGTCGCGCGCGCCAAAAGCCCGTCCCGGTAACCCCCAACCTCAAAGAAGGAGACAATCATGTCAGAAACACCGACTGAGAAGCCAAAGCCCATTGATACCCACAGGGATGGCAATCTCAAAACAGCCATATGGGAGAACCCCGGGCAACATGGGAAGATGTACAACGTCACGCTGACCTACAGCTATTTGGACAAAGACGAGACGTGGCGGGAAACCACCTCTATCCCTGAACAACAACTCCTGAAAGCCGGGCGGCTGATGGAGATGGCCTACGGCAGTGTGCAGCGCCTCAAAGATCAGGATCGGGAGCGTTACGTCCAACAGCAGCAATCCCAGGCCGAGCAAGGCCCCGCACAAGAACACCCCCGAGAACCCTGAGTCGGGTTGCCAATTTGGCAACCCCCAATTCGGAGATTCTTCTTGATGCAGCGCAATATATGTGTTCTATATTTGTTCTCGCTCAAGAAGAGGAAAGGAAATCCATGACAACACCACACTAGACTGAAAGGAAAACGACGGCGTGAAAGACCTCAATACAAACGGAGCCACCGACACAACTGATACGAATACACTCACCATCCCGCCCGCACGGCCAACCCTGACCTTCGATGCCGGGCTTTATGATGACTGTTTGAATGACCCTGACTTGGATGCCGACGAGCGCAGGCAAATCCTCGAAGCGCTGTGGACGATCATCTGCTGCTTCATCGATCTCGGTTACGACGTTCAGCCCGAGAAAAGCTGTGGACAACCGCCAAATCCCGCAGATCATGGCCCGCTTCAGCCCATCGATGTGCTAGACTCTCCCCAAACACACACACCGAAGAATTTTGCCGCTGCCGCCACCTTGGCTCAGCGGAAGGGAGAGGAGTCATGAGCATCGCGGTCGCCAAGATCATCAAGCCGCAAAAGGCCATCATGGGTCGGAAGCTGCGCGAGGATTGGCTGTGTGT
>CAYUYL010000067.1:0-4630 GCA_964449195.1 uncultured Filomicrobium sp.
AAGGAGAATTGTAAGATTGAGAAATGCTTAGATTTTTATTGGGACAGACTCTTATGATCCGAAAACAGATCTCTGAATATTCATGGATATCGCAATTGTCCAAGAAATCGCACAAAATCGGTGCGGCCGTCATTGCATTTGATGCCGCAGCGCTGCGGCGGACGCCCAAGGGCTCAGCACAAGGGATGCTAAAGAGATCGCGCAAAGCAATAGAAATGTCGGCCAAGGACTGCCAGGAGGTGTGAGCGCCACTGATACGGTTGTGGTCCCGTAAATGAGTGTCGGGATGTAAAGGGGTAAGACCATCACTGCAATCAGTACACCGCTGCGCCGTGCCTGTAGCGTGAGTGCTGCTGCGATGCTTCCCAGAAAACTGATCGCCAAGGTCCCAACCAGCATTGTGAGAATAATCATGGGGGCGGCCGTGATATCCAGGTTGAGTAAAAAGCCAGCCAGCGGTGTGATTAACACCAGCGGCAGTCCGGTTGTCAGCCAGTGCGCCAGGCTTTTGGCGGCTGCAGACAACTCAAGCGGCAGGCTGGCCGTGGCGATAATCTCCAAGGTGCCATCTTCGAAATCGGCTTCAAAAATACGCCCGAGAGAGAGAAGAGCTGACAGAAGCAGTGCAACCCAGAGAACGCCAGGTGAGATCTTGCCCAAAAGCTTAAGATCTGGTCCGACTGCGATTGCAACCAGCGCAACGACAATCACATAAAATCCCAGCGCCGTCCCAATCGCTCCGCCTTCGCGCAACGCCAGACGAACATCACGCAAGAGAAGCGTCCTAAAGCCATTCATTGTGTAGCCTCATCAGATAGAAGGCTATCAGGTACGATTTCGCCGGGCCAGGATAATTTCAGTTCGCGGGATGTTGCAAAAGCTAAAGGAAAATGCGTCGCAGCCAGAATAAGACCGCCGCTGCGAAGGTGCCTGTTTGCAATGTCGGTAAGCGCAGCGCTACTAGACTGATCAAGCGCCACCGTAGGCTCATCAAGCAACCATAATGGCCGTGGTGCGACTAGAAGACGGGCCAGCGCAGTTCGTCGTTTTTGTCCGGCCGAAAGATAAGCTGCCGGCAAGTCCGCCAGTTCGCGCAGGCGGAAACGGTCAAGAGCAACGTCAAGACCGCAGGCAACAGCGGCCTCAGAACGGTTGCCGTGGTCAGAATGTTTTGCTGGTTCCGTGTCCAGGAAACAGGCCCAAAAGCTGAGGTTTTCCCGCACAGTCAGCGAGAGTTTGATCGCATTGTTATGGCCTATGTAGTGCAGTTGTTCAGATATTTCGAGCGCAGGGTTACCGCCTTGCAGCGTGATGGAGCCTGAAAGGGCAGGAAGGTAGCCGGCAATCGTGCGCAAGAATGTCGTTTTACCAACGCCATTGGGGCCTGTAACAATAACAGCCTCACCAGCGCCTATAGTTGCGTCCACGCTGGCAAGCACAATGCGGCCACCACGTTCAACCGATAACTGTTGAATATCTAGAGACGTTATCAACGCCCTGAGTTCCTTCTGCCATAGAAACAAGAAGCCACACGCCTGTGGCTATTGCACGCGAAAGTTTTGCTCGTGTGCAAATAGCTGTTGGCTCCGTCATCATCCAACAGTTATAACATTTCTACACCTCCGCGACTGTGCAATTTTAGCGCGATCTTGGTTGGCAAGCTTCCTGGCAAGCGGCCGGCTTCCCCACCTTCGGATGGCGCATTATCCGTCGGCACCCCGGCGGCGCGGTGACGACAACGTCTAATCTGCTGTGTTCAGATGATCGCAGTTCCACAAGGAAGGTTTCTTACATGACCGCGCAAAAACAATCGCTTGACAGCTTCAATAGTAAGAAGCTGCTGACAGCTGCCAAAAAGGTCTACGCGTATTACTCATTGCCGGAAGCAGCCAAGAACGGGCTCGGCGATATTTCAAGGCTTCCCTATTCGTTAAAGGTTTTGCTGGAAAACCTGTTGCGCAATGAAGATGGCCGCTCTGTCACTAAAGAAAATATTATCGCTGCTTCGAAATGGGCAGAAACCAAAGGCAAATCCAGCACGGAAATCGGTTTCCGGCCTGCACGTGTGCTGATGCAGGATTTCACAGGCGTTCCAGCCGTGGTTGACCTCGCAGCCATGCGTGACGGCATGACAAGGATGGGCGGTGATCCCCGCAAGATCAATCCGCTGATCCCTGTGGATCTTGTAATCGATCATTCGGTTATTATTGATGCCTTCGGCACTCCTGATGCCTTCGCTAAGAACGTCGATTTGGAATACCAGCGTAACGGTGAGCGCTACAACTTTTTGAAATGGGGCCAGAACGCTTTCACAAATTTCCTTGTCGTGCCGCCAGGAACCGGCATTTGCCATCAGGTTAACCTCGAATACCTCTCTCAGGTTGTGTGGACGCGCAAGGATGGCAGTGAAATCCTAGCCTACCCGGATACTCTCGTGGGAACTGACAGTCACACCACCATGGTCAACGGGGTTTCCGTTCTTGGCTGGGGCGTTGGTGGCATTGAAGCGGAAGCTGCCATGCTTGGTCAGGCTTTGTCGATGCTGTTGCCTGAAGTGATTGGCTTCCGCATGACGGGGGAATTAACAGAAGGTGTGACGGCAACTGATCTGGTACTCACCGTCACCCAGATGCTGCGCCAGAAAGGTGTGGTGTCAAAATTCGTTGAATTCTATGGCCCAGGCCTTGATTCCCTGTCACTCGCCGATCGTGCGACCATCGCCAACATGGCCCCTGAGTATGGTGCGACCTGCGGCTTCTTTCCCGTAGACGATGAGACCATGCGCTATTTAGCAATGTCCGGCCGGGAAACAGATCGCCTCGCCCTGGTTGAGGCGTATACCAAGGAGCAGGGCCTTTTCCGGACATCAGATGCAGCCGAGCCGATTTTCACAGATACACTGGAACTCGACCTTGGCGAAGTCGTCCCGTCCATTGCGGGGCCAAAGCGTCCCGAGGGACGTATTTCGCTAGGCGATGTGAAATCTGGTTATGCCGCCGCGCTTGAGAATGAGTATAAGCGCGACGGTTCGGAACTGGGCGCCCGCCATCAGGTGGCGAACCAGGACTTTGATCTTGGGCACGGAGATGTGGTCATTGCAGCGATTACAAGCTGTACAAATACGTCCAATCCGAGCGTTTTGATTGCCGCGGGTCTTCTGGCCCGCAACGCTATCAACAAGGGGCTGACATCAAAGCCGTGGGTGAAAACGTCTTTGGCGCCTGGCTCACAGGTGGTTGCGGCCTATCTCGAAAAATCAGGTCTGCAGCCTCACTTGGACCAGATCGGCTTTAATATCGTTGGCTTTGGCTGCACAACTTGTATCGGTAACTCCGGTCCATTGCAGCAGGACATTTCGCAAACCATTAACGACAATGGTTTAGTTGCTGCTGCCGTGCTTTCAGGTAACCGCAACTTTGAAGGCCGTGTCAGCCCCGATGTTCAGGCGAACTATCTGGCTTCTCCACCGCTGGTGGTTGCCTATGCCCTGGCGGGTACAGTCAACGTTGATCTGTCCAGTGAACCCATCGGTACGGGATCTGATGGCCAACCGGTTTACCTTAGGGATATTTGGCCAAGCGATGCGGAAATCCAGCGGTATGTTGCCGAGAACATTACAAATGAAATGTTTAAGTCGAAGTATTCCAATGTCTTCGATGGCGATGAAAACTGGCAGGCTATTGAGACTTCAACCGGCCTGACATATGCTTGGGATTCAGGTTCGACATATGTGCAGAACCCGCCATATTTCGAAGGCATGACACATGATCTGCCGTTGATGGAAGATATTGTCAGCGCCCGCATTTTGGGGCTTTTCGGCGACAAGATCACGACTGATCACATTTCACCGGCCGGTGCGATCAAAAAAGAAAGTCCAACAGGTGAATATCTTCTTGAGCGCGAGGTGCGCCCGCAGGACTTTAATCAGTACGGCACGCGGCGCGGCAATCATGAGGTGATGATGCGCGGCACCTTCGCCAATATCCGCATCAAAAATCAGGCTACGAAAGATGCCGACGGCAACGTACAGGAAGGCGGCTACGCGGTGCACCACCCCTCAGGCGAGAAGATGTACCTCTACGATGCCGCGATGCGATACCGTGATGAAAGTGTCCCGCTTGTGGTTCTAGCTGGTGTCGAGTACGGCAACGGCTCATCACGTGACTGGGCGGCCAAGGGCACCAGACTACTCGGCGTGCGTGCTGTCATCGCCCAATCCTTCGAACGGATACACCGTTCCAACCTTGTCGGCATGGGCGTTGTGCCTTTTACCTTCGAGGATGGCTTGTCCTGGGAAAGCCTCGGCATGACCGGTAGTGAGCAGGTTTCTATTCGCGGCTTTAACGAGCTGACACCACGCAAGCAGATGACGGCGGAAATCACTTTTGCCGACGGCACCACCAAGAATGTCCCGATCTTATGCCGGATCGATACGCTCGACGAATTGGATTATGTGAAGAACGGTGGCATTCTGCATTATGTGCTCCGTAATCTTGCGGAAGCCGCTTAACCGCAAAGCCGATCAAGAGGCTCCGCTTCTTAGTGTAGTGGCCTCTCACACAGGTATAATCATCTTCAGAATAAGTTGTAGGCCGGCTGTCTATGCCGGCCTTTTTTCATGGTTCACAGG
>CAYUYL010000067.1:4640-11348 GCA_964449195.1 uncultured Filomicrobium sp.
GCAAGCATCGCATACCAGACGTCTGCATCCGGGCAAGGGGGCAAAAACCAAAGTCCGACATCATCCCGGAATAGAGGAGGATGTCAGGAGTAAGCCGGCCTTTTACCCGATTTTGTGATCGCTATAACCCATTCGTGACTGGCAATTGAAACGGCGAAGCATGATATTCGAACAATAAAGAGCGCGAGCATATCCGGCTGATTGCTTCAGATAGACATATTGTTTTTATAAAACAAAGACTTCTCATCAGAAACAAGCGAATATCTCTGCGGATGAATATCAATGATAGAAGCAAGGATAAGCTTCAATGAAACGCAATATCTTTGCAGGGATACTTGCTCTTGCGATTGGTATGATGTCATACATATGGACAGCATCTGCCCAGTCACCAGTTTCCGCACCAGTCGTTCTGGAACTTTATACCAGCCAGGGCTGTTCGTCCTGCCCGCCCGCAGATGATCTGTTGCGTTCTTATGCCAAGCGCAAAGATATTGTCGCACTCTCGTTCAATGTCGATTACTGGGACTATCTCGGGTGGAAGGATACGCTTGCCAATCCCGCTTACAGCATCCGTCAGCGTGCTTACGCGCGAGCCCGCGGGGATGGCGAAGTTTATACCCCCCAGGTTGTCGTCAATGGTAGAGCTCATGCCGTCGGTAGCGTGGCGCAACAGATTGAAAATGCAATCTCCGCCACCACGAAAGACGGACAACATGCCTCAGTGCCGCTTACGGTGCAGTTTCGCGGCGGCAAACTACGTGTTGAAGTTGGCGCTGGCACCACCGGAAAGCCCACAAGACCTGCCACCATATGGCTGGCTGCGGTGAGGCGGCAGGTGACAGTGCCCGTCCAGCACGGTGAAAACCGCGGGCGCATGCTGAGTTACTATAATGTTGTTCATCGCCTGACGCCTGTCGGCATCTGGGCCGGAGAGAAAAAGGTGATTGAACTCATGGATGAAGACGTTCTGCAAGGTAAAGCCGACACCTGCGCCATTCTCGTTCAGGACGGCAAAGGCGGCCCGATCATTGCGGCCAGATGGATGGAGGGCTAGCCCCGTATATCCTGCCATAGCGAGGGGCTGCCAGGTTGTAGTATGAAGTTTAAATATACGATTTTATACGTTGATGACGTTGCTGCGACGTTGCATTTCTTTGAGACGGCTTTTGGCATGCCGTGCAGTTTTCTCCACGACAGTGGCGATTATGGCGAGCTTGAAACTGGTTCTACAAAGCTTGCTTTCTCATCATTGCGTTTAATGAAAGATTTGGTAAAATCGCCTGCCGCGGCCTTACCGTCAGCGCCTGTATTTGAGATTGCCTTTGAGACAGACGATGTCGCGGGCGCCTTGAAAAAGGCGATTGCAGCAGGGGCTAAGCTTCAGTAGGACGTCAGGGAGCAACCCTGGGGCCAGATTACTGCCTATGTCTCCGATCCGAACGGTTTCCTGATCGAATTGTGCTCCCCTGTTTCAGGGACATGACGTCAATTGAGATGAAATACCGCTCATCTGAAAAAAGTATCTGATACCAAGTGAAACAGACAATCACCAATAAGTCGGCCTATCCCTGCTGTGATGCTTTTCATGATACTGGGTAAGTTTGTCAAAGACGGCCAAGCATCACGGCAGGCGTGTACGATGTCATAGTGTGTTTCGAAGAATGCAACTTGGACCGAAAAGACGCTAGCCTTTTTCATCACCCAGGCAGCTGACTTACAAAGCTCGGGCAGATGGCGCCAAAGATATAGGCCGAGTTGTAGTGTTGGTCCTTGGGCTGTGTTGGACGTTTGGTATTAACGATCTGACAAAGATATGACAGATAACAGCGTCTTTTAAAATGACGTTGAAATCAAAGCAGCTTGTTGCGGCAAGACGCTAACGGCCGGCACCGCCTTCACCGACAATAATAAACGGCGCCCAATAGCCAGGTGCGCGCCCCTCGTCAATTTGTCTCAGCATTGATTGCCGGAATGCCTGGGCGCGCCCCATGCTGCGATTCTTCTGGAGCTCGGAGAAGGTTTCAGTGGTCAGCTTGACTGCGGCCTCGGAATAGACAGCCCAATGCGATACCAACAATGCACGTGCACCAGAAAAAAAGAAGGCGCGTGCAAGACCGGAAAGGGCTTCCGCGCCGATTTCATTACCGGCTGCTGTATTACAGGCTGAAAGCACAACCCAGTCTGCATCAAGTGATAAGGTTGCGATTTCTGAAGCTGTCAGCAGGCCATCATTCTCTTCGCTCGCCTTGGAGGGCGGCGTCAGGACGAGCGCAGGTTCTGTCAGTCCGCTCAATTCTCCGGCCACAAGACCGTGGGTTGCGAAATGCACAATGCGATAGTTGGAAAGATCACTTGCACGTACTTGTGTTTCATTCGCCGTTTCTTGCAAGAGAATGTCATGCTGCTCAGCACCAACAACCCGTGCAATCGCGCGCAACTCATCGGCAGTGTCAGGAAGTGGCGTCATTGCAGCAACTGCGCGCACATTTGCAAGACCGCGTGTGTAGTATTGTTTTGGCGCACGAGCGATAATCTTTGCCCCTCTTGATGAGGCGCCTGCGCCATCAGGGCCTTTGAGAATTGGATCACCAATACCGATGAATGGCTTACGGGATTTTGCAGTCTTTTGCAGACGACGCAGGGCTTCAAGACTTTGCACGGAAGGGAGAACGGACAAGGCATGTGAACGAATAAGCCAACTGGCGTCACGTACGGCATCCGTAATGCGAGGCTGTGGTCTTGGCGGTTTTGTGATCAGCACTTGCGGAGGCAGACTTGTGAGAGGACCATTCGGAATCAAAATAATATGCTTTTTGCCGGTAAGATACTTTTGAATTGGCCCGAAAATCGTTTTGTAAAGCTTATGCACAGCCGCAAAATCAAACTCTGTTACTGCGTCCGGATCTGTGAATGCGACCATTGGGTCCAGTCCGTTGCGCAGAGATTTAACGTCTGCGGCCAGCTGGCGTTCACCGGCATCAATTTCACCCCAGGCTGCGTCTTCTGACGTAACAACCCAGATATAGCTTTTCTCATGCCCAATCAGCATTGTCACCAGCGCTTCGTCTTTGCTCAAAAGCATCTGCGTTTTGGCAACGTCAAGAGGCTTTGGATCAGCGATGGCCGCGTAGGCGGGATAGGACTCGATGATTTTCCTTTTCAGAACGCGGCGTTCAACGCCCAGCTTGACAATACGCTGTGTCTGCCTTTGGCGTTTTTTCTCAAACGCTTCATAGCCCGGCAGCCTCTTCTCTATACTCTTCATTTTATCCATGAGATCCAGCATTGGTTTACGGCGCGCCGTATCTGCTTTGATCATGGCCTGGAGCTCGGCTCCCAGTTGCTTGACTTTTTCCAGACTGCCCTCACAGCCTGGTTTCTTTTGATCACTCAGGCAGCGCTTTGACAAATCCTGAATCTCCTGGGAGATGGCGCGCTGGCGCCTCGTTTTATCGAGGCCGCCCTGAAATGTTTTATTGCTTTCTTGTTGCAGGGCCTGTTGGGCTGCGGAATGTTCCGGACTTTTGCGAAGTACTGCGCTCCAACGAGCAAGCTCACGCGAATTCTCTTCGTTCAAAGTGATAATCTCATCAGCCATTTTTTGCATGCGGCTGATATCTTTGCCAAGCGGTGTGTCAGCTGCACCCAGCCTGGCGGTCATGCGTGCAATTGCTTCGGCAGCCGAAGTGCGCCAGGCATCCTGGGAAGCGCGGTAAGATTCATTGAAGGCTGCAATCTGAGTTAAGCCCGACCGTTGCCCGCCGTTCCAAACCGCCTGGGCCAGCCCGACAAATATAGGGCGTTGACGCTGCAATCCCTTTGACCGAATTTTGTTGGCATAAACAAAATCGGTCTTCTGTGAAGCAATTAATGCAATCGCCTTACGGTACAGCTGAATGGCTTCACCGTATTGCTGCCTGGCAGTTGCCACCGCCGCGAGATTCGCAATCGAACCTGCCTGATAGGCATGCGCAAACCCCATAACATCGGTGCGGATTTGAAGAGCTCTCTGGAACAAAGGTGCTGCTTCATCAACCCGTTTCAGTCGCATCAACGCTTTACCGTGAAGGTCTAGTGCTTCTGCAACACCAGGGCTCTCAACACCGTAGACAACCTCGCGGGCCTTGACTGACTGGCCATAGTATTTTGCAGCTTTTGCATCATTTCCCGCACGTTCTGCAGTGAGCCCCAAGCCATATGTGGCTATTGCAATCCGCTGGTGGTTGGCACCATATTTTTTGACTGAGAGCTGAAGTGCCTGTTCGCCGAACACAAGCGCTTGCTCGTAATTCCCGTCTTGATAGAATTGGCGTGCCAGTTCCTGAAGAGATTGGATTTTATCCGTATTCTGCTGCTGCGCGACTGTCGTCATAGTCAGAAATGCCCACCCAGCCAGACAGGCTGCAGCCACAGCAATCACACGATACATGACAACATCTCCGGAAATCTGTGTTTCACACCAAAGCAGAGGATGGGCTGCTTTGCTTTTTACTGCGGACATCCTGTTGTAACATCACCGGCACGCGCAACCGGTTTGCCGTTGATAAAGACACCCGATGCCCCACCGATCGTAACTGCGCCACAGCCGGTTTTGTCGCCAAGTGTCACGGCAGGTTTGCCATTGATAAAAACATTCGTAGAACCCTGGACAATGGCGGTATTATTCGTAGTCCTGTCACCTTGGCGTGCAGCGGGCGCACCACCAACGGTGACAGTCCTACTGCCGTCCATAATAACACCTGGCGCTTGCGTTTGTGATGATTGGGCCAAAGCAGCCTGTGCAAGGCAGATTACAACTGCGGATGCAAATACGGCAATTCTATACTTCACCTTTTACCTCCGGTTATGCACAACCAAGGCAGAGCTTGTAACAAACCGGTCTCGGCGATGAAGCTAAGCCGATATAGCGGAATCTATAGTATGGGCTATGTAAGTTGTTAACTCTGGCTTCGGGCCTGTTGAGATACACCGCGCGGCGCCGGCGGTTAAGACGAAATTTACAGTATTATTAGATTACCATACAAGAGCAGGCATGGCAGCAACAGGACGGCCGCTTTCAAATGTGCTGAACAGCTCCGTTACCGTTGCAGAATCGAGTTGCTTTGTGCGATCGACGTGGATGCCGGAAGCGATAAAGACAGACCGAATGCCAGCTGTCGCAGCGCCTCGAATGTCTGTCTGCACGCCATCGCCAATCGCCAGAACACGCTCTTTGACAATCTCTGTTTGCAACCCATTGCCCACGGTTTTCAGAGCCAATTCGTAAGTCGGTGCATACGGCTTGCCACTGTAAATAACTTCACCGCCAAGTTTTTCATAAGCTTGCGCAATCGCACCGGCGCAATAGACTATTCTGTTGCCGCGCTCAACCCTGAGATCAGGATTAGCGCACAGCATGACAGCCCCGCGGGTTCTGAAACCTGCAAGCAGGTCTGCATAGTCATCAGGTGTTTCTGTTTCATCGTCGAGCAGACCTGTGCAGACGACGGCGTTGGCCTCAGATGCGGGCGCAAATGAAACATCAAGATCGTTGAATATGCCAAGGTCACGTTCCGGACCCAGATAATAAACCGACCGCTCTCCCCATGCCTGCACAACGCCCCGTGTGACATCCCCGGAGGTGACGATGGCATCATATGCAGTGCGCGGCACACCGATGCGATCAAGTTGTGCAACAACGGCGGCAGCCGGACGAGGTGCATTGGTCAGCAGAAGAATATAACCTCCGCGCTCACGAAAAGCCTGGCATGCCGCAACGGAGTCTTCAAAGGGTGTGATTCCGTTATGCATCACGCCCCAAACATCGAGCAGCCAGGCATCGGCAGTCTCAGATAGCCCGGAAATTGATGATACAATAGGCGTTTCTACTTGACCCTCAGGCATCATACCTCTCAGAAATCTCATTTATAAAGCGTACACGCAGGAAAAGCTTGAACGCCAGTTTGGTCCTTATATGCACCATATCCCAGGCGTAAGCGAGATCAAAGAGCATGCGATCAAAGAGAGGGCATGCGAGCGTTCACCGCGCAAAATCAGCAGCAACAGATGTTACCGGCAGTTGTCCGGTGTTCTTAAGCGCCTCGGTCTTGACAGGACGCGGCGCACCAAACAACACGCCTTGCCCGTAAACTGCTCCAAAACCAAGAACTTTCGCTTTTTGCTCTTCATCAGCAAGGCCGTTAACAACAAGTGTGAGGCCGTTACCGGCGAGATAGCGGCACACGTCGGTCGGCGGGATCAGAGCTTGGGCTGCAGGCAGCCCCTCAAGAAATACCGACGCATCAAGTTTGGCAAATGCAAAGCCCTGCTGAGCCAGCATTTCAAAGTCCATATCCAAGCTGTTAACTTCGGCGATGGCAAAACGGAAACCAAGTTGTTTCAAACGTGCAATAGTTGCCCATTGCACCGGAGAAAAATCACGCACATCATCTTGCGTTAATGACAATACCAAGCGCCCCGACATCAGCTGGTCATGCCCCATAACAGAGGCCAAATCATCACTGAAAGATTTCCCCACGGAAACAGACTCGCCGTGAATTTGCGACATGAAGGCCCCGGATTCTCCGCGGCGCAGCAGATAAAGCGCAACTCTTTTTGCTTGTGAAACTTTAACGACATCAATCAAAGGCAGCCATGCCGTGCCCTGAGCCGCTTCTGAATAGTCATTCATGCCCATAACGTCCTCATCGGCCAGCTTAAGGCGTATGC
>CAYUYL010000068.1:0-11273 GCA_964449195.1 uncultured Filomicrobium sp.
GTATCACCACCGCCCGCTATCGTGCTGATCTCACCTGCCTTTGTGAGATCAGCGGCAGCCTTGGCCAATTCGAAAGTTCCTCTGCCAAAGGGGGGAATTTCAAACGCACCCAACGGGCCGTTCCAAAGCAAAGTACGGCATTGCCTGAGAAGCTCTGTCATCTGCGAAATAGATTGCGGCCCGACATCAAGGATCATCTCAGCTTTGCCAACGTCATCGATGGACACTTCACGGTAAGCTACGCCGGCTTCAAATTTTTCGGCAACCACCCCGTCTACCGGCAAAACAATTTTACAGCCTGCCGCTGCCGCATTCGCCAGAATTTCAAGCGCGGTGTCTTTTTGATCAGGTTCAGCCAGGGATGCCCCAACACTGATCCCCTGAGCGAGCAGAAATGTGTTGGCCATACCACCGCCAATAATCAGATTATCAACTTTGCTGACCATATTCGTGAGAACAGGAATTTTGCTTGAAACCTTTGCCCCCCCCACAACAGCAGCTGTGGGCCGCTCAGGATTATCCAGGGCAGCACGGAGAGCATTAATTTCTTCCATCATCAAAGGGCCGGCATACTTGGGCAGCCTATGCGCCAGCCCCTCAGTTGAGGCATGTGCGCGATGTGCTGCAGAAAAAGCGTCATTGACGTACACATCACCAAGTTCTGCCAAAGATGAAACGAAAGCCGGCTCGTTGCCCTCTTCTCCCGAATGGAAACGCAGATTCTCAAGGACGAGAATGGCGCCATTTTCCAAGCCAGCGACAGCCTGTACGGCTGCCGGGCCAACACAATCCGCAGCAAACTGCACAGGCAAACCAGACAAACGAGCAAGTTCTGCTGCCACAGGCTCCAGTGACATCTCCGTCTGGCGTTGGCCTTTCGGGCGTCCGAAGTGGGACAACACAACAACCTTTGCGCCACACTCGCAGAGCGCTTTAAGGCCCGGCAGAAAACGCGTCAAACGCGTCACATCGCTGACCTTGCCGTCTTTTAAAGGCACGTTCAGATCAGCCCGTACGAGAACACGTTTACCACCGACTTCAATGTCTTGGATATTCTGCAAATTATCTAAGTCCATAACTGCGTCTTGCCATACTTTATGTTTCCAACGATACCGCTCATATCACGATGTCACAGCTTCCTTTGCCGCCGTGGTAACGCTGTCCAGGTTAAGTCCAAAATGATCAAACAACCTGGCAGCCGGCGCAGATGCACCAAAATCCTGCAGGCCGATAAAATGATCTCCCGGTCCCATCCATTCCAGCCAGGGCATCTTTATGCCGGCCTCGATAAAGATGCATGGTGCATCCCCTATGACGTCCATCCGATAGTCAGGGGCTTGGCTCCTGAACAACTCCATCGACGGCATAGAAACAACGGCCGCTTTGATACCTTCATCAGCAAGCTTAACGGCCGCCTCCGCCGCAAGCCCCACTTCCGATCCACTTGCCACGAGCGTCACATCGCGGCGTCCGGGCGCCTCCAGAAGCACATAGCCCCCCTTGGCGCAGAGATTTTCTTGTGTTGCCTCTTTGCGAAGATTGGCAACGCCTTGACGCGTCAGAGAAAGTATTGAAGGCGTATCGGCCGCTTCAATTGCCAGTTGCCAGCACTCTGCGGTCTCAACACCATCTGCCGGACGGAAAACATTCAGATTTGGAATAGCACGCAAAGCGGCCAAATGCTCTACTGGCTGGTGTGTGGGACCGTCTTCACCGAGACCGATTGAGTCATGCGTCATAACATAAATGACACGCTGCTTCATCAGCGATGACAAGCGAATTGAGGGACGGCAGTAATCCGTGAAGACGAGAAACGTGCCACCGTATGGAATGAGACCGCCGTAGAGTGCCATACCATTCATCGCGGCAGCCATAACATGCTCGCGAACACCAAAATGAATATAGCGGGCAGAAAAATCCGACGGCGATAAAATCGGCTGATCCTTCCCCTTGGTGTTGTTGGAACCTGTTAGATCGGCTGAACCGCCAACCAAACCGGGCACAGCCGGCAAAAGATACTCAATGGTCTTCTGAGACCAAACGCGCGTCGCTTTCTTGTCTTTTTCGGCTGCAGCAGACTTTTTGGCTTCAAGTGTGGCCGCCGCCATGGCCTTTCGTATCTCTTGATTAGCCGGATCTTCAAAGGCCTGCCGCTGGGTTTCTTCAAGCTTAGACCAATTGTTCTGCCATACCGCATACGTCTCGGCATGCCGCGCACCTGCGTCGCGCCACGCCGTTAATATGTCATCAGGGATAACGAATGGCTCATGCGGCCAATCAAGCGCTGAGCGGGTGGCTGCAATTTCATCTGCTCCCAACGGCGCACCATGAACCCCCGATGTTCCAGCCTTTTTGGGAGCACCTTTGCCGATCACCGTCTTGCAAGCTATCATCCAAGGGGCTGATGAATCTGCCTTGGCCATCTCGATTGCTGCTCGCACTGCTGCAAAATCATGCCCGTCGACTTCAGTTGTGTTCCATCCTGAAGCTGCAAAACGTTTTGTTTGATTATCGGATTCCGCCAGACTGGTCGGACCGTCAATCGAGATGCCATTGTCGTCGAATAACACAATAAGCTTACCAAGCTTCAGATGCCCGGCAAGCGAAATCGCCTCATGACTGATGCCTTCCATAAGGCAACCGTCTCCAGCAATCACAAAGGTATGATGGTTAATAACATCTCCCAGCCGGGCCTGCCACATACGTTCAGCCATCGCCATACCAACAGCGTTTGCAAGTCCCTGGCCGAGCGGTCCGGTGGTCGTTTCAATACCTGCGGCATGACCGAATTCCGGATGGCCAGCTGTTTTCGCACCCAGTTGGCGGAAGTTGCGCAACTCATCCATCGTCATACCCGGATATCCGGTTAGATGAAGCAGGGAATAAAGAAGCATGGAGCCATGGCCGGCCGACAAAATAAACCGATCACGATTTGGCCATGCGGGATCAGTCGGGTTGTATGTCATACATTGTGCAAACAGCACCGCCGCCACATCAGCCATGCCCATAGGCATGCCGGGATGGCCTGATTTCGCCTGCTCGACAGCGTCCATAGAGAGAGCACGAATAGAGCTGGCCATTTTGATCAGCATTGGCTCTGTAATATCGGTTGTCCCCGCCATGTGCAATCCTCTATTTAGTGTCTGTTTCCCAGCAACGATGCTTATAGAATTTACAATTCTATTTAAAGCTTTGTTTGAAGCGATGTGAAAACCTGGATAAAAAAACTGTATAAAGTTATCAAATTGAAGACGAAAAACTGAATACGTATAGGCCGATTTCTGCAACAGAGGCATTGCGCATTAAGACGTCATCGTGACTTTAATTCTCTTAGCGATCTAGCCACGCTCGGCCAGGAAGGTTTCAACCTCTTGTCTTGATGGCAAACCCGCACGCGAACCAAGCCCTGTGCATTTCAACGCCGCAACGGCACAGGCAAATCTTGCACACTCCTTTACCGGGCGTTGCTCACTTAGTGCAAGTGCAAAAGCACCATGAAAAGCATCGCCGGCACCGGTTGTATCAACCACATCAATCTTAAATGCCGGACATGTCCCACCACCAAAGGTATCTTGCCACATATATCCCCGTTCCCCGAGCGTTACACCGGCATGACGCGGCCCCAATAACATAATCCGGTCTAATCTTGCCCGCAAATCAAGTTCCGGCAAATAATCGCCCAGAGCTTCTTCGGAAAAAATTGCAAAATCGGTAAAGTTCAAGACTTCGGTTAAAGCTGCGCGGTTGCCGACGTCAGCATCGAGAACGGTTGGCACATTAAGCTGACGCGCGCGTGCAAAAATAGTGCGAACGGCTTCCATCCATTTGAGGTCTGCCATGACGATACCGGCATCACCGATACGTTCCAGGGGTAACCAGCTGGTACCGGTTGGCATGCCGCTGTCTTGAGCTCCAATCACCATCCGTTCGCCCTGTTTATCAACAACGACGGCAGATAAGGACGAGCGCCCCTCATCAAAGGCCTCAACATAGCGAATGTCTACACCGGCCAATTTCAGAGCATGACGGATTTTCTGCCCGTCCTGATCTGCTCCAATACGGCTCCAGAGTTCGGCCACGCCCCCAAGGCGCCCAATCGCAGCAGCAGCGTTTGCTGCCGTACCACCACCGCTTTCGATATATTCAAGCGCACGCAGCTTTATTGGTTTCGCCGGGAATTTTTCAATTCTATAGATCCGGTCCCAGGCAGCGTGGCCCACGCAGATAATTCCTCCACTCACCCTCTGCCTCTTTGCAATACTTTAACTTGTCTAATACAATGCATCCGCTTACCGGCCCGTCGCGCTTCATCGCAGGGCGCCATATGAGTACCAAACCAACGTTATCATGGCTATATAATTAGTGGTATGCGCGCCCCGTTACAGATCATCGAGATGCCCTAAAGATCATTCTCGCGCAATATGACCGCGAATAATTTTCTTGAGTTTCTTGATGTCCGGCAAACCGCCATCGTCTTGCTTGTGCCAGACATGCATTTGACCATATGATATTCAAACACCTCACCAGGTACCATCGGACGTGAGCGTCACTTAGCCTGTTGCTTTGACAAACGTATTCAGAATTTCCAACGTCATCTATGCTGAACACAGGCCCAAACCACACCGGAGAAAGAACTTAAAGTCAAATTCGGTCTATCCGGTATGGTCAGAGGGCCCCATGCGTCTATCGTGATATCAAGACATCACGAATACCAGGCAATCACCGAAGTCATGCGTTCATTAGCAAAAACCGGCATCGCAAAGATTTTTGTAAGTTGAACATCATTGCATGATGCAGCGATAACCGGATCTTCGCCGTTCATCATCGACGAAAGCCAAGGCCGGCCGTCGTTGAGAACACGGCCCAGTGTCGAACTTCCTTTTGGGATCTGAACTTGCATATACGCGTTGCTCAAATCGACCCCACTTTCACAAACACCTGATGCAAACGTTAAAGCATCTTCCGTCTCATTCGTGTGCCAAATTTCAAATCGCCTTGCAATTGGCGTGTTCATTGCTGAAAGTATTGCTAAAATCCAGCTACCATCTGCCGTCGTGTTCAAAGGAATACCGACACCACGTGTGATACCCGATAGATCCGCGCTATCTCTGCGCACAAAACGCTTTGTGCGTCCAAGATCATCCATAATAACTGGCGCTTCAATTTCCCATGTAATCCCCGGCAGTCCAATGCCTTTACGGAAATTCATATGTTTGGCCTGAAACTCAAACTTCGTTGCAGTGCCGAAATAGCCATCGTGCAGCGAAAGCTCGTTTGAGTCGGATGCTGCATTCCAAACCTCGATAGCACCGATGTGCTCCTCATCATCTCCGCAAAATAAGGCCAGGACGGCCAGCGTTTCAGTTCCCCTGACAATTGGAATAGCAACGCCACACGTAAGGCCAACACGGGCTGCCACATCCTCGCGGACAAACATCGGCTTCTTAAGCTCGTGCATAACAACCGGTCTGCCTTCTTGCCAGGCAAGCCCGGGAAGGCCCTCGCCAAGGGCAAATTTCGTATTCTCAGACGTATCTTCAAACTCTGACAGAGACCCATAATCGCCGCGCGCCAGTACCAGTTCCTTACCGTCGTCCGAAGGGGTCCACACTTCGGTCACTCGCAGAAATGGCTTTTTCGCACTCATGATGTTTCCTCCTTAATACGCTGTTCAGCAGAAGGCTTTATGCGCTCCGCGATGAGCAGAGCCCATAAGACAACCGCTTATGATATGACAGCCTATCGAGAGAGGTTAAGATAATCTACACAATATTGTCATGCGTTTTAAATTTACGCCGCATTTCCAATCCGGGATGCCTCACCAGATCGCAGGGCATCCATGAGATTGTGGTTTTGGGCAGCCGGACGAACCGATCAGGCTGAAACGAAACACCCGTAAAAATAAAAACAGACACCGCAGGCGTAGATCTGGCCTATATCGCCATCGGTATCGGTATCGCCTTTGACAGTTGTTGTCTTCAAAATGCTATGGCCCATCATCAGCCCGATGGAGAAAATCTATTATAGCCCCAATGGTCAGCTGATCACGCAAAAGCGGGGCATGCCCCTCCGCGGGTACTTCAAGAGCAGAACATCGCGGATGACGGCGGCACATCTGTTGAACAGTTTTTGCGCTGAGAATATCGGACAAAGCGCCACGAACAACAAAGCAGGGCACATGGCTAAGCGCTAAGAACTGCGGCCACAACTGCGGAATGGCATTAGGGTCGAACACGAATGTTCGTGCAATCGCGGGATCATGGCCCAGAGCAGGATGCCCGTCTTCATCATTGAACCATTGACGTGCAATAGCCGTCCATTCAGCCTCGTGCAACGTTGGAAACATCTGGCCCGCCGTATGCTTAAGCTGAGCTGCTGCGGCGTCCCAGGTTCCTGGCACCGGAGTTTTTCCAACGTAATGCGTTATGCGCATCATGCCTGCTTTCTCAAGCACCGGTCCAATATCGTTGAGAACAACAGCTCCGATTGACGAAGGCTGGATGGCGGCCAGGGCCATGGCAATCAATCCACCGTGCGAGGTGCCGATGATTGACGCCCCATGCAGATGTTGAGAGGCCATAAAATCTTGCACATCGAGCATTTCAACCGGAACGATATAATCCTTCCAACTGCTTGCATATTCTGATTGTCCACGCCCGCGGCAATCAAACGTGAAGATATCGCGCGCCTTATCTCCGCACTTAGAAAGTGCTGCGGCCAGCATATGAAAATCCCGTGAATTCCGCGTCAGGCCAGCAAGGCAAAGCACAGGACGGCGCGTAGAACCCGGAGCAGGATAGTGACGGCCGTACAAAGTAATGCCATCACGCCCGGCAATCGTTATATCTCGCCATAATCCGGGAGTTTTGCGCTCAATCATTCTCATACCTTGTGAGCGCAAAGACTTTTGGTCTAACGGCGCGAACGATTCATATCACTGACAAGGCGCAATGGATTTTTTATACCAAGACGCGCACGGTACACCTGTATATTAGAAAGAACTTTCTGGGTATACAGACGCGTCTCCTCAAACGGAATACGGTAAATCCAATCCAACGGCTGCAACTTGGGGCTTCTGGGGTCACCAAGCTGGCGCAGCCATTGACGTGTCCGGCCTGGGCCGGCATTATAACCAGTGAATGTCAAAATATAACTGCCATTGAATTCTGCCGTCCGGTCGGCGATATAGGCAGATGCTAAGCGCGTATTATAAGACGGCTTGTCACGCAGGTTTTTGAGATTGCATTTAATCTTGTATTGTCTGCATATTCCGCGTGCTGTTGCAGGCATGATCTGCAGCATTCCACGTGCACCGGCACCAGACACGGCATAAGTATTAAATTCACTTTCCTGGCGTGCAATTGCGAAAACAACTGCCTGCTCCGGCGGCGTTCGCAGTGGTTCGTAATCCGGCAGATAACCTAACGGATACGAGAAGATATACATATTAAACCCGCGTGCAACACCAGCTTTACCGACTCGCACTTCCAACTGCCCATCACCAAATGCAGCCGCCAGTTGCCCAAGCATCGCAACCTTGGCTTCATTGTTCAGGCGCCGGACCAATGTCCGGAAAAAACCTACAATCCGGCTGCGGGGCAAACCTATGCGGCGGGCGATCATGGCCGCCTGCACCGCATCAGCGTTCAAAAAGTCTTTGACATCGCCATCGTCCGGCAATGCGGGAAGGGGAAGCTCTAGCGATTGCTCGCCAGGTGCAGCCGCTTGGGCAGCCAGAAGCCCATGGAACGTATCACGATACCGCGCGCCGGCTTCATACTGCTGCTTTGCCTTCGCTTTCTGACCAAGCGCCGCATAGCTCCGCCCGAGCCAGTAATGGGCTTTTGATGTGCTCAGAGGACCATTGACCAGCTTAAGCAAGCGCTGAAAGTGTGCAATCGCGTCCTTTGGACGGTTGCGTTTGCGCAATGCCAGCCAGCCGGCAAAAAAAGCCTGATCCTGGGCTGCACGTGTGCCTTCCGGACGGATATTTTCAACGAAACTGGCTGCCTGCTTGTGCCGCCCCGCCTTGATCGCGTTCAACGCATTGTCGTGGCGTTCCTCCCACCAGGCATCGCTGTTTATCAGTTGATCAGACGCCGCCGGAATTGTTGCCAACAGCTTCCAGGCGGAGCTATGTTTTTTCTGCAAACGCAAATGCTGGATACGCTGAAATGCGTAGCCCAAATCGCCCTTGCGTTGACTGGCTGGTACCTCATTCATCCATTTTGTTGCAATCTTCTGGCGCAGAAACGCAGACAGACGGGCTGTCGCCTTTTTCTGATCATTCTTATCCAGCAGTTGGATAACCCGGCGTACCGCGTGAGCGCGGGCTTTTCGAGAAGAATTCCACCTGAGATTGGCAACCAGAAGCCGGTTGAGCCGGCAGGTATGATCCGCATTTGTCAGTAATTTGCCAAACCGGCCAAGGAACTGCTTTTCGCGGCCGGCCGTCATCCCGCCGCCGCACCATGCCTTAGCGGCATAACGTTTTGCTTCCTTGGAATTACCAAGAGCGAGATGTGCGGATGCCATAGCCGCATAACCGTCGTCCGTTTGTGGCGGTGTATCCTTAAACTGCGCCAGAATACCTCGCGCACTGCCACCATCGATAAACAGCGACTGCTCTAATCTGCGTCTCAAAAGGCGTTGATCCGGCCATAATGGATTTTGCCTCAGAAAGCCCCGGTAGTCATCCGGCCTGCCATAGCCGCTGCGCAGAATTGACCATGTGACGAATTTGCGCCCAGCCGCCAAAGAGATTTGCTCTCGATGCCTGCGCGCACTCACCACATCCCGCTTTTGCAGCGCTTCAAGCGCAGCCTTTAAAGACGTTTGATCTGCTTCGGAAAGGCGAAACTCAAGAAGCGGTTTCAGACGTTGTGTCAGGTGCTGCCTGTAATGGGCCTCATCTGCAGAGAGCTTATTGGCACGCGTCATCATTGCAACGGATTTTAAACTGCGTTGCTTATCGGCAGACGATATAGGTTTGCTGGCCTGCCCATCATCCGATTTAGGCCGAACAGTTGATTGTGCGTAATCCTGCACGAGCGTTGCAAAGGCCGCAACGACAAATGCCACGAACACGGCCATACCCGCATAGACTAGAAAACCTGTTTTTCTCATGTCATCAAAAAACCGCCCACGAATGGGACAGACTGTTTACCTCTACCCGGATATTGTGCCATTGATGCCGCAGATGTTTGTGGCACCCCACCCACAACAGGTAAGGAGCACATCGCAAGTCAAACATTTATTCTCCCCGCCTTCTTGCGACCCTGTAACAAAGTGCTTAGGGTCTACTCAACGTAAAATATGCAGATTGCGTGGCATTCGCAAAAAATTAAGACAAATTTGAAACACGATCGCCGTTGCGGATGGTTGCCAGGCTGGTCGTGGGGTGTCCGGCGATGAGGTATACAGCGCCCCGAACGTAACCAGACTGATGCCAATACCGGCGCAAGGAGAATTAAAATGTTCAAAGGCTCCATCCCAGCCCTGATCACACCGTTTCTGGATGGCAAGATTGATGAGGATGCTTTTGCGCGGCTTGTTGAATGGCAGATCAAAGAAGGGTCCAGCGGCGTCGTACCGGTCGGCACGACAGGCGAAAGCCCAACGGTCACGCACGACGAACATAAACGCATTGTTGAGATCTGCGTTGCAACAGCCGGCAAGCGCGTGCCGGTGATCGCAGGGGCGGGTTCCAATTCCACGGCAGAGGCCATTACTTACGCCGAACACGCCAAAAAAGTTGGGGCAGATGCGGTCCTTGTTGTCATGCCATACTACAACAAGCCCACTCAGGATGGTCTCTTCCGCCACATTGAAGCGATCAACGATGCCGTAGATCTGCCGATTATTCTTTATAACGTTCCTTCACGCACTGTTTCAGACATGCAGGTTGAAACAATGGCACGCTGCGCAAAACTCAAAAACGTGGCCGGTGTCAAGGATGCAACGGCGGACATGGCACGCGCTTCGCTGCAACGCCAGGAATGTGGCAAGGACTTCGTTATGCTGTCAGGGGAAGATGCGACGGCGCTTGGTTTCAACGCCCACGGCGGCCAGGGCTGCATTTCGGTTACAGCAAACGTTGCCCCACAACTTTGTGCAAAATTTCAGGCCGCCTCCCTGGCAGGAGATTTCAAAACGGCGCTTGAGTATCAAGACCGCCTGATGCCATTGCATAAAGCCTTGTTTCTGGAGACCAATCCAGGCCCGGTGAAATACGCCTGTGCCAAGCTTGGCTTTGGAGATGGATTTGCACGTCTGCCTTTAGCTCCTATATCTGAAGCAACACAACAAGCCGTGGACGCTGCGATGGACTTCGCCGGATTGCTGCAACCGGCTGCTGCCGAATAGCGGTTTAGCCCCGCACGCATTGTCAGGATATATCTTTTGGCTTGCGCCGGTTGCGAAGCTGAAACTTGCATATAACGTCTAAACGGCATAATGCGAAAGGATCGCCAGCATGGCGGCAAAAAATGAGCCTCAGCGCAAGCTGATTGCTGAAAACCGGCGTGCGCGTTTTGAATATCATCTCGAAGACGACTTCGAGGCAGGACTGCAGCTGACCGGAACCGAGGTGAAATCTCTGCGTCAGGGACAGGCTAATATTGCTGAAAGTTATGCATCAATCGAGAATGGCGGGATTTTTCTAATCAACGCGAATATACCCGAGTATGCCCAGGCAGGTCCTTTCTTTCAACATGAACCCAAACGGCCGCGCCGTCTTTTGATGCATAAGCGCGAAATCGCACGCCTTGCACAGGCCGTTGAACGCGAAGGCATGACAATTGTTCCCGTGTCGCTGTACTTCAACAGCCGCGGCATTGCCAAAATTAAGCTTGCAATTGCTAAGGGCAAAAAGTTGCATGACAAACGGGAAACATCTAAAAAGCGCGATTGGAACCGGGAAAAAGCCCGCATTCTTCGTGCGCGTGGATAGCGGATAAACGTTATACCGTTCCAAATCACACTGCGCGCTCAAGGCAAATGTTAACAAGCCCAGATAGCAGGCTCCACGTTTTCATCTGGATCTGCTATTTAAAGATCTGAATGCTAACGGTTAATACGGCTATAGACGTGCGGATATGCGATTACGATTACAAAGCAACCTACTAAGACTTGCTTTTGCCTTTATCGCAATATTGGTTCAAACTGGCGTCATTCATGCGGAAAAGTCCGGTTTCAAAAGCAAGGCACGTCACGCCATATTAATCGAGCATGGCAGCGGCGCGATACTTTACGAAAAAGACTCTGACACGCTC
>CAYUYL010000069.1:0-11206 GCA_964449195.1 uncultured Filomicrobium sp.
TAAGGAGAATTGTAAGATTGAGAAATGCTTAGATTTTTATTGGGACAGACTCTGACATCGGCCATAGACCTGCTTTATAAGTCGCAATCTTCTATTGTGAGGCAGGTTGTGAAAACTCTTTAAAATGCGCATAACCTAACCTTTATCTAATGACAAACAAGCCTAAGGAGATGACAATGGCGGCCGCCTGGAGCCCCGATAGCTGGAGATCGAAACCGATTGTCCAGGTTCCTGAATATCGCGATCAAGATGCCCTTGCGGCCGTAGAAAAACAACTTTCCAGTTTCCCCCCGCTTGTTTTTGCAGGCGAAGCGCGCAACTTGAAAAACACTCTTGCCGAGGTCGCCGAAGGACAAGGCTTTTTGCTGCAAGGCGGCGACTGCGTAGAGAGCTTTGTTGAACACCATGCAGATAACATCCGTGATTTTTTCCGCATTTTCCTGCAAATGGCGGTCGTGCTGACCTATGCCGGCGGCCTGCCGGTGGTCAAGATTGGCCGCATTGCGGGGCAGTTCGCCAAGCCGCGCTCGTCACCGGTTGAAAAAAAAGACGACATTGAGCTGCCAAGCTACCGTGGCGATATTATCAATGGTTCAGAATTTACCACAGCCTCGCGTGAGCCGGATCCGCACCGCCAGCTCCAGGCGTATCGTCAATCTGCCTCTACATTGAATCTTATCCGCGCCTTTTCGACAGGCGGTTTTGCAGATCTCGACCGCGTGCATCAGTGGACACTCGGCTTTCTTGCCGGCAGCCCCCAGGGGCACCGTTATCAGGAGTTGGCCGACCGCATCACTGAGACGCTGGACTTTATTCATGCCTGCGGTATTACATCGGACAACACACCAGCCTTACGCCAAGTGCCATTTTACACAAGCCATGAGGCGCTTCTTCTTGGCTATGAGCAGGCCCTTACGCGCGTCGATTCTATTTCCGGCGACTATTATTCCACATCCGGGCATTTTGTCTGGATCGGTGATCGGACCCGCCAGCCGGATCACGCGCATATCGAATATTGCCGCGGCATCAAAAATCCAATCGGCCTCAAGTGCGGCCCAAGTATGGAACCTGATGGGTTGCTCAAGCTTATTGATATTCTCAATCCAGACAATGTACCAGGCCGCATGACGCTGATCTGCCGCTTTGGTGATGCGAAGGTGGCCAGCCATCTTCCGAAGCTGATTCAGGCGGTACAGCGCGAGGGCAAAAAGGTCATCTGGTCTTGCGATCCGATGCATGGTAACACGCTAACATCAAACACTGGTTATAAGACGCGCCCCTTCGACCGTATTCTTGCAGAGGTCAATGGTTTCTTCGATGTTCATGCGGCTGAAGGAACATATGCCGGTGGCATCCATGTTGAGATGACCGGCAAAGACGTGACTGAATGTACAGGCGGCGCCCGATCGATCACAGAAGAAGATCTGCATGATCGTTATCACACACACTGCGATCCGCGCCTGAATGCCGATCAGGCTTTGGAACTTGCCTTCCTGGTAGCGGAGCGGCTCAAGCAAACACGGAGCAAGCGTATCATGCCAGAGCCAGATCTCACATTGGCGGCAGGCTAATTGGTGCAACTGCGATATGTCATCACGCAGCCTGTCCTGATGCGCCAAACGAGAATACCGCAGCTGTGCAAGCGACCATAAACTGAAAGCCGGTGCTTTTTTGTTATGGCTAAACACTGGATCATCCCGGCATTTATTGCCGGGCCCCGTTGCTCAACAAGCGTGGGTGTCCGGTGATCGTGCGTAGAGCAAGACTTAAGCCGGTGGCAACAAGCAGGCGTTTCCCGTTTCGATGGAGGGTTGCCGGTGATAAGCACCGGCATGACGCCAAGAAACTTGGACTTGGACTTGGACTTGGCCATAGCTTAGCTTTCCGGAGCAGCGTTTCGCACTCTACATGCTGCACCGGTCCCATTACTAAAGAGTTTTCAGCAGAAACTTCCAGGCACGCCTCTTGATCCAGTGCGGCCAGAGCCAATGCAGAAAAATAATTATATCTTTTCTACCCGTGGCCTTGGATGACAGCCTTACAACGCAATCATTTCCATTGCACATGCTTCTGCACTGCAGCAGCATGTGCAATGGAAATGATTGTTCTTCGGCTCATAGATTTCAAACTTCAATGCATGAGCATGATTTCATGCCTTGCCGAGCTGGTTTATAGTTATTCACAAGCACGCATTGACCGATGATGCTTTATCATACTTCCGATGGTTTTTGGGCCACGAAAGCGGGATGAGATAAACGCGAGCGCACATTAAGTGTCGACGCTGTCCCCCATCGCATTGTATGGATAAATGTGTAACTGCAGGCATCGGGGGGCGTGGATTGCGGAAATGCAATCTGCACAATCGTTATGGAACAGATTATCAGTCAAGTCGCAGACCTTCTCGCGAAAGGGATAGCTGCGATTATCAACGTCTTACAATTGCTTTGGGCATGGTCGTTCGGCCAGATTGTCGCGATCTTTCAATCAGACTTCCAATCTTTGCCGCTTTGGAAACTGATTATTCTTATCATTGCCGTCGTTGGTATTGCCTACTTCTTATATAAGGCCGGCAAAGATATCTGGGCGTCTGTCGTGGCCCTGTTTAGTGCTTTTGTAAAGCTGCTCACATCCTTGGTGCAGGCACTTCCATGGATCTTAATTGCTGGTGCTATTGCATTTGCTGCGGGATGGGTTGTGAAATCTCTAAATTTTGGATAGATGATTTTTACACCAAGTTGTATGAACATAGATATCCCGTTCCTGATCAGGCTATCCAGGACTTATGCCCTGGATAGCATCCAAAAAAGCGAGGATATCAAGCTGTAAAGGCTCTTGTTTGCCAGAATGCAATAACTTCTAAGTGATGCTTTTAAGATCAAGCTTATAGCCCTCGTGCGTTGCTTCAAATCCGAGACGTTCATAAAACCGGCGGGCATCCCATCGCTGCTTGTTCGTCGTGAGCTGCACCGCGCTGCACCCTCTCTTCCGGCACAGCTCAAGGCCCCACGCAAAAAAATGCTGTCCGAGCCCCAAACCTCGATATCCGGAGGCAACACGAACGCCCTCTATTTGCCCGCGCCAGGCTCCCATATGTGACAAGCCCGGAATAAAAGTCAGCTGCATAACAGACACGATACGATTGCCGTCGGCTCCAACGGCCAGAAATTGGTTTGGATCATTTTCGATTGCCGCAAAGGCTTGCCGATATACGTGTGCGAGAGGAAAGCTGATATCTTCACGCGTCACGCCCAGCTCATCATCTGCCAAAAGCATAATGATAGCAGGCAGGTCTTCCGCAATTGCCTGCCTGAATACAATATGATCAAGGGCGCTCATTGTCCGCTTACTTATTGAGTATGCCTACACGACCGTAACGTTGAGTTCCGGCAATCCGTCAATATGTCCTTTGAGATAATCTCCACGCTTAACAGCACCGACACCCGCGGGCGTGCCAGTGAAAATGAGATCGCCGGGACACAGCTCAAACAAACGGGACAAATAGGCGATTTGCTCCGGAATGGTCCAAATCATTTGCGCGAGATCACTATCTTGACGCCGCGTTCCATTGACATCCAGCCAGATTGCACCGCCCTCAAGATGTCCAACCTTTGCGGCAGGCACAAGCCCCGTGCACGGTGCGGATTTATCAAATGCCTTGCTCGCCTCCCATGGCTGCCCTGTATTTTTTGCATGATACTGCAAATCCCGCCGCGTCATATCAAGCGCAACTCCATAACCGTAAATATGATCTTGCGCCTGTTCAATGGTAATATCAGCGCCACCGAATTTCAGAGCCACCACCAGCTCTATTTCCCAATGCACGTCATCGGAGGCAGGGGGATATGGAAATTCATGTTCCAGCAAAAGATTGTCTGCATTCTTCTGAAAAAAGACAGGAGGTGCATCGTCTGGATTATGCCCCATCTCACGGGCATGTTCAGCATAGTTCCGGCCGACGCAGTAGATACGATGAACGGGAAATCGTACATCTTCGCCGATAATGGGCAGCGCTGGCTGCGGCGGTGGGTCGAACAGGTAGGGCATGAATTTGTCTCTATAAAAAGCTATCTCGCTCAAGCGTTTTGATGTGGCACGGATCGCCGATACCGACGCTTCACATACTATAGAGCACTTCAAACCAAATGACATGCGCAATCATAAATCGCCGATCGTATGTTTTTTCAGCAGATACAAGCATGCATGCTGGGGGGGGCAGGCGGTAACCTTTCCGGAACCTTCCTGAGATAAAATACGGATGATATTGATATTCCGCTCAAGCGCCACCTGCATCATCGTGTCTAAAGCACAGTGATTTGCACAAGCGCCATACAAGAGGAAAAAAACGTGCTTGATATTGCGCTTGCCAAATTTATTGGCGCAGGCCTGACATCGTTTGCCCCCTTACACAATCTCCAGGCTCCAAAAGCTGAAATGAGCAAGCCTGTTGAACTGTTACGGCTGCTGAACAAATGGCAGCCCAAGCGTACGATCGAACTTGTTACCGCAGCAGCAAGCCAGATTCACCACGAAGGAGAGCATAGCGGAGTATCGGAAACTGCCGGGCTGCAACATGTCCTGGAATTACCAAGCGTACTTTGCAATTGCAGCCCGGATAAGGATCTTATCATTTCTGCCGTCTCGCTGTTGTCATCACACACGAATCCAGATGACGAGATGATCAAATCACAAGCGCGTCGTATCAGCCTGGATATTATCGATAAGGCGCGCAACAAGAATGTTTTGAAGCGGAACAATCTCAGAAATTCCGTCAGCTGTTTTTTTATTGAAGCACTGTATTTTCAAATTCTGCAGCGCACGTCTTTTTTAAACGATGCACGTCCTGTGTTCGAGCAGTATCTGATGACAAACTGCAGAGTTGACCCTGGCGATCCCTCACAAATCCATACACATGCATGCAAAGGTCAGACGGTGAAAACAGGAAAACAGCTTGCGATGCTACCGTCACCAGTTGCGATGCCTCAGGCGCAGGCCAAATCTGAAGTCAATGGCTCCAGCATCTCCGAAACACTTGCAGACTATATATCTGTACACGCCGAAACACCATTGCACCGCACGGACATACTCAGGTTGTGTTATGAATTGTTCGCAGAATTAGAGCACCTTAACACGCAACAGCCAGGCTTCTCAGATCTCTATGATAACGTCTGCCAGCACCTCAAAAATAATGCTCTCGACAGCGCCGGCACAACGCTTGACGCTTCAGAAGCAGATTTTATCGAGAGCATCAGCGATCAGGCCGCGCGCCCTGAAATCCAGGCGCGGCTCCGTTGCATCAAGGGGCTGATTGCATATCTCAGATTTAAGCCACGCAGAGCCTCCCGCTATTTCGCATCTGCCATTACGTTATCACCACATGACAATTACGAGCTGCGTTGGAAGCTGATCAGACATCAGATTGAATCACTTGTCTGGCATGGTCAGGAAAATGGCGAACTGACCGCAATCGATAACGCTATCAAAATTTGTTCAAGCGCGGTCACAGTGCTGCATCAACCGAACTGTGCAGCATATCACATGGACGCCCAGGCTGTTCTTGGACAAATCCTTATTTTAGATGGTGAATATCATCTACCCGCCGAGCGTTACAGCGCAGCCTCAAAACATTTGCGTATTGCCCTCACCTATTATGAGCAGAACGGCCCCAAACAAGCAGTGTTTAAGGCCCGTTTCGGACTGGCACAGGCGCTGAGCGGACTGGGCCAAAGAACATCTGATCAAACCTGCATTGAGGAAGCCATCCAACTTTATAAAGATCTTCTTCAAAGCGATGCAGCAAATTTTGGTTTCCAAGGGCACATCACAACGTGCCTGGGCCTGGCCTTGGCCCATCTGCATCAACAAACCAAAAATGCAGACACCCAAAAAGCAAGCTCTCATACACTGCGTTCAGGCCTGCGTCTATTGGAAGATACACCACCATCACGCAGAAACATTCTGCTGCAAGGGCGTGCTAATGCGGCACTGGCACATCAGCTTGCCAGTGAATCGCAACAAGATGCAGCGTTGAACCAGGAGGCTTCCGCCCTGTTTCGCCTTGCGCTGTCAAACTTGCAGGAATGCGGTGCTGTTCATGCTGCAGAACAACTGCGTAGAGATATGACTGCATTCGGCATAGCACATGACGATATAGTCTCTAAAGATACGTGCCAAGCTCATCAACCTGGACGTGCTGGCAACGCGCGCCCGTCTCCAGACCAACACATTGAAGCTACTGAAGAAGCAGACGGTCAATCTCAGGACGGGGCCAACGGTTATTTATTCCGTCTGCGGGCCTCAATGCGTGAAGCGGAAGCTGAAAAGCAAAAAAACAAGCGTAGATTGAGATTATTCGGGTAAATAAAACCTCATTGCGACATCCATTGTTGCGTCGCCGGGTTTGTGGCCTGGGCGGCAGGATTCGAACCTGCGACCGATGGCTTCGAAGGCCATTGCTCTATCCAGCTGAGCTACGCCCAGTGTCCTCCTGCAGGTTATAAGTGTATAACGCGATCCCTATTCGGCAGCACAGCCCAAGCACAATGATTTCAATCTTGACCGCAAAACCATTGTGCATGATAAAGTTTACTTGGTCCCTCTACCCCCTCCATTGAAGCGAACAAATCAACGTAAACAATCGGCGTCCTGTATTGTGGTCTACTTTGATTTTAGCGGCCAGCCTCTCGGCCAGCGTGCGGCCGCCCTCATCATGAAGTTTACGACGCCCATTGTCCAGCATCTGGAGATGCGATGGAGGTGCCGACCTGATCGCATCATCATATGAAGCGCACAAGTTAAAATAGTCGCGCATTATTCTCTTTAAAGGAGCGAGTGGCAAAGCATGAGAGGCCAAAGGCTGACTGCTTTCATTATGCACATGAAACACAAGTCTTGAATTGAGATTGCCAAGCACTAATCGATACGGACCTGCATGCTGGTCAACCAAAGCGAAGAAATTTTCATCCAATAGATCATAAATCGCAATCTGGCGCTCACGCTCAACACGGGGGTTCGCACTGCGAACAATCGAAACAGGATCAAGCGTGACATCAATAAGCCGCTCTGCCGGTTGCTGATGAAATGCAAGGTTGCTCATGTTGATGAACTTCCTTTTCCAGTATTGTTAAGCACATTCAAACGGACCTCGGCTGATCTGCGATGCCCATCAAGCCCTTCCGCTGCCGCAAGCGTCATGGCTGCTGGCCCCAAAGCGGCAAGCGCATCCGGTGTCAGCTTCAAAAGAGATGTCCGCTTCATAAAATCAAGCACGCCGAGCCCCGACGAAAATCTTGCACTGCGTGCGGTTGGCAGGACATGGTTTGACCCAGCGACATAATCCCCGATGACTTCCGGCGTATAACGCCCAAGAAAAATAGCCCCGGCGTTGGTGATCCTGGCGGCCATAGCCTCACTATCGACCGTGGCGATTTCAAGATGTTCAGCTGCAATCTGATCAGCAAGCTCCGGCGCCTGATCCAAAGAAGACAGAATGATTGTCGCCCCAAAATCTCTCCAGCTTGCGCCTGCAATCTCTGCGCGGGGGAGGTCTTTGAGTTGGCGGTCAACAGCCGCCTCCACAGCGTCTGCAAAGGAAATGGAATCGGTCATCAAAATCGACTGCGCGGCTGTGTCGTGCTCGGACTGAGCCAGAAGATCAGCCGCAATCCATTCCGGATCATTCTTATTATCTGCAATCACCAGCACCTCGGACGGTCCGGCGATGGAATCAATCCCAACGGTTCCAAAAACCTGCCGCTTTGCGGCCGCCACATAGGCATTGCCTGGCCCGACAATTTTTGCAACCGGTGCCAGTGTCTCGGTTCCATAGGCCAGTGCCGCCACAGCCTGCGCACCGCCGATGCGATAAATTTCATCAACACCGGCAATCCGGGCAGCGGCCAGAACCAACGGATTGAGATGCCCTGCAGGCGCCGGTACCACCATAACGATGCGTCCGACACCGGCAACTTTGGCTGGCACAGCATTCATCAAAACAGAACTTGGGTAACTTGCCAGCCCCCCCGGCACATAAAGACCGGCGGATTGGACCGCCGTCCAACGGTATCCCAGCTCCGCGCCAAGCGAATCTCTATAGCGGTCATCTTCAGGCTTTTGGCGTTCATGGCAGGCCCGGATGCGTGCGTGTGCAAACCGGAGAGCTTCAAGCGTATCTGAGGCGCAGCTCTCTTCTGCGCTGGCGATTTCTTGTTCTGAGACCAAAAGGGTTTCTTGATCAAGCTCATGGCGGTCGAATTGACGCGTCAGATCGAAAAGCACCTGATCACCGCGTGTCCTCACATCAGCGATAATCGTGCGCACAGCTTCATCAACATCGGCGGAAACCTCGCGCTTGAGCGCCAGAAAATTGGAAAACTCGGTCTTAAATCCGGTTTCAGTCGCGTAAAGACGCCGTGCCATGACAAGCCTCGTATCAAGCGTTCCACACTATGGCAAATCGCAATTCAAAAATCCCGTTGAATGTCTGGATATCAGCACATTAACGGTTATCTCATTTAGCTTTGCACTCCAAGAGTTAAACCCATAGTTATACTCACCAGAAGCACAAATTGGCGCTAACGTCACTCACCTGCAACATCCAGAGCATGTTCTGGCTTAGAAGATGCTGCCCAAACACCACCAAGGTCACGCAATTCCATCTCAATACATTCGACTTCTAGACGGATTGCACTATCGCCTGAAAACACCAGGGTGATATAACCGTAGGGATCATCAGCCTTCAGCTGCTCATACTGTATGGCAAGCAGGGACAAAACACGGTCTTTTTGTGTTAAATCCAAGCTCTGTACCTGAGCACGTATCACACGTTCAATTCTGAATGCTGAACGATGGCGCGTCATAGGTTCATCACTGCTAGCTTCATCCAGCGTGCCTGGCCAGTTAAAACGATTCATAAGAGCTGCAAAGCGCTTTTCGTGTGCAAGATAAGCGATATCGGCAATTTTAAGTACCGCGTCCTGCAGATGCGCTGAAATCACATTAAGATCTTCGAGATCCAAAGCTACGAGTTTCAGCTCAGACATGAATAAATTATCCTAAAATGAACTTAAGATATATGCACATTAAGCCGTTTGAGGCATGCCATGGGCCGCACACGGCACACGGATGAGCACTGTTTTCGCCTAGACATATAGGTACGAAAAAGCGCATCTTAAATACTGGTTTCAAACTATCCCGAAGTAATCCGCTCAATCTCTGCGCCGCACGCAGAGAGCTTTTCTTCAAGCCGCTCAAATCCGCGATCCAAATGATAAACACGATTGATCACAGTCTCGCCATCTGCAATCAGCCCGGCAATAACCAGGGAAACTGATGCACGAAGATCGGTGGCCATGACCGGCGCCCCTTTCAGAGAGTTGACACCTTTAATCGTTGCAGTGTCACCGTGAAGGGAAATATCAGCGCCGAGCCTGACCAACTCCTGCACATGCATAAAGCGGTTTTCGAAGATTGTCTCCCGGATAACGCTTGTTCCGCCTGCGGTGGTCATTAAAGCCATAAGCTGCGCCTGAAGGTCGGTCGGAAAGCCCGGAAAAGGTTGAGTTTCTATGCTGATTGGCCCAATACCTGCACCATTCCGCGTAATTTGAATGCCATCGGGAATATCCGCAACCGCGGCGCCAGCCTCAGCAAGCACATCAAAGGCATTGGATAAAAGTTCGCGGCGCGTCCCGATCAGTGAGACGTCACCACCGGCTGCTGCGACAGCCATTGCGAACGTGCCGGTTTCAATACGATCCGGCAGGACGGTGTGCGACGCCCCCTCAAGACTGTCGCATCCCTGAATGTAGAGCGTTGAGGTTCCAACCCCCTCAATCTGTGCGCCCATTTTAATCAGACAATTGGCAACGTCGCTAACCTCAGGCTCGCGCGCAGCATTTTCAATCACGGTCTCCCCTTTGGCGAGGACCGCCGCCATAAGAACGTTGTGTGTTGCCCCAACAGAGATCTTTGGAAAGATAACGCGGCCGCCCGACAAGCCTTTGGGAGCTTTCGCGATAACGTAACCGCCATCTGTATCAATATCAGCACCGATGGCTTTGAGCGCCGTAAGATGCAGATCAACAGGACGCGTACCGATTGCACAGCCGCCCGGCATTGAAACCCGCGCCTGACCCATACGCGCCGTCAGCGGCCCAAGAACCCAGAAGCTTGCCCGCATGCGCGAAACCATTTCATAGGGTGCGATGGTATCGACAATGTCGCGTGCCGTGAAATGCATGGTCTCGCCGACATACTGATTGGGGTTGGCACGCTTTCCGTCAACCGAGTGATCAACGCCATGGTTGCGCAGAATGCGGCACAGCAGATTGACATCGGCCAGATTGGGAACATTACGCAATGTCAGGCGTTCCGAGGTCAAAAGACTGGCAATCATCAACGGCAGGGCAGCATTTTTTGCTCCTGAAATCGGGATCTTTCCTTGAAGTTTTCTGCCGCCAACGATCTTGATACGATCCATATTTCATTATGTCCTTATATTACGTCGTATCCTGCTTTGTACCGGCTGCAGGGGTATCTTCTGGAGCCGGTTTCACAGATGTCTCGTCCGCTTCGCAGGCCTCAGCTGACACGCTATCACAACGTTCCGCCACGCGTGTACGCATACGGGCCTGCTCCTTGCGGCGCTTCAGGTTCTTGCGCAATTGCTCTGCCAATCGCGCCTCACGAGTTTGTCTATTCGCTGTCATCTGACTCGGACTTCCCGCTGCTCAGCTCGTGGATATTCGGCATCTCATAGGCTGACAGGTGCCGTTGTCTTACATCAATGATCCGGCTCTATACATGCGACAGGCTGCACCGATAGGATATTACAGGGCGACTGTAGAGATTAATACACATTACACTCATCGCGCCAGCACGCGTTATCAGAGCAAAATTGCTAAAAATCAAAAAGTTTAATCGGTTTGATATATAAAAATTGTTATAATTTTTAAGACGCAGCATTGACGACTGCAAGGTCATCTGCGACATATCCAATGATATTTATCTGCCATTCAGGTTTTGCGTTACGAAGGCTTGCAGCCGCCTCCAAGCTGTGGCACTGCTCTCGCCTTAAAATTTGTTTGCATGATGATGCCGCCAATTATCTTTGCTGTATTGCCATCAATGCGGGACGATACGTGCGCTATGATTGCTGCCGTAGCTCAGGGGTAGAGCACTCCCTTGGTAAGGGAGAGGCCGAGAGTTC
>CAYUYL010000070.1:0-11193 GCA_964449195.1 uncultured Filomicrobium sp.
CACGCATATCCTGGCCGATCACAGCTCCGCCAGTTGTTAGCGTTGTAATAAATCCAATCTTGACCTTGTCGGCAGCAAATACAGGGCCGGCAGCAAATACAGACAAAGCTGACAGCCAAGCCAGGCCAGCGATTACGGCATCAAACTTGATTTTCAAACTCGTGCGTCCTTGGAACATATTTCGGATAAAATTGATTTTCAATTACTGGTGCATCAAACGGTGTTACACACCCTTAAACGCTTGAGCCCAGCCAGTGTACAAAATTGCTTGTGGCTATCACAATACAAGCGAACCGCATGGTTAGCAGAATACGAAGCAGATATATTGCAAAGTAATTAGACTACAAAATGCCCCCAAAGTCAGAGGCGAAATTGTAGTCCATTTTATCTATCAGCTATGCGGAATATACCGACGGCGTTAAAACGGGCGCCAGTCTTGTTTTTTATTACTGGAAGCTGAAGCGTAAGTTGTTGCGTTGAAGCGTGTCCACGTTGCCGTCACACGTGTGCCAATGCGAACCTTACTGTATAATTCTACAACATGCGAATTGTGCATGCGGATACAGCCTTTCGAAACATTCTTACCGATCGTCCAGGGTGCATCTGTACCGTGGATGCGGTAAAGCGTACTGCCTAGATAAAGGGCACGGACACCAAGCGGATTCAATGGATCGCCGCCCCGGACGAAGACAGGCAACTTTGGGTTTTCCTGACGCATGCGGGGTGTTGGCGTCCAGGTTGGATTAACCCGTTTCTGGGACACGCGCAGCACACCCTGCCAGCGGCTTTGTTCACGCGGGACCGCAATTGGATAACTCATCGCCTCACCCCGGCGCAGAACATGATAAAGCCGCCGGTCGCCAAAGCTGACGATAATCTCACCCGGCTTGTATCTTTTGCTGAATTGAACAATGCCCTTGTCATAGACGGAATTTGCATCGCCCCACCACGACTGCGCTTGCACAGTAGCAGCTGCAAATACAGCACAAAATCCACACACCAACGCAATGGCCCTACGCTGTGCTCCGCGTAACAATTTCATAGGCCTCTCCTCTGGAACTCCGCGTCTGCGGTACTCTGATCAAACTATTACAAGTACGGTCTCTGCTGATTTACCGTAACATTTCGAAAAGCTATACCATTCCATAAGATGGCCCTATAAATCACGATAGCTCTAGCGAACAAGAGTTTGGAGTTCGCTGCGTTCATGTGTCGTGAATACCACACTTTGTCCCGCCGTGAATTGTAGACGCCATCACCCAAAATTCTCTCAGCACAGCACCTCCCAGCCGAAAAGCCGCAACAAGGTCATCAGAAATAGGCAAACCTATTTTGAACTCGTCTATCTTCAATCTGATACCTGCTAAGGCCATGCAAGATCGGACTTGCAAGGCCTCGCACAGCTATCAGTGTGTAAGTCATGGCAGGACAAACAATCCAAAGATTGACGCGAATTTGCCGAACGATGATCACTTTTAGCCATCACCATGTATGATGGTCAGGCATTAAAGCACGAGAGGCAACATCACATTCTGCTTTTTGCGCAGTGGATGATTTATCAGGCCTGAGCGAAGTTTAATCGAAAAAAGGGGATGGTCATGTTTGGGGTAACAAAGGCAGGCTGCACAGCCTGCTTCATTTCTATGTTTATGGCTTCCCCCCTCGCATTTGCCGATATTCCGGCGAAAAACGTCATTCAAGTGAATGTGCCCAAACCTGCTCTGGTCAAACAGATTGATCTTGGTGATCTTCCGGGCCGTTGGACGGGCATTGGTGATATGGCATTCCGTGATGGCACAAAAGAACGCATGAAATGCCGTATTATTTATCGTTTTCAAGCCGTTCAAAATCTGCTGCAAAAAATCTGGTGCAGAAACAGCAACATCCGTCTTGAAGTCAAGGCCGAGATTGTCAACCACAAGGGGAAATTATCCGGCAACTGGGATGACAGGATATATTCGATGTCCGGCAAACTAAACGGCCGGCTGCGTGGCAACCAAATCCAAGCCAATCTCTCGGGCGTTTTTTTCACGGCCCGGCTGAATATTAGCATTGTTGGCAACCGTCAAACCATCCGGCTTATACCAAATAATGGGCAGCTACGCTTCATGAACATTCGATTGGCACGCGGCTGAGATCTCCACAAGAGAGGAGGTATCCGCGGCGCCCTCTACGCTCACCGCACGACGGTAATGGGACTCTTATGGAGAGATGCAAAACGGTCTGCCGAGATGTACGGGCCGGTGTTCCGGATCAAGCGCTTATTTCCCCGGCCCCGGCAAAGTGTAAGGCGTGTGCTCTTCATGGGAGCCATGGTGGCTAAGAATAATAATTCAATCCTCAAGGCCACCTTGGACCGCCCCGCGGCTGCTGGAAAGTCGAAAAAACTCGCAATCCTTAATAACTAAGACAGTCGCTCGATTCCGGAAATGTGCCCGATTTCGCCAAACCGGCTCCCTCGTGCTATTTCTCAACAGGGGCAAGAACCGCAAAGCATGCAAAATAATATTTTGAGAGCTGCTTTTTGAGACTGCGTCATGCTGCCGTGTAGTCTCGACTGCTTATATACTGTGAAAGATGATATCAGCGCAGTAATGAAGCTTTATACTTGGTCCAAGCATATGCCAAGCTCGTTCAATACACGATTGGCATCATGAAGTATCATGCAAACTGCAAATAAAATTTAACAGGGCTAATGACTTATGGCGAATGAACGCGATTCCTTTTTGCGCGAAATTGAGGAAGAAGTCCGCCGCGAACGGCTGACAAAACTTTGGGACAAGTATGGTGTCGCGCTATTGGCAGGACTTACGGCAATTATTGTGATCTATGGCGGCTGGAAGTTCTATGAACGCTCAGCCAGGACGGCTACGGTAAATGCCGGCGCGCAATTCGCAGAAGTCACGCAAATGCTCAACGATGGCAAACAGGACGACGCAATTCTCGGCTTTAAACAAATCGTAGAAGAAAGCCCCGGCGGCTATGCCCAATTGGCACGCTTACGCCTCGCTGCGCACGCCCGGAAGAATGGCGAAACGGACGAAACACTCAAATATTATGAGGAATTGGCCTCTAATTCATCGACAGATGCGCTGATTCGTGACTTTGCCAAGCTGCAGATTGCGAGCCTGAAACTAGACAACGATGACTGGTTGGCGTCTAAAAATCGTCTTCAAGATTTATTAAGTGAAGATAATCCGTGGAAATATGCAGCCAGAGAGATTCTAGGGCTTGCAGCCTATCGCGCGGGGAAGTTTAAAGAAGCACAGGAAGCACTCACACACTTGATTGCTTCTAGGGAAACACCACGCTCAATCAAACAGCGTGCAGAGCTGGTGATGGCTTTAGTTACGCGTGACATTGCAGCGCCGCGTGCTGGCACAACCCAAACGACCAAGGGTCAGCAAAAGGGCGATAGCCAAGAGGCGAAGAAAACCGGTGAAGCCAAAACGAAATAGCTTTGATTTATTTTTCTGCTTGAAGCCCAATACAATATTGCCAGTTTGCATGAGCATACTGGCTTGCAGTACATGCTTAATCCTGGCCGGCTGCTCCAGCGGCCTGCCCAAACTGAGTTCTCTAAATCCCTGGGCTGACAAACCGCCTCCGCGCCTTGAGGGTAAGCGTACGCCAATCGTACAACAACGAAACCTTGCCAACGGCGAGCTTTCCTCCACGCCGATCACACTACCGGCTATGGTTCAAAATGCGTCATGGTCGCAACCAGGCGGCACAGCTAACAATGCTCCCGGCCATTTGCAGTTATCCGCAAACATTCGCCAGATTTGGTCTGCGAGTATCGGCTCGGGATCGTCGTCCTATGGCCGCCTGACGGCCAGCCCTGTCGTCTATAACGGGCGCGTATACGCTTTGGATGCCAGAGCGCATATCAGTGCCTTTTCGGTCTCCAGCGGCTCCAGATCATGGCGGTTCAATCTAACGCCAGAAAACGAGCAATCGCGAGAAGGCTCCGGCGGTGGGCTAGCCGTTGATTCAGGCCGCCTTTATGCCGCAACAGGTTTTGGACGCGTGATAGCTATGGCCCCGACCAGCGGCAAACGGCTTTGGGAAAAAAAATTGGGTATCCCTATTCGATCATCGCCGACGGCAGCTCAGAACAAAGTATTCGTGACAACGGCAGACGGCCGGTTTTACTGCCTGAATGGCGAGAATGGAGAGATTCTGTGGAGTTATCGCGGCTTCAGTGAAACAACGCAGATCAGTTCAAACCCAAGCCCTGCGGTTGACGGCGATGTGGTGACGGTTCCCTATCCGAATGGCGATGTTGTTGCCATCCAGATCTCAACAGGGACGCCATTGTGGAATGAGAATCTGGCACACACACGCGGTGTAACGTCGTATGCCTCTATGAGTGATGCTGCGCGGCCGGCCATGTTGGGCGGTACTGTCTTTGCTGTCGGCCACGGCGGCCGCATGATTGCAACACAGCAGAATACAGGTGAGCGTCTTTGGGCGCAAAATGTTCCAGGCACACAATTGCCGTGGGTCGCTGGAAATAATGTGTTTGTTGTCGATCTTACGGGCAAACTCAGTGCCTTTACACGTCAGACGGGAAAACTTGTTTGGACAACTCAATTGCCGGGCGCCCGAACATGGTCCGGCCCAGCGTTAGCTGGCGGAAAACTTTGGCTGGTGTCCGATAAAGGTGGTCTGGTTGGTGCTGATGCGAAGACGGGGCGTGTTGCACAAAATCTCTCAACCGGCGCAGCCGTTTTCATAGCCCCAGTCGTAGCAAACGGCATACTGTTCGTCCTGACCGATAAAGCGCGGTTGTTGGCTTATCGCTAAAATCTTGATATTTAGAGTCTTTCTGCAGAAAGTTGCATTACATCACCTGCCCGCCCGATCGCCCTTGAGATCATACCGTTAGGGGCCGGGCGGGGGAGAGCTGGACGGCTCAGCCGAAACGGCCCCCCCCCAGCTTGGGGGCAAATGCCGGTCTCAACGAGCAAGCCTGCCTGCCGGGCCTTACAAAAAGCGCTTCAGGCTGGCCACAACAGCGTCGTAGCGGTCGTGGTGAACCCAATGTCCGGCCCTTTCGTAAACTTCCAGCGTCAGGTTTTGAAAAAGCTTGAGCTGGCTTTCTTCTTCAGGGTTGGGTGTCCAGCCTTGCTTGCCGTACATCATTAAAACCGGACATTGGACGGCAGCCCATAGGGTATCGAGATCATGGTGGGGCATATCGGTCGGCGGCCAACCACGTACGTAATTATCAAATTTCCACGAATACGTGCCATCCTCATTCCGGCTCGCACCGTACAGGGTGAGATGAGCCGCCATCTCCTTGCTTAGAAACTGATTTCTCTCCTGCATGCGTGCGGCTGCATCTGCGAGTGTTTGATAACGCTTGGGCTGGCGCCCCAACAAGCCGCGTTTGCGCTCGATCCATTCGCTTAGACGTGTGGCTGGCGCTTTCTGCGCGTCTCCGCCACGCGTCCTGGCCGGTAGTGGCAAACCTTCAATTGATACAAGCCTGCGAACATGATCCGGATAGATTCCAGCGTAGCGCATGGCAATATTAGCGCCCAGCGAATGGCCGACAATGCTGACCGGCGCCAGGTCCAGTTGATGAATCAAATGAGCAAAATCATAGACATACGCGGCTATTGTATAGTCGCCATCGTTAACCCAACTTGAGTCGCCATGCCCGCGCAGATCAGGCACGATCACATGCCAATCCTGCATGAGTTCCTGAGCTATGAAATCCCAACTCCGGCCATGGTCCAGTCCACCGTGTTGCAGGATAAGCGGTGGTGCATCTTTATTGCCCCAATCCAAGTAATGAAGGCGCAGGCGTTGGGAACAATAAAAATGCGACGTCGGACCAATATGATGTCTGTTGGTGCCTGTCATACAATCAAACAACTCTTTTGCACTACGATGCGTCTACTACACTATGAATAAATATTACTAATAAAATACGATCCGTTGCCGCCAAAAGATTTTTCTAAGACAAAAATATTCTTACCCGTTAGCCTGCAGGCATTTCATAAGCAAATCCTCTACGTGATATCATGTTCAAGCAGGGTTAGCATATCATTGGCTGAAACAGCATCTGCCGATGCCTCCATGACAGGACGGCGAATCATAATGACCGGCACGCCCATATCACGGGCCGCAGTAAGCTTGGCCGCAACAGCATGGCCGCCAGCATTCCTGCTGACAAGAACATTAATGCCATGGGAAGCCAGCGTCCGGCACTCATGGGGAAGGCTGAACGGCGGACGGTCTTGTATCACTGTGATGTGGTCCGGCAAGGCTTTAGCGGGTGCTTCAATCATACGCGCCAAAATGCGCACATCACGCCGCGCGGCAAACGGACTGAGATGACGCTGACCAAGCGTCACAAAAGCAACGGTGCCAGACCTCAGCTTTTGTGCGGCATGACCAGCATCATCGGCATCAAGCCAAACGTCACCGGCCACTGGGCTCCAGGGCGGCCTGCAAAGGCGATAGTGCCGGCATTTCGCAGCGCGTGCTGCAAGCACAGCATTCCGTGAAATCTGGCTTGCAAAAGGATGCGTGGCATTGATGAGAATGCCGATTCCATGCGCAACGAGAAAAGCTTGCAGACCATGCGCGCCGCCGAAGCCACCAACCCGCAAACCACCGTCGGGAACGGCTGGGCTCAAGGTGCGCCCCGCAAGCGACGTCACAACCTGGAAACGGCCATCTTTGTGGAGTTCGCGAGCCAGCAGATGGGCCTCCCCAGTTCCACCGAGAATAAGCACTCGCACGGCCACTTTCCCGCCAGGTCCATTATTTCGAGTGTTTCCAGAAATCATCAATACAGTATAATTCAGGGAAATGAGGTTTGGAAATCATTCAATTTTGCGAATAACCGGCTCGGATAGGCTCTGTTGATTTTAAAGTGCACGACAGCCGGTATTATCCCGTCTACTCTTTATCAGCTTGCGAAGTGATCACGATATCCCGTGTTGTATCATACGCCCAGAAAACACGGCCGTCTTTGGATTTGACCGGAGTAAACTCTGGTGTGCGTTTATCCGGCGTGCGCTCTCCGGTGGCAAGCAGGCGCGTCATCTCGCCAAATAGCACCGGATTGCTGGCGAAAACGCCATGTCGTTTCTTCGCGAAACCCAAACCCTTGTTTTTCGTGCGTTTATCGATGCCAGTCGTATCGATTGTTTCGATTCCTGTGTAGACACGCGGCAAGCGCCCGCACCGCCCCTTACCAAAACGTATACCTTTGGATATCAACAGCGCCCAGTTATCCTGGGTCACATAATTCGTGATGCCGCGAACATGCGGGCGCACTGCACCGAGCTTTTCGCACCATTCGGGATCGACATCAGCATTTAGGACAATAATCTCACCAAGATTAGGGCGCTTGGCCCCCTGCGGACGGGCCGCGATCTGCGAGAAGGCACGCGTGAGAACGCGATTGCCCATGGCATGCCCCATGACGTGGAGTGTCACGTCCGGCAGTTGCTCCGAAAGCTGGTCAAGGAAGGTGACAAAGCGTGTCACAGACTGATCCGCCCTGCCACGGTCCCGTGTATAGGCGATTGGGTTAGCGCGCCCAAGCGAGGCCCAGGAAAATGCGATCAGCGCGCCGTCGAATTGAATATCAAATGCCACCTGGCTGGCCAACTGCGTGGCCTCATTGAAATCAACGTTGAAGCCATGCACAAAAATCAGAGCTTCACGCTTGAATAAAGATGCCTGTTTCAAGCCATCCTTGATGGCAACGGCCAGTTGTCCTGAATTCAGAGCGCAGTGGCGCACACGTTTAAAAACATCTTCGTTGGTCAGCCGGGTGTGAGGCTCGCCCAAACGCGTGAGCATTCTGTATCGCGCCTTACGATGCTGCCGAATTGCACCGTCTGGAACCTGCAGTATTATACGGCCAAAGGAAAGTGTATTGCCATCCCGCCTGCCATAAAGCTGATCATGACCGGCATGGGCCCGCGTGGTCGCGAAATAAACCGGGCTATGCCGTGTCCCCGCCAACGGCAGACGTAGCAACTTTTGGCGCATGTCTTTTTCTTCGGAGGCGCGCCCTGCTGCCTTATAAAGGGACACAAGCCTGGCAAGCGTTATCGCGGTCTGCGCACGGCTCGATCCCGGCATTGCCTCTGCACTTGAAAGAGCCTCTTTGTAGAGGCGTTCAGCCTCTTCAGTACGTCCTATACTCTGATATAAACCGGCAAGATTGTTCAATGTAACAGCTCTGTATGGATGGGTATCGCCAAACACGCTTTCATCGCTCGCAAGAGCACTTTTATAGAACTTTTCCGCCTCCGTGACACGGCCCTTAGTTTGATGAAGAAAGGCGAGGTTGTGAAGAATGCCGCCGCGCTCGGAATTCCCGGGACGTGATACTTCTTCGACGATGGCAAGCGCACGTGAGTAGAGATCTTGTGCCTTCGTTATGCGATCTTGTTTGGCATGCAGCAAGGCGAGGCTGCTCAGAGTTGCAGCAACATCGGGATGCTTGGCACCCAACGTTTTTTGTCGAACCGATAACGCGCGATTATAGAAAGCTTCAGCCTCCTCCAGATTGCCCGCAGCATAATAAAGACCGGCAAGGTTGTGCAACGTTGTACCAACGCTTGGATGGTCTGGACCAAGCGCTTTTTCGTCAATGGCAAGAGCACGTTTATAAAGCGCTTCAGCTCCTTCATAATAACCTTGATCCTGGTATAGTTGAGCAAGATTATCCAATGTGATGCCAATATCAGCATGATCAGGCCCGAGTGCTTTTGTGGTTATGGCAAGATCACGTTTATAAAGTGCTTCGGCCTCGGCAGCGCGGCCTTGCGCGCGATATAGCTCGGCAAGGTTATTGCGCGCTGCACCAGCATTTGGATGATCCTGGCTGAACGTTTGCTCCGTCAACTTCAAGATACGTTCGGCAAGCGGAATTGCGTCTTGATACCGGCCAGCTTGGTAAAGCCGGGCCATTTCACTATTCAGAGCGTCAAGCCCTTTGGAGGTCTGTGCCTGTAGAGGCGCCAAAGCAATGAACATGCTCAGCAGAACAGCACCTGAAACACGCAAAATCGGCATGATTCGCTCCATGTATCGTGTATGCATCGATACGCTTTTCAATGTTGAGGTGGCATACCGAACGATATCGGCAAGAATCCGTCCCCGGGGTTAATACCAGATGCCGGGAAAACGGTAACGTGGACGCATGGAGATGGGGCCAAGACCAACCATTGAAATCATTGGTTCATCAATGACAACAATTACAGGCCTCGTTTGATCCGTTTGTTTCAATTGCTGCAATCGGCTAATGCGATCCTCCGTTGCCGGATGTGAGCGCAGGAGTGAAGGCTGCGGAACACGCCGCCCAGGCACGGGCATCATCAGATCCTCCCAAAAACGGCCGGTATAGCGCTCAACCTTGCTAAGCGCCTGTGCCAAGCCTTGAGGATCACCAGTTAGGCGTGCACCTGAAAGGTCTGCATCATATTCGCGAACACGAGACAGGCCAAGCTGCATCAGGTTGGTAATCCCTGGCGCCAAATACAGAATTATGATGCCAACCCAGCCATATGCAGCTTCACCATTCATAATCAGCGCCGTAACATTCATAGCCGCCAGAACAACTGCGGCGTATGAAAGGATTTGTGTCAGGCGGCTCATAAGATCAGCGAAGCTCATAACCAGAAGATCATTATGTTTAATGTGACTGATTTCGTGTGCCAGCACTCCGGCCAATTCCCGCATGCTGAGTTTGCGCAGCATACCCTCTGTGACACCGATAGCGGCATTGGACTTGCAGCCGGCAGCAAAAGCGTTCAGCGTCATGCTTGGGATAATGTACACAGCTGGGACATGAGCAAGTTCCGCGCGCTTTGCAAGCTCTCTTGTGATTTGCACCAACTGCTTGCCGCCGACTTTTTCGGCAGGGCGGGCTTTGTACATGCGCATCATCATGCCGGGTGGCACACGGACACTACACAGAAGCAAAAAAAGAACAGCAGCTGCAGCCGCATATATGCCATACCAACCAAAAAGCAGGCCAGCAGATAAAGCCAGCAAACTTCCAATACCGGCCAGCAGTATCACTGTTTGTAAGACGTTATTCCTCTTGTGCGCATGTTCTGCAGCTGGATCCAACATGGTCATTCCTCTGCTATATATGCTATCTGAAGACACGCCCCGGACAGGACACGTCTGGCATGTTTATCTTTTGCCCCAGCGCCGCCACCAGCTGGGGTGCGAAATGTCAAAACCGGAACATCAGAATTTACTTGCCACATCAAGCTGTGGCGCAGCTTCGCTCGGCCGCTGGCCCACCATATTCCGAATGCACGGTATGGTGTCTTCTATCTGATTGACGACAGCGATGTTGACTTCCATACCTTCGCGAATAAATGTCTCTTCACGCATATGTTTTAACAGCGCAAGCAACGGATCCCAGAAGCCTTCGATATTGGCAAGGACAATAGGTTTTTTATGCCGCCCGAGCTGCAACCAGGTCGCCTGCTCTACAAGCTCCTCAAGTGTACCAACACCACCAGGCAAAGCGACAAATGCATCTGAGCGCTCAAACATAGTCATTTTACGCTGGTGCATGTTGTCTACGAGAATAAGCTCGGTCAAATCTGACAACTGCCTTTCACGCTCAGACAAGAAATGTGGCATGATACCGGTCACGTGCCCACCAGCGGAGAGCGCAGCATTGGCAACAGCACCCATCAGACCCAACCCGCCGCCGCCATAGACCAGGTTAAGGTTGTGCCTCGCAAGGCTTGTTCCCAGGGCCTCTGCAGCTTTCCTGTAGGCTGGGTTCCGGCCATGCCCGGAGCCGCAAAAAACGCAAATGGTTGACAGGCCATGGAATCGTTGGCCTGCGGTTGCCGCGGCGGGGGACGTATCATCAATAGTCACTTTGTCCATACTAACCCTATCCATTCTGTCGAAGATTGGCGTTATACATTTCAACGTTGGAGACGCACACGCGCAGATATATTCAAGCAGTCTAGAGGCAAGCAGCATCCAAGAACCGGCATAAATCCCAATAAGTCTAACATGAAATAAGGCAAGCAAATGCCATACTTATATACAGGCTTCTAATTGTAGCATACTTTAGCTGCGAGGAATGTCATATTCACTTGGTTTGTGCATGAAATATGGCAAAGTTTGCGATCATTATATCAAGTCTTATGTTTCAGCAGGTCAGAAGATATCTCCTTC
>CAYUYL010000071.1:0-11023 GCA_964449195.1 uncultured Filomicrobium sp.
ATAGTCCGCTGTATAGCGGACCGATCCGGCTTTTAGCCGGTGGAGAATTCACAGCCAGGGGCGTGCCATTTGAACCTGACTTTCGTATGCTGCAATGGAGGGTTCCTTCTCCATCGTCAGGCCGATATCATCGAGACCGTTCAGCAGGCAGTGTTTGCGGTGCGCATCGAACTCAAAATCGTCTGTAATATCATCAGGGCCTTTTACGCTCTGGGCCTTCAGATCAACCGTCATTTGTGCGCCTTCATTCTTCACAAGGACATCAAGTAATGTATTTACGCGCTGCTCTGAGAGCCGAACCGGAAGTATGCCGTTTTTACAGGCATTATTGAAAAAAATGTCGGCAAAGGATGGAGCGACAATAGCGCGAATGCCAAAGTCTAACAGCGCCCACGGCGCATGTTCACGGCTTGACCCACAGCCAAAATTGTCGCCTGCCACGAGAATTTTTGCCTGGCGGCAAGCGGATTTATTTAAAATAAAATCAGAAATTTCGTCGTGATTTTCGTCGTATCGCATCTCTGCGAAGAGTGCGTTGCCAAGGCCGGTCCGTTTGATTGTTTTCAGGTAGACTTTCGGAATAATCATGTCGGTGTCGACATTGATCAGATCCAGGGGAGCGGCAACTCCGGTGAGCGTCGTGAATTTTTCCATAATCAACCTTCACACGCGGCAAGCGTTTTTGTGGGATATATTGGCCGTCAGAATTGGCGTCAAAATTTTGTTCTCAAGCCGGACGACGGGCTGTCTGAAAATTATAAATCTACATTAGTCTGTTTGGTCAATGGAATTCAAGCCATGCCCTGTTGAGTTTTTCAGCTCCTCATGTTGAAGACACGGGTCGGGCGCAATGCGCCGTTCTCGATTTCGACAAGTGCAAGCAGCTTTCCCTTGCTGGTGGCGTAGGCTTGGCCATTGACATCCGGTATATCGTGTCCACGGAAGATGACGCTCTGGCCGCGTGCGATGCGGGCGGCGGTTGCTGGTGGCAACTCTAAATGAGGTAAATCCTCAAGTGCGGCTTCAACGGGCAGCAAAGCTGCTGCTGCAAGATGGTGGCCTGCGCCGTTGTCTTCGCCATTCTCCTCTTCGGTCAACCGTTTTAAGTTTTCCAGTGTCCAGGCGTCTTCCTCGGCAAATGGCCCGACCTGCGTGCGCCGCAAATACTTGATATGGCCGAAGCACCCAAGAGCGCGGCCAAGATCACGGGCGATCGCGCGGACATACGTCCCCTTACCGCAAACGGCTTCAAAAACCGTTGTGTTCTGATCCGGCATATCGATGATTTGCAGTTTTTCGATGACCACTTTGCGCGCTTCAAGTTGGACCTGCCCGCCATCGCGGGCGAGATCATAAGCACGGTTGCCTGCAATCTTAATGGCTGAAAACTTGGGCGGGATCTGCATGATCGCGCCGGTAAATTTTGGAAGTTGATGTTCTATGGCTTCAAGTGTTGGCCTTAGGTCTGAGGTCTCGGCTGGCTCGCCTTCCATATCGTCTGTGCTGGTCTCAACGCCCCAGCCAACCGTGAAACGGTAAGATTTTTTTCCGTTCATTACAAACGAGGTAGTTTTGGTGGCTTCGCCAAGTGCGAGTGGCAGTATCCCTGTTGCCAAAGGGTCCAGAGTACCCGCGTGTCCGGCTTTCTGAGCGTTGAAAAGACGCTTTATTCGACCGACCGCGGCAGTTGATGTCATCTCCAAAGGCTTGTCGAGGATAAGCCACCCGTGTATCGGGTGGCCTCTTTTGCGGCGTGCCATGTTTTACTCAAGTCAATTATTTTCTGAAATCTGCCGTCCAAACATCAAAGGATTTAAAACAGCTAATCATGGTCGATATCCTGGCGCACTTTCGGACTATTTAAGAGTGAATCAATGCGCATGGCTTCGTCAAATGTATCGTCTGCACGGAAGCGGATGTCAGGTGCAAATTTAAGGGCAACGGCACGGGCGATCTCGCTACGGATGTATTTGCGATTTGCATTCAGCGCTGCGATAACATCTTGCATGTCCCCGCCACCAAGCGGCATCACATAAGCCGTGGCGATCTTCAGGTCCGGGCTCATGCGCACTTCGGGGATCGTCACTAGGTGCGCTGACAAAACGTCATCATGGATTTCGCCGCGTGACAGCATCTCTGATAATTTATGGCGCACAAGTTCGCCAACGCGAAGCTGGCGTTGTGACACCCCCGTAGCTGTTGATGTATGTGCGGGACGACGAGCAGGCATTTATGATATCTCTTTGCTTATGTTTTTACGAAACCGCAAGATTATTAACATTTTCTTTAAAATAGTCCTACCAGACAGGCGAAAACATATCGTTCCGCTGACTTTAAACCATCCTTCATGCGTTGCCTGATTATGGGCTTGCTCAATACCGTTCTGCAGTGAGCTATGCGGTTTATACATGCTCTTCAATGACCGCTATTACTTTTTGAGGCGGATGATGCTATATATAGGATGTCGGAGCTATTCGACTATGGCGATAAATGGTCATCATAATAAGCTTATCGGACCCGGGGGCAGTACCCGGCGCCTCCACCAAAGCCCGTTAATGTATACTGAGAATGTAAACTTGGCATACTTTAGAAGCGGGCTTTGGCGGGGGCGAAACAGGATCGACGAGAGTGTAAAAGGTGTGCTTTTGCCCGGCATGATACCGCCGTTATCGGGTCACTTTAATAGTTGCAAACGACAACTATGCTGAGCCACAGGCCATCGCTGCTTAAGCGATGTCTTAAGGCTCGAATAAAGCCCTAGGCGCTTAAGCATGTCTAGGCGGGGTACGAGAGGCACCTGGCAACAGAAGCCTCTCATTGCTGCTATAAACGCCCAAAGATCAAATCAACCATGCTCGTGCATCAGGCAAGATGTTATTGATGCATCATGCTTTTGCATGGCTGTTAGCCGGTCAAAAGCTGTCATTTCAAAAGATCAGAAATCTGGCTTTATTTCTGTAAGATCCGGACAGGGCGAAAGGAACGCCTGTGTGCGTCGCATATGCCGTGCTCGCGCATGGCTTCAAGATGCGCTTTGGTGCCATAGCCTTTATGGCGTTCAAAACCATACTGCGGGAAGACTTCTGCAAGCTTGCACATCATGCGGTCACGGGTGACTTTTGCGATAATGGAAGCTGCTGCGATGGATGCGCATTGCCCGTCTCCTCCCACAATCGTTTGTGCTCTCCAGGGCAGTTTGGGCGCCCTGTTGCCATCGATAAGGACATATGCCGGCGTTAAGCCTAGATCATATAGTGCGGCGCGCATGGCCCACATTGTTGCATTGAGAATGTTATCGGAATCAATGCGCTCACGATTTGCAATACCGATACCAACCTGAAAATTGGCAATGATTGTGTCATGCAGGCGTTCTCGTTGTGCTTCGTTGAGCATCTTCGAATCGGCCAGTTCGGTAAGGCTGTCAGTAAGGCCGCGTTTGACGTCAGTTTCGCTAAAGGCAACTGCCGCCGCTACAACCGGTCCGGCCAGCGGGCCGCGTCCGGCTTCGTCAACGCCGGCCACCGGCCCCCCGTGACGTCTGATGTGGTCAAGTTCGATTGCAAGAGTTGGTTTTTGCCGGGCCTTTGGCACAGTTTAAGCTCCGCCTTAGTCGTTAAAAAGGTCCATTTGTGATTGAGGCTGACCTGGCACGCGAAATAAATCCGTCCTGAGGCCGAGCCCTTTTTTATTGAGCCTGTACCGTTTCATAGCCAGCCGAAACCTTGTGGCGACAAGCTCTGCAAATGGCCCCGTGCCCTTTTGCCGAACATGAAATTCCGGGTTGTAGTCACGGCCGCCATGCATATTTTGCAAAATGTTTATGACGCGTTTCATCCGATTTGGGAATTCGCTGGCAAGCCATTCACGAAAAAGTTGCTTCAGCTCAAGTGGCAGGCGTAACATGACATAGGCTGCTGACGTGGCGCCGGCCTGCTTGGCAGAAAGCAGGATTTGTTCGATTTCGTGATCGTTCAAGCCTGGAATAACAGGGGCAACCAAAACGGTTGTTGGTATGCCGGCGGCACTCAGCTGCGCAATGGCCTCTAAACGCCGGGCAGGGGTGGCAGCCCGTGGTTCCATCTTTCTGGCAACGTCCCTGTCAAGGGTTGTCACAGACAAAGCCGCTTTGGTCAGGCCCAGCTGGGCCATATCTTTGAGAATATCGATATCTCGTGTGATCAGGTATGACTTTGTTGCAATCACGAAAGGATGACGATAGCGTGCCATGACTGTCAAAATGCGGCGTGTGATTTTGTGTTGACGCTCAATCGGTTGGTAGGCATCTGTTGCGCTGCCGAGAGCTATTGTTTTAACTTTGTAACCGGGCTGCCGGAATTGAGCCTCCAGAACCTCTGCGGCATTTGTTTTGGCATAGAGATTGGTTTCAAAATCGAGGCCCGGAGAATGGCCGAGAAAGGCATGCATTGGGCGCGCATAGCAGTAACTACAACCATGTTCGCAGCCGCGATATGGATTGAGTGATTGATCAAAAGATAAATCAGGGCTGTCATTGTGCGTTATAATGGATTTGGCATGTTCCGTTTGAACATATGTTTTCAAGTCTGCTAACGCGTCCATTGTGTCCCAGCCATCGTCGAAATAATCGCGTTTTTCTTGTTCATATCGGCCAGTAACATTACTGCGTGCACCGCGTCCGTGGCGCACTTGAAAATCCATAGGACAGGCATTGAATGCGAATTTGGGCTCAGCAATCATAGCATGTGCATCCCATAAAACTCTCGACTTGGAACAAATAAAGAATATTTGTGAACATTTAAAGATTTTTCTCACTCATCTTGAATTGAGTTGCAATCGCTTTATGCTCTGGCAAAGTGGTATTAGGACTCTACGCAGCCCCAAAGATATGATTTCAATCGTTATTCCGACACTCAACGCCAACGCCGTGCTGGCACCAACGCTTGCATCGCTGGTGCCGGCGTTGGCCAGCGGCGTATTACGCGACGTTGTTCTCGTCGATGGCGGGTCAAGTGATGAGACCGTTGAAATCGCTGAGGCTGCGGGGCTGACAATTGTGCCTTCAGAGCGTGGCCGGGGTACGCAGTTGCGCGCCGGTGTGGAGACTGCGAAGGGGGACTGGCTGTTATTTTTGCATGCCGATACCGTTCTGGAAGCCGGATGGGATGAAGAGGTGCGCACGTTTGTCGAGCGCATCAAGCAACGAAAGCGTCCTGATACGGCGGCAGCTTTCCGCTTTGTGCTTGATGATGTGGGTTTTATGCCGCGCCTGGTTGAATGGGGGGTTGCGTGGCGCTGCACATTGTTAGGCATGCCTTATGGTGATCAGGGATTGCTGATATCCCGGCGGTTATACAATAAAGTAGGGGGATACAAAGATATGCCCTTGCTCGAGGACGTCGATTTAATTCGCCGCCTCGGCCGTTCACGGATACTGATTTTGAAAGCCGGTGCAATGACAAGCGCGGTACGATATCAGCGCGGAGGTTATGTCGGGCGTGTCTTACGCAACTGGTGCTGCATGTTGCTTTACTATTGCGGGGTTCCGATCAGGCATATTGTGCGGATATACAATTGATATCCACTTTCCGCCGTTTCCCTCCAAGATAGCCTGCAGGAAGAGCTTACATGAATCAATGGCTTATCATTATGGTGAAGCAGCCGGTGGCTGGACGTGTCAAAACCCGATTGGCTGCAGGCATCGGCGTGAGTTCTGCCACTAGCTTTTACCGCGCCGCTTCAAGCGCGGTGATCAGCCGGTTAAGCTGCGACAAACGCTGGTCGACACGATTATCAGTTTCACCGGACACTGCTGTTGCATGTCCGCCATGGCCAGCTCATCTGAAGCAAATGCCCCAGGGTCGCGGCGATCTTGGCACGCGGATGGAAAATGCATTCAAAGCGCTGCCGCCGGGGCCCGCAATTTTGATTGGCAGCGATATTCCAGGGATCAGGCCGGCTCATATTGCTGAAGGCTTTCGAGCTCTTGGATCTCATGATGTGGTTTTCGGTCCCGCAGACGATGGCGGCTATTGGTTGGTCGGGATGGCACGCCGGCGGCCAATTCCTCATCCGTTTCAAGGTGTCAACTGGTCCAGCGAACGGACTCTGGCCGAAAACCTGCGCGTTCTTTCCTGTTATCGTATAGCGCTGATCAACAGTATTTGTGATATCGATACTGCAAAAGAATACAAGGAAGCGGCTGCCTGGGCCGGCCTGCGTGTGATGCCTATAGATGTTGCATGAATGGGTTGCTCTGGAAATACGATGGCGAAAAAGGGCAAGAGAATTTTCTTACCATTGCCCTGTCTATTTGTGTTGTCTTGGGCTGAGAGCTATCAACTCAGCTTAGCTTAGCTTGTTTTCACCTGAACACTGTTTTAGAAGCAACGGTCCGGAGCGTTTTGTGCAAAACAACGGCGTGCACAGCGACGTACTCTTTTTCTGTTTGGATAAAAACGGTCGAGGCAACGGTTGCTGCAGATGCGGCGCCAGCGTCGGCATATATTACGTTTTTTGACACGAACCCAAGCACAGGCTGGTCCGGCATGGCGGTGACGCAGACCGCTCCATGGCACGATCCGTGGGCTACGGTGGCAACCGTGAACCTTTTGAACCATGCTTGGCATTTGTGGCAGAATGTTTTGTGAGGCTTGGTATGCTCCACTGACGGCACCGGCTTGGGCATGGCCTGCGCCTGATACGAAGGCCATTATGGCGGCAACCATAGCGATGCCGGCTATATGTTTGAAAAATGCGATCATACTTTCCCTCCAATCACGCATACTTATTGGGTTTCAAATACTCAATAATTTATATTTAACAGAGTTTTGACGACGCTGCATGAACCAAAACTGAACATTAGTCCGAAAAAATACGAAATTGCCGGATTTAAGGAAAAAGCCGCTCTTTGCTCCAGTTTCCGCCCGCCCCGGTGCGGCGAAAAACAACACGATCGTGCAGCCGGAACTGTCGATTGTGCCAGAACTCCATTTCCGACGGGATAAGCCGGAAGCCGGACCAATATGGCGGGCGCGGGATTGTGCCAATGTTGAATTTGGCTGTGTAGGCGGCGACAGCCTTTTCAAGCGTAAAGCGGTTTTCCATCGGGCGCGATTGCTGAGAGGCCCAAGCGCCGATGCGGCTGCCGCGCGGACGGCTGTCAAAATAGGCATCAGCCTCAGCACCGGAAACGCAATTGACCTGGCCGCGAATGCGGATCTGACGCCGCAGGGATTTCCAGTGGAACAGAAGTGCGGCCTGCATGTTTGATTGCAACTCGCGTCCTTTGGCGCTCTCGCAATTTGTGTAAAACACGAAACCGCGAGAGCCTTCAACCTCAGGCTCATCAAAGCCTTTAAGCAAAACCATGCGTACGTTTGGCAGGCCACTTTGATCAGCTGTTGCCAGCGCCATCGCGTTGGGATCATTGGGCTCATTGGCTTCTGCATCCGCCATCCAGCGGCTGAACAAGTCAAATGGTTGATCGGAAGCAGAAAAGTCTACGGCCTGATCTGTCGTACCTTGTGGGTCTCTGTCTGTTGTCATATTTATTTTCCCGTCTGGAGTGGCGATATCATACTTCAAAAAGTGACAAGGCTTTAGCCGATATTAACCATCGCATGTGAAAGTCGGAGCCGTCATGATCGTGGGCTGTCTTACTTGTAAGGTTTATGAGCTGTCCGCGATCTCGCGTTTACGATGTTGCGTTATGGGGTATTGAGTTTTATGCATGATTCAGAGGATATCGGAGCTGGTTTTTTTGCAGCGATCATATTGGCAATTGCTCTTTTAATTATTTCACTTTATCAGCCGTCATCAGCCCTGGGATGCAATCAAGGGCTTATTCATCGGGCGAATAAAACGGCGACCTGCGCTGTAACGTCTCAGCGTTCTGTCCCTTCCGCCCGCCACTTTTCTGAAGAAGACGAAATTGCGGCTTTGGAAGTTGTTCAGGTTGCGCTCAGCAGCGTTGAAGATGGGGTGGACTTCACGCAGAAGTGGAAAGATAAACGTATTCAAGCGGTGATTAGACCAACCCAGTCCTTTAAAGACAATCGCGGTCGTGTTTGCCGTCACGTGATGATCTGGCTTCACTCCGGCACGCTCGCAAAGGCGGCAGAAGGCATTGCGTGTCGTCAGCGGGATGGCGTTTGGAGCCTGGAGGGATGACAGCGACCTATCAAACCATTAAAGTGTATTATAGAAATATCATCTTTTTATGAGTTAAAATGAATCAATCTGCCATCCAGACGCAGGGGAAACTATGCATTTCAACTTGCGTTTTTCTGATACCGTTTTATGCCATTGAGATCATCAAGCGTCTATGTGGAATATATCCAATCATGAGCAAAATAAGGAACCAGACTGATGTCAATTGACAAAGATCAATCCGGCATTCCAGCTGGTCAACTCATGGCTGGCAAACATGGATTGGTTATGGGCGTTGCGAATAATCGTTCCATAGCGTGGGGCATAGCCAAGGCTGTTGCCGCTCAAGGGGCGACACTCGCTTTGACCTATCAAGGGGAAGCCCTAAAAAAGCGTGTGGATCCTCTCGCAAAAGAATTGGGCTCCGATCTGGTTGTGCCATGCGATGTGACGGATGCAACCTCCATGGATGCGGTTTTTGCAACGCTGAAGCAACGTTGGGGCAAGCTTGACTTTCTCGTCCATGCGATCGCATTTTCGGATAAAAATGAACTTGACGGTCGCTATGTGGATACAAGTGAAACCAACTTCACGAATACCATGTTGATTTCCTGCTATTCTCTGACAGCGCTGGCGAAACGTGCAGAACCACTTATGACCGATGGTGGTTCCATTATGACGCTGACGTATTACGGCGCGGAAAAAGTTATGCCGCATTATAACGTCATGGGCGTTGCAAAGGCCGCACTTGAGGCGAGCGTGCGTTACTTGGCGGCCGATCTCGGCAAGAGCAGTATCCGTGTTAATGCCATTTCCGCAGGGCCGATCAAAACTTTAGCGGCGTCGGGCATTTCAGATTTCCGCTATATTCTGAAGTGGAACGAATATAATTCTGCCTTGCGCCGCACGGTGACAATTGACGAGGTCGGGGGGGCCGGACTGTATCTCGCCTCAGATCTCGCGCGCGGCGTCAGCGGTGAGGTGCATCACGTCGACTGCGGCTACCACGTTCAGGGTATGAAAAACGAAGAGGCGCCCGATATTACGGTAGCCAAAAGCGATTAGGAACCCTGCCGGTTTTTGTCATGGCCATGTCCGGTACGCGGCAGTAGAGGAAAGACCTTGGGCATGAAAAACGATGTGACGCTCTATTTTATCCGTCATGGGCAGACGGACTGGAATTTCGAGCGCCGCATCCAGGGGCAGATTGACATAGATCTCAACGATACGGGGCGCGAGCAGGCGGCCCAAAATGCTCTCAGTTTACATGAAGTGCGCCCGGATATCGCCGATCTGGCGTTTGTGGCCAGCCCGCTCAGCCGCTGCTGTGAGACCATGGAGATTATCCGGGCGTGCATCGGGCTGCCGCGCGATGGCTACACGACGGATGACCGGCTTAAGGAAATTCACTTTGGTGCCTGGCAGGGTCAACATTGGTCGGACGTCGAGAAAACCGATCCTGAGGGTGCAGCCGCACATGCTGCTGATCCTTACGCCTGGCGGCCGGAAGGCGGCGAAAGCTATGCTGATCTCATGGTTCGCATTGGGCAGTGGCTGGCGACCGTGGATCTCGACATGGTTGTTGTCTCCCATGGCGGTGTCAGCCGGGCACTGCGCGGCCATATCCTCGGGATTGATGTGCAGGAAATGACAACCCTCAAGGTACCCCAGAACAAGGTGCTTGTGTTGCGCAAAGATGAGATGGTCTGGATCTGAGTGTTTGCATCTGAACTCCCGGGGCTGAAGATCTGGGCCACAAAACCTGCTCTTTAATACAAGCGCAATGCGTATTCCGCCTTTTTCTTATGCTCAGTTGTGCGGCCAGCCGCTTGCCCCCAAAGTTCGCACCGACACAGCCGTCATACCGGGGGGCGTCATTGGAATATATTTCGCACCACTCTCAGACGCCTGCGTTTTATGCCCGTTCCGCAGCCAGGTCTGTGCCCAAAACCGGCAAATATCCAGGCCCATGGCAACACAGTTTAAGGGAAGCAGGCAGTTGCTTGATTTTACCGAAAAGTTAAGTCGTGAGTGGGCTATAGAAACCGGTGTAAGAACCTTTACGATATTGAGCGTGGGTCGAGTAGCCCGGAGGGATTTCACCTCCAGGCTCTCACAGAACCGGACGTGAACCTCTCAGTTCATCCGGCTCCTGCTGTTCAAGCCGTTGCGCATTTTGTCAAACACCAGTGTGCGAAGAGCCTTGGGTTGCGCCATGCAATAGCTGCAATCCATTGATCGGCCCGTCGTCCACGGCGTCTCAAACGCTTGTATTTGTTCATGGCCCAGCATGCCAGGCGCCGATCCAAATACCGGAAAATCGGGTAAAGCGCCGATTTGAAGTAACCACCATAATAAGTGATCCAGCCCCGTATCACAGGATTGAACATCCGTGCCAAGTCATTGATCCTCTTATCACTACGACGGCGCAGCCGCCAACTTTTGATCTCCTGGCGTATGCGTTTGGCTGCTTGGTTGCTGATTGCAGGACAAAAACTCATGAAATACTTGTCCCGATGCGACTTTGCCCGCCTGGCGCGGAATGTGTAGCCCAGGAAGTCAAAACTGATTACGGGATAATCAAGCCTTCGATTGCTATCCTGGCAATAGACGATTTTCGTCTTGCCGGGATGCAGCTCCAGTTTGCAATCATCAAAACGCTGTTCAAGCGTTGTTTTCAGCCATTCAGCCTGCTCCAGGGATGTGCAGTGGCAGCAGATATCATCGGCAAAACGTTCAAACCAGATGTGAGGATGATGATCCCCCATCCATTTGTCGAACGCATAATGAAGGAAGAGATTGGCTAAAAGCGGTGAGATCACGGAGCCTTGCGGGCTGCCGCGCTCTCGCCGTTCCAGACTGCCATCCGGCAGTTGTATCGGCGCCTTCAGCCACC
>CAYUYL010000072.1:0-8404 GCA_964449195.1 uncultured Filomicrobium sp.
CTCGGGGACTGGTGGGTGTGGTTACCAACCAGGATACACCGCCTCAGCGATTCTCACCGTCACCAACTTTTGAGAATAGCTGGCCTTTAACCAACGTACTTGTGATCTTTTCACCGTCTATCATTTTTAATACAACTCCGTATGAGCGTTATATTTTGACATTGGCTGCTGAGTGTCATCTGATACTGTAACTTCTGATGGACAAAGATATACTTGCAGGCATCTTTTACCATGCTGGTGAAACTTCAAATCAAGCCTCTAATGTACCAGTGCAGTCATGCCCGAACAGTTTTATGCGGCAAGGTGAGCAGCGCAAAACATACGGGCCTTAAGAAGCTTAAGCTTCTCAAAGTAGCCGTTTGACCGCTCATGCAAGCCGATGGGTCTGACCCGTTTCTTAACAGACTGTGCCGAAAAATTTATCTGATGTAGCACATTACGTTTTTTCTTTTTGCCGTCAAGAGCTTGGTCTGCATATCTTACATATCAAGATAACATATACAGGCTAAGCATCGACCTTTTCGATATTGCTAGCCTCTTGCTCTGCGGCAGCCTTTGCCTTGTTTGCGGCCGAAAGCTTACGCTTGCGCGCTTGCGGAACGTGGAATGCGCGTTTGCTATGGTGTTCACAGTAAGGCAATCCAGGAACCTTCTGGCCATTGCAAAAATGAAATTCCGGTGTTTGCGGATCACCAATCGGCCAGCGGCAGCTGTTCTCGGTCAAGTCCTGAAGAGACTTGCGCTCTTCCAGCGGAATCTCGATTTCTTCGGCGGGTGAGATGTAAGGGTCGGCGTCATTATATAAAGCCTGTAGAATGGGATTGCCGCTATTGGGGAGCTTTGCTTTATTCACACGCTTTGTTGTGACGACCTGCCGGCGAGGCCTTGACGATTTGAGCCTGGTGGTCGTTGACCGGCCGGACAAACCAAGCCTGTGGACTTTGCCTATAACGGCATTTCGCGTAATGCCGCCCAGGCGTCCGGCAATCTGGCTGGCACTCAGGCCTTCACCCCAATATTTTTTAAGCAGTTCGACACGTTCATCGGTCCAAGACATGTATCTGGCCCTCTATTATGAAAAGCGGCGCGTAAGTTGAATTACAGCACGCGCGGTTGTTTTGATCGCTTTTTTAAAATACCAGCCTGCAAATCAATATGAGCGGCAAGTACAATCCAAAAGGATCTTTGACTAAACTTTTTTAGAAACGCTTTTACTAACGCAAACCATAAGGACGAGAAGGCCAGCTAAGCCCCTCAATTCACAAGACATCACTCAAAACTACAACTAAAACTAAAACTCAGTTTGCTGCCGTGTGATGCGCAGATACGCTGCGCTTACGGGATCTTATTAAAGCCGGACGGCTGGACAGGACAAGTTGCAGCTTTTCGAAATTCGCCGATCAGCGTCGATTGTAACACAAAAAACACGCAACATTTCATATTCTGTTAATTCTTTTTGAAAAAACGCACATAAGATGTTGACGAAATTTTATCAACAGTTTGTGGAAATCTTTGTGGGTATTTTAGAGAACTATTCCCTATCTGCTTTATAAGCCGCCTGCGTAGACTTTACTTCGGGCGCAGGAGTAACGCCTAAACAGCATGCATTTGAATATTTATGCCGTCAGGACATGACATATTCCCATGCTCCAGCAATCGGGAAGCCCAGACAAAGTGGCTGATACCCGCAAGAGCCAATTTCACTGCGCTGTCTCTACAGCTTTATGGAGCAATCACGGTGCTCGAATTTACCGGCCTGACAGGGCAGGTTAGGCGTGGTTTATTTAAAACTTGAATTTTGAGAGATGCACGCTGGTTGCATTGACAGATTGCGTTTACATCAATAATCTTAGCGAGGAGTCGCCTGAAAAGGCGGCTTTTTTGCTTTTGTCATTTTAGGAGTTGATCCATGGCCACGTCCGCCAGGATACCAGTAAATGGCCCCCATCCTGCCGTCATGGGCACGTACCGGCGTACGAATGTCATATTTGAACGCGGCGAAGGCTCATGGCTGATCTCAAAGGATGGTAACCGCTATCTCGATTTTACAAGCGGCGTCGCAGTCAACACATTTGGTCATGCCGACGATGATCTCGTTCAAACGCTGACAGACCAAGCTCATAAGCTTTGGCATACATCAAATCTCTATCGCATTGAGGCTCAGGAACGTCTCGCCGAAATGCTGTGTGAACACTCTTTTGCCGAGCGTGTTTTTTTCTGCAACTCTGGCGCAGAGGCATGTGAAGGCGCAATCAAGGTAGCCCGCAGATACCACTTTGAAAATGGCAACCCGCAACGGAACCGTATAATCACATTTGAGGGAAGCTTTCACGGCCGAACGCTGGGCACAATCGCAGCAGCCGGAAACCCAAAGTATCTCGAAGGTTTCAGTCCCGAAACGCCAGGTTTTGATCATATTCCCTTTGGCGATCACGATGCGCTCGAGGCTGTGATTGGCAACGAAACGGCAGCCATCATGATTGAACCCGTCATGGGTGAAGGCGGCATCCGTGTGGTTCCCAAACAATGCCTTCAGGGGCTGCGAGAGCTTTGCAACACGCACGGGATATTGCTTATTTTTGACGAGGTGCAAACAGGTGTTGGCCGGAGCGGCAAATTGTTTGCCCATGAATGGGCGGATATTGCTCCCGATATCATGGCAATTGCCAAAGGTATTGGGGGCGGATTTCCTCTCGGCGCCGTCATGGCAACGGTGGAGGCCGCCAAAGGCATGGTGCCTGGAACGCATGGTTCGACATTCGGCGGCAATCCTCTTGCGACGGCTGTTGGCTGCGCCGTGCTTGAGAAATTGCTGGCGCCCGACTTCCTCGAAAGTGTTCAACAAAAGGCACTACGCTTCCGTCAGCTTATGGCCGGTCTCGAAGACAGGTTCCCTGATATCATCGATGAAGTGAGAGGGCTTGGCCTGCTGACAGGCTTGAAACTTAAGGCTCCGGTTGGCGATGTGGTTGATGCCTGTTTTACAGAAAAACTATTGACGGTCGGAGCAGGCGATAACGTAATGCGGCTTATTCCGCCTCTCAATGTAACGGACGAAGAGCTCGGCGATGCGACCGCACGCCTTGGCGCCGCCTGCGCCTATGTCAGCGCGGGCATGAGCTCTCACTAACGGCGGCGGGTTTCGGTATGCAATTAAGACGGATAGAGCAGGCACCCAAGATGGCGTTACGCCACTTTTTAGATCTTCATACACTCTCCCGCGATACGCTGCGGGCCATTCTTGACAACGCACATGTGATGAAACGTGCAGGCAAGCGCGTTCCGGATGACCTGCGTCCTCAAGGCATCGAAGACGATATCTTACTGATGCTTTTCGATAAGCCGTCAACGCGTACACGCGTTTCGTTCGATGTTGCAATGCGCCAGCTCGGCGGTCAAACGATCCTTCTTAATAGCAGCGACCTCCAATTGGGGCGGGGCGAAAGCGTTGCTGACACAGCCAAGGTCCTGTCTCGCTATGGAGACGCCATCATGATACGTGCAAATTCGCATGACACCCTTATGGAGTTGGCTGACAATGCTACAATCCCAGTGATCAATGGTCTTACGGACCAAAGTCATCCTTGCCAGATCGTCGCTGACATCATGACATTTGAAGAAACGCGTGGCCCGATTGCAGGGCATACAATCGCCTGGGTCGGTGACGCCAACAATGTTGCTGCATCGTGGGTCCATGCTGCAGCGGTTTGCGGTTTCAGCCTGCGTATTGCCTGCCCTGGGCAAATGGGGCCTAAAAAGGCAGTGGTCGACTTTATACGGCAATCCTCAGCTGATGTTTCCATTACGGATGATCCTGAAGAAGCCGTCCGAAACGCAAACTGCGTTGTGACGGATACCTGGGTCTCCATGGGGCAAACGGATGAGCAGTATCGCAAACAGGTTCTTGCGCCTTATGCTGTCTCCCGCGACTTGATGCTTAAAGCAAAACCTGAAGCAATTTTTATGCACTGCCTGCCCGCCTATCGCGGCAACGAAGTGAGCGCTGAGGTTATTGACGGCTCACAATCCGTTGTGTTTGACGAAGCGGAAAACAGGTTGCATGCGCAAAAAGCAATATTGGCCTGGTGCCTGGGAGCAGGCTAATTCAACCACGCGAAAGCCGCCACAACCTGCTCTTTGCACAGTCTTTATAAAACGCCATATTCGGGTCCCAGACCATGCTTATCGTCCCTGAAACAGGACAGGGACTACACGGTGATGAAACGGCGCGATTTCTTGATGGGAGCGAGCATTTTGACGGTGGGGAGCTTTACCACATACGCGCTTCCTTCCCATCTCATGGTATCATCATTGCCGACCTCTCAATCCATTTTGACGGGTATAACGGCCGCCCATGCTGCTGCGCACAAAACCGAAGCATGGGCGGCAAAGTTGATCGCATCCACGGAAAGTCAGATCGGCGTAACACAGATCTATGATCCTGCCTATGTTAGACTTTCCTTTCCGAATGGCGATATCCCACGTGGTAGAGGTGTTTGCACAGATGTCATTGTGCGGGCCTACCGTGATGCTTTTGATTTTGACCTGCAAAAAGCGGTCAATAGTGATATGAAAAACAGCTTCAGCGCTTACCCTAGAGTTTGGGGTTTGAAACGTCCCGACCGCAACATCGACCATCGCCGCGTACCGAACCTGCAAACCTTTTTCAAGCGTCAGGGAGCAGCTCTTCCCATAAGCGATCGGCCGCACGATTACCTGCCTGGGGACATTGTCTCCCAGATTTCACCTGGGAACCGTCCGCACATTGCTCTGGTTACGAATCGGCCGTCATTAGATGGTGCACGCCCTCTTCTGGTGCATAACATCGGCGCTGGCGCGCAACTTCAAGACAGCCTGTTTATTTTCAAGGTCACCGGCCGATACCGGTTTAAGCCAGCCGATGCCACATGATATCAGTTTTGTAAGAGACATCGAAAGCCTCATTTCAGCCATTTATGGAAGAACCACTGAACAGAACGGCGCTTGAATTTGTTGATAACGGTAGAACGCGCATAAAAAACTAAATTGTTCAAATCATACTAGCTGCACATAAGGAAAATGATTCGGGAGAATTCGAATGGCCGACCATGATATTGATGCCATAAAATCCGAAAGAGAATATGAGGCCGCGCTTGCTGCAGCCGATACATCCTTAGATACATTCAACGATGTCTATGTGGGGGACTGCCTTACATATCCGGCTGAACCGGTGGCGGCATCCGAAGATGAACATCCCCCGGAGTTGGAGCGGCAACCAAACGCGCAATGATATAATTTTCGCGTATATCCTGATATAACTGGAAGTCAAAATTTCTCCGCCCAACACGGTAGAAAATGTTATGCCAGTCTCCAGGATTATTTCTGCCGGCCAAACCGGTGTAGAATATGCTGCGCTTTATGAAGCAGACGCTAGGTCATTACCTCTCGGCGGTCGCTGCTTTAGCCGTGACATCTTTGATAAATTTGATGGACCGCTCAGCCAACTGACGTTTCTATCGAATACTGATCATATGCGGCTAGGAAAGCGCATCGCGCAAACAGTCGAATGGAACACACAACACAGCGACGCAATTCTGATTTTATTTGCTTATGGAGGGGTTGGGTGCTCGCCGATGACAATTCTGGCTCAGGAACACGCTCAACAGGCAGGCAAGCCTGCCGCCATAGTTGATATAGGCACGTATCGCAGCCTCGATGACACAGCAGAATGGCTGACTTCGTTCCGCGCCGGTCTTTCACTTTATATAACGGGACCAACTGAACGCGAACAGCCAGGCATTTACCAGGCAGCCCGGTATTTCATAGGCGACGTCTTTAATAGCGCCTCTGTTGCAATCAGCAGGCACTGATAAGCTTATTGAATTATAGAATTTATAAGCGGCACCAGAAGTTGTATACGGTGCGGTAAAAAAATTGCATAATACTATTATAACAAAATAACCGTATTGATTTTCAAATTATTCAAGGGATTAACTTCAGTCCTTCTATAATGAAAATACAAAATAAGAATGCCACCACACTGCGCGAACACAGATTGCCGAGTGTTGGCGTTATCCGTTTGTTTGGTATTGTCTTTCGCTCTTTCATGTTTGTCTCTCAGCGTTTCAAGATAAGCTTCCGCTATCTTCACAAATCGCACTATTTTGATATTCTATGTTGCAGTCGTCAGAGCCTATCACGCATAGGTTAACGACGCGTGATTCGAGCAGAGTTGTTAAGAATAAAAAGTAAAAAAACAGCGGCTATCTACAGCAAGCTGATCTTGTAAAAATCTTACGTCTATTAAGCTGACCATGCGATGAACGAAACACGGGAGGCCTGTGATTCTAAAGTTCGTGTTCGCGCGCGTGCATGCTCCCCCTCTGCACTGGAAGCACTCTGCCATTCTTGGGCTACAGCAGGTCTTAAGAGTTGCCGGGTGACGAAGAGATCCCCATCTACGATATGCGACATACGCTTTGAGCACACCCAAACATATCGGATAGGCATCATGCTCCGCAAAATCGAAGCTCTCTTCAACCGTATTCTGAATGAACATGAGCCCCAAAGACTCGGTGCCCACGAGATAGAAATCGCAAGCGCTGCACTACTCGTGCATTGCGCAAAGGCGGATGGCGAACAGAGTGTCGAAGAAACCACCCATTTGCAATCAGCCCTCGAAGAGCATTTTGATCTTTCGCAGGATGAGATCACCTCCATCATCGAAGCGGCAGAAGCCCACGAGCGCGAAGCCATCGATCTGCACAGATTCACGCGGGTGCTGCACCAAAACCTGGACCGGGATGGACGGCTCAATATGGTTCGGATGCTTTGGGAAATGGCGGATGCGGATGGAAACATCGATCATGATGAACGGCGCATGGTATCGCTGACCGCCAAACTTCTCGAAGTCGAAGTGCATGATGCAGTCGCTGCACGGCAAGCAGCTCAGGCGAAACGCAATGCGACCTGACCGGCAGGCTCACAACATAGATATCATGTATAGATTTTCGCAGCCCGTTTAAGGCAGCGTTCAAAGCCGGTTAAATCTGTGAGTTCTTCACCTTCACTTACCGCTACACGCTGTATGCATGCTTCATCGTGGCGCAAAGCAAATTCAACCATCAGATTATCGAACAAACCGAAATCTTCGATCTCAGCAGCACGCGTGTAAGGATCAACACATGACATACAGTTTGAATTGTAGTGTTCAACGCGCTCTTTATAGTCTTGGACAATGTTCGTGTATCCGAAGACCGGCTTGCCAAGCCCGCGCATAAAACCAATTTCGTAGACCGTGCCAACATCAGCACTTGCCCCTCGGAACGGAGTCAAGTTCGCAATAACCACATCGCATTGACGCATCAAGTTTTCATTTGCCCGGCTGATCGCCGCCGCTTTGTCAAAGGGCGCAAGTGTTGTCGACGCCTCCAATTCGACGTCCATGGGGAAAGCCCCCTCAAAACCGTACGTCTTGCAAAGCTCCTTTTTTCGCCCTGCAAGTTGTATGACCTCAGGCAAAAACACGTCCGGCCCCGCGAGATAAACCAGAGCGCCTTGCCGGTCATCTTCCAACCTATGATTGATCTTTTGAACTGCCTGATCGCTCATTTTTTTAGTCATTTTTTAAGTGCACGCTGGCGACATGATTTGAACTTCTATAGCACGCCGTATTTCAGAGAGGCAGTAATACAAGCTATGCCTCTGAAGATAATGTATAATATCAAATCGTTTCCTTGATAAAACTCCCTGACTGCAGTTCCCGTATCGCGGTGCGCAACTCCTCTTGCGTGTTCATTACGATAGGACCGTGCCAAGCCACCGGCTCTTGAAGCGGGCGCCCGGAGATAAGCAGAAAACGGATTCCGTTGTGGCCGGCGTCGACGGTGACGGTGTCGCCGCTGTCAAACCGCGCCAACGTGCGGTTGCCAGACAGATCGCGCACGTTCAGTTCCTGGCCCTGGAATTCTTTTTCCACTTTCACTCCGACCGGATCAGAAGCATCCGCAAACCGGCCTTCACCCTCAAAGATATAGGCAAATGCATTGGCGTAGGTGTCAACAGGCAATGATTTGCGGGTATAGGCAGGCACGCTGACATCGAGATACATCGGCTCAGCCGCAACGCCGTCAACAGGGCCGGTCGCCCCCCAGAACGATCCGACAACAATGCGCACACGCGTACCGTCATCGTCCACGATTTCGGGAATATCCTGGACTGCAATGTCCTGATACCGCGGCGCCGTCATCTTCAAGGAAGACGGCAGGTTGGCCCAAAGCTGGAAACCGTGCATCTGGCCGGCCACATTTCCACGCGGCATTTCCTGATGCATGATGCCGGAACCAGCCGTCATCAATTGCACGGTGCCAGCCCCAGCACACCTGTGTTGCCAAGAGGTTGCTTCCGGCCGAAAAAGTTGTCTCAG
>CAYUYL010000072.1:8414-10934 GCA_964449195.1 uncultured Filomicrobium sp.
GAACATAAGTAATCGTCTCGATGCCGCGATGGGGATGCCAGGGGAAACCGCGTTTATAGGCTTCCGGATCATCGTTTCGGAAATCGTCAAACAGCAAAAACGGATCGGATTTTTCGGGCTCACCAAAGCCAAAGGCGCGGTGCAGGTGGACGCCTGCACCCTCCATTGTCGGACGGGCAATGGTTTCAGATTGAACAGCACGGAATGTCATGTCGATCGCCTTTTTTGATACGTGCCTATAGGAAGTTGTGACGCGGCAGACGCCGCGCCTTTTCTTTTAGGCGGCCTTTCTTAGCGTCTCCCGATTGTGCGGAGCCTTAAAATCAATCCCGGAGGGCATCACAGGTACGATTGCGTTGGGATTAATCTTGGTGTGGCTTTCAAAATAGTGCATCCTGGCGTGCTCCATGTTGACCGTGCCTGCAATGCCGGGCTGCTGATAGAGATCGCGCGTATAGGCCCACAAATTCGGGTAATCAATCAAACGGCGGCGCGTGCACTTGAAGTGCGTATTATAGATTGCATCAAAGCGATAGAGCGTTGGAAAAGCCCGCCAATCAGATGCCGTCGTTTGATCACCTATGAGATAGCGCTGTTGCGACAAGCGCTCTTTCATCCAGTCCATTGTCTCAAATAAAGGCACGACGGCAGCGTCATAGGCTTCCTGTGTTATCGAAAAACGGCCTTGTAAACACCATTATTGAACGTGTCATAGACGCGCTTGTTGACGGCATCCATCTCTGCCTGCAAATGGGCTGGAAAATAATCTCCCGGCTTAGCGCCAATCCCATCGAAGGCAGACTTAAACATCTGGATAATTTCAGATGATTCATTGGAGACAATAGTACCTGTTTGCTTGTCCCAGAGCACAGGAACAGTCACACGGCCTGAGTAATCAGGTGCTGCCGCTGTATAAATCTGGTGCATAAAGCGGGCATTGAAGATCGGATCAGCAACAACACCATCACCTTCGGCGAAAGTCCAGCCGTTCTCCGCCATCAGCCAATGGACCACGGAAACATCGATCATATCCTCCAACCCTTTGAGGGCACGGAAAATCAAAGTACGGTGTGCCCAGGGGCAAGCATAGGAAATGTAAAGATGATACCGGCCCGGCTCTGCCTTAAAGCCGCCCACACCGGTTGGTCCCGGCTTACCCTCCGGTGTCACCCAATTTCGGAAGGCGCTGTCCCAGCGTTTGAAATGACCGTTGGTTGATTTGGTATCGTACCACTCGTCCCGCCATTCGCCATTCACCAAGAGTCCCATAGGAACAATCTCCTTATTTCATAACCTGAGAACTACCAAGCCTACTGATTGTTTCTACGCAATGGCAGCTGAAGCTGAAGCAGATGCAAAATGCAAATCGATTTCGCTTTGCGTAGCAGCAGTCTTTGCCTCGCCTTCTTTCATGAGTTTATCGGCGGCAAAGAATGTCACATCGTGGATGCCAATAAATGCAAGGACATGTTTGAGATAACCGGCTGCAAAATCGATGTCGCTACCAACCTCCGTGCCGCCCGAGGCGACAACGACAAAGGCTTTCTTGCCTTCCAGAAGGCCAACCGGCCCGTTTTCGGTATAGCGGAATGTTTTGCGTGCACGCGCCACCTGATCAATCCAGGCCTTGAGGGCGGCCGGCACACCGAAGTTGTAAATAGGCGTGCCAATGACAATGATATCAGACCGGGAAAGTTCATCAACGAGGGCGTCGGAACCGCTCAAGCGTGCTCTCTGGGCCTCTGAGCGCTCGTCTTCCGGGGTGAAATTGGCGTTGATCCAGGCCTCATCGATAAATTCAACGCCATGGGCAAGATCACGAGTCAGGATTTCATTTATACCAGACGCCTGAAGGTGCGTCACAATCTTATCGGTCAACAAACGTGTTTGAGAGCCTTGATGGCGGGCACTCGCATCGACACGAAGAACAGTTTTCCGGTTCGCCACAGTCATCCTCTTTTCTCCAGTCTGCTGAATAGTACAGCCATGTAACGTTGATTTTGTCCGCGTTTTACACGGCGTTTGATAAAACATATGTATGTTCTCAGAAGTGAAAATAAATTACATTTTTAAGAATATATATTTCTTCAAAGGAGAATAATTATGGGCCAACTGGAAGAGATGCGTACATTCGCAGCCGTTGCCGCAGCCGGCGTCAGTGGCGCAGCCGCACGGATGCGGCTCGCACCTTCGGCTATAAGCCGCCGGTTGAAGGAGCTAGAGGCTCGGCTCGGCGTGGATTTGTTAACACGCACAACGCGGCGCATGCAGCTCACCGACGCCGGTCATCAGTTTCTTGCTGATTGCCTGCGTATTCTCGACGATGTCACGGAGGCGGAAACGCGCGCCAGTGAGGTTCATACTTCGCTATCAGGATTGATCCGCATTGCAGCGCCCCTCTCCTTTGGAATTACAGACCTGCAACCTGCGCTGAATTCCTTTATGGAAGCGTATCCAAACGTGTGTATTGACATTGATCTTGATGATCGCCGCGTTGATCTGCAACGGGAAGGATATGAT
>CAYUYL010000073.1:0-10885 GCA_964449195.1 uncultured Filomicrobium sp.
GTGTACCGCCGCTGACATCAATGGCAACGACAAGATCAACATCGGGATGTAGTATGCGGTAAGGTAGCGGGTCAACGATGCCGCCGTCGACGAATGGCTCATTGTCGACGTCGACGGGGGAAAACAGCCCTGGTATGGCAATGCTGGCCGCCATAGCCCGGCGTAAATCTCCGCTATCAAAAATATGCGGTTCACGGGCGGCAAGATTTGTGGCCATGATTTTTGTTGGAATGTTCAATTCTTCAAATGTTGCTGCCATCTGTTGGGGTAGAATAAGATCGAGTAAAGCAGATGGATCAAGCAACGCCGAGCGCATTGGAAAGACGCTAAAAATTTTTTGTAATGGCGGCGTGCGTGCTGAAAATAGCTGAGAAAGGAAATCAAATCTGGCAGTGAGCGTTTCTTCAGTAAGAGAACGGATATAGGCAGCCGACAATCCTGAGGCGTAGGCCGCGCCAAGCAGGGCACCGATTGAAGTTCCAGTGATTATACTTGGACGCAGGTCAAGCTCATCGAAGACTTCAAGTATGAGAATATGCGCCAGTCCACGCGCCCCTCCACCACCAAGACATAACCCAATACGGGGAAGATCTGTTGGTCTTGGTGTCAGTGAACTTGCCTGGAGCGTAGCCGGCAGCTTTTGCGACATTGCAACCATCCTCCAACACGGTCATATTAATTTTGCCGGACGCAGATCATAAGTGCAACTCTGCTCCTGAATAAAGTGTAGAGCTATTTATTAGAGATCGGGTTGAGCTGGCGGGCAACAGGTCTTTAGCGGCGATCCAAAAAAAACGATTTTAGCAGTTGAGCGGCTTCTGTTTCTTGAATGCCGCCGTATACCTCTGGGATATGGTGGCATGTTGTTTGATTAAACACACGTGCGCCAGTTTCAACGCCGCCCATTTTCGGATCGGAGGCGCCAAAGTACAGCCGTCTGATGCGTGTAAATGAGATGGCAGCAGCGCACATCGTGCATGGTTCTAAGGATACATAAAGATCGCAACCGACTAGGCGTTCCGAACCTGAAACATGACAGCCTTGGCGAATCACGAGCATTTCTGCATGTGCTGTTGGATCATTCAGTTCACGGGTGCGATTGCCGTTGGAGGCGATAAGGCGCCCATCAGAAGAAACAAGGACGGCACCAACTGGAATTTCTCCACGGCGTGACGCTTCTTGGGCCTCTTTTAAGGCAAGGCTCATATAATTTGATGATACTTCGCGTGGCATAAGTATTATTCTTTAATGGAGTTTCATGATATGCGCAAAAGCGCTGAACACAAGGGCTGTCAAGACGGCACGATGCAAGAGAAGACACCGAAGGAAACCTCATCCAAATCCAGGACGGGGCACCGGCCATCGGTCAGGGCAAAGAAGGCGGACGCAACGGGCAAGGCGCAGCATTCTGATGCGGTTGTGCCGGAGCACTCTCATCACATGAGGATTGCCAAAGCCATGGCACGCGCAGGTCTCTGCTCGCGGCGTGATGCTGAACGTTGGGTTGCAGATGGCCGTGTTACAGTCAATGGTGTCAAGATTTTATCCCCCGCCATGAATGTCGGTCCGGCGGACAAGGTTGTTGTCGACGGCAAGCCGCTGCCAGTTTGCGAAGAAGCTAAGTTGTGGCGTTATTATAAACCAAGAGGCCAGGTTACCACGCATCGTGATCCGCAGGGCAGGCCAACTGTTTTTGCAAACCTGCCGCCTGGGCTGCCCCGCGTATTGTCTATCGGGCGGCTTGATTATAACACCGAAGGCCTATTGCTGTTGACGACCGATGGCGGCCTGGCACGTCACCTTGAATTACCCTCCACTGGATGGATGCGGCGCTATCGTGTGCGGGCGCATGGTCGGGTGACGCAGGATGAACTCAATAAGCTTCAGGGCGGAGTTGAAATCGATGGCGTGCGCTACGGGCCTGTGGAGGCGGTGCTTGATAGCATGCAGGGGGGTAACTGTTGGATTTCCATAGGATTGCGTGAAGGAAAAAACAGGGAGGTCCGCAATATCCTTGCCAGCCTTGGACTTCAGGTGAACCGGCTGATTCGAGTTTCGTTTGGGCCGTTTCAGTTGCTGGACTTAAAGCCCGGGCAGGTTGAGCCGGTGAAACGGCGCGTGCTTGTTGACCAATTGGGCTCGGATATGGCGGCTCAATTCGGGCTTCACGCCCCATCGACCATTCAGCCTGGCAAGAACCAGCGCGCCGGACGCACGCATGCACCGGCGTTGAGGGCAAAACACAAAGGAAAAGTGCGAAGCAAAAGTAACAGTGTTTCAAGCCGCTCAGGGAAAGCTGACAGAGTTCAGAAATGAGGATTGTTGGTGGCACGCATCGCGGGCGTATGCTGGCAGCGCCCAGAAATCACGCCGTCAGGCCGACGTCTGATAAAGTCCGTGAAGCGATGTTCAATATATTGATGCATAGCGTGGCAGAGCTTGAGGTCGATGGCTCATATGTTCTCGACTTATTTGCCGGAACCGGCGCACTTGGCCTTGAAGCACTTTCACGTGGGGCAGCATTTTGCGTTTTTGTTGAGAGCGCTGCACCATCGCGCGCCCTGATCCAGGAGAATACAACGAATTTGGGTTTTGGTGGTGCAACGCGTATTTTCCGGCGCGATGCAACAAAGCTTGGGCCGTTCATGCAAGCCCATCCATTCAATCTTGTTTTCGTTGACCCGCCTTATGGCAAGGGGCTTGCCATACGTGCGCTGACAAGCGCTATTGAAGGTGAATGGCTCGCAAATCACGCGCTTGTTGTGTTAGAGGAGCATGCTGCTGAGGACGTGGAGTTGCCTGCTGCGATGACGCGCATGGATCATCGTGTTTATGGCGAAACGCAAATCATTGTTGCGCAATACACCTTTGGCCTATCCTAACAAAGCTATTTTGTAGACGAGTTTAATCTGCTTGGGTTTCTAAAAGCTATTCCATGCCATCTTATGGATTGGAAGCAGTAAAGTTAAGAGGCAAGATATAGATCATGGACATGCAGATCCCTGTGAAGGGAATAGACTGCAAGCAGGTGGCTTAGACCACTCTTAAAATGACTTTATGATCAATAAACAGCGTTGGGGAAAACGTGACTGAGGGTGTAAAATCTGCTGAACGCGTCCTTGGAATTTTCGAGGTGTTTGAGGCTGAAAGGCGGCCGTTACGTATATCAGAGCTTGTGAAGAGCTTGAAGATACCACAGTCCAGCACCTCCACTCTCATGAAAACGCTGGTGGCAAACGGTTTATTTGAATTCGATCCCGAGCACAGAACATTTCAGCCGTCCGTGCGCCTTGCCTTTCTCGGCAACTGGGTTCTGGGATCGCACGATGTACTGGCACAAATTCAAGCTCTTCTGCAAAAGCTTGCTTCTGAAACAGGCGAGACTGCTATTGTTGGCGCTCAGAACGGAGCCAATGTGCAGTATCTTTCGGTTATTGTTTCCGAGCATTTGTTGCCGCTTGCTCTGAGGCCCGGAATTGTGCGTCCGCTGCATATGTCCGGCCTTGGCCTGATGTTGCTGAGTAAGAAAAATGATGACGAAATACGCCGCCTCGTTTTGCGCTATAATTTTGAAGCAACTTTGGATTGTGCTGAAGCAAATGTGTCAGCTGTTTTGGCCAGGATTAGTGAAGTCCGCGCCAATGGGTATTGCGAGACAGCAGGTCTTGTCTCACCCGGCGCAGGGGTGATTGCGACGCTGCTACCCTTGCCTGTTGAAGGACGTTATCTTGCGATCGGTTTGGGGGCGTCGGTGGGCCGGCTGGACGCGCGACGGCAGTTTCTGCGTGAAACACTTATGGCTGAGATTGGCCAGTTTGCGCATACATGTGATGCTGCACAGAAAGTTGCGTAGTGTCTGTTTCTTGTCAGGACCATTGCCTTGTTATGCTCTGTAATTTTGACAAGTCAGCCTGGGCCAAAGTCAATGTTGCACCATACTCAGGAACGAGGTTCGGCCAGTCTTTTGCAGGGCTCTCCTGAAGAGTGCCGCGGACTGCTCCGATGGGGCCGCCATGTGTCACAATGATTGTCTCTCGATCCCTGGGCAGTTGCAATAATGCCCGGATCACGCGATCACGTACGCCATGGACGGTTTCGCCACCTGGTGGAGCGAATGTGTCCGGTTCTGTGATCATGCGTGCCATGGCGTGGCCGACTTCGAGAAAGATACTCGTCCAGGAACGTCCTTCCCAACTGCCGAAGTTCAGTTCTTGAAATGCCCGATCCTCAACCATCGGCCAATCGCCCTCGCAGGCTATGGCGCTGGCGAGTCGTTGTGTGCGCAACAAACCGGAATGGATGATATACGCCGGCTGCAGTGCGGCAAGACGTTTTGCAATCGGTGCGATGGCGGTTTCACCGGTCTTGGAAAGCGGGACATCGGAAACGCCATAGCAGCGTTTTTTCCAGCTGCCATTAATTTCCGTGTGCCGAACCAGAGTAATTTTTTTCATGCTCATGACTGGCCCTGAACTTTTATTGTTTTCCCGGTTTGAGGTTAAGCGGCAGGCCGGCTGCAACAAAGTCAACGTTATCAACTGCTGCGGCAACACGCTGGTTCAAGTGCCCTTGTGCATCACGGAATTGTCTCGCTAACACGTTGGCAGGCACAATACCGAGACCCACTTCATTGGAGACCAGGACCAGGCGGTTCTTTATCTGGGTTATGGCAGCCAGTAGATTGGTAGTCTCAGCTTCAATATCGGCACTCACACCGAGCATGTTTGAAAGCCATAATGTCAGGCAATCCACCATGATAGCTGTATCTTCTGCCTGTACACTGGCGATGGCATCGCAAAGCTTCACAGGCGCTTCAATCGTCGACCACGTGGCATCACGTTCTGCGCGATGGTTACGGATGCGTGCGCGCATCTCATCATCCAGAGCTTCGGCCGTCGCGATATAGACGCGGCGCGGCTTTTGTTCGGCGAGTGCCATGGCATGGCGGGTTTTGCCTGAGCGCGCACCGCCGAGGACAAGAAAGGTCTGAGCAGGCCGTGTCATAATGATATCTCAAAAGCAACAAGGCTGGCAACGAAACTCAAGCTGATCGTGGCTCCAAGAACGTCGCCAGTGTAGCCGCCGAGATATTTGTAGGCTATGGCGGAGACCGTTAATGCCGTAAGCAGTGCGGCAGTGATCAAGGCAGCAGCGTGCCAGCCGAGCAGTGCTATTGACGCGGATGCCGGCCAAATGAGCGTCAGTGCCAGGTTCATACGTCCTGGATGGCCGAAAAACACCGCCAGCCCATCATTTCTGGCGGGTGGCAGGAGGGCAAAGATCATTGCGCTTGAGCTGCGCGACAAAGCTGCAGCCGCAATTATGATGACAAGTAAGTGCCATGCGCCCAATGAGAGTAAAAGATGTTCCATAACGGTGACCAATGTTACAAACGCCAGAATGAGCGCAATCGTACCGTAAGTCCCAATTTGAGAATCACGCATAATTTCAAGGCGCTGTTCAACGCTATGGCCGCCACCAATGCCGTCGCAGAAATCAGCAAGACCATCTTCATGCAGTGCGCCAGTCGCAATCGTCATCACAGCTAGTGCGATAAGGCTGCCTAAGCCTGGAGCAACTCCCATTGTTTCTGAGCCAATCACAAGCCCGCCGCCCAAGACGCCGATGAGTCCCCCTCCCAGTGGCATGGCCCAGAGCGCCTCTGCAAGCTTGCGCTCTTTGCGTATCCATCCACACGGAACGGGCAGTCGTGTCATAAAGGTTGCTGCCAGCGCGATATCCTCGGCAATGCGGCGGATCATGATTCGGCGTTGTCTTCAGAAGCTGGACCGCTGACGCCCGCCTCTTCAAAGGTTGCCATACCATTATGTGACGCAAGTGCAGCCTTCAAAACGCTGATGGCCAGGGCCGCGCCCGTACCCTCGCCAAGACGCATCTTGAGGTCAAGGACCGGTGTCAGTTTCATGGCCTCAAGTAATTTTCTGTGGCCCGGTTCTGCAGACATATGCCCAGCCATACAGTGATCGATAATTCTGGGGTTTTCAGCGTACAATGGTGCAACCGCTGCTGTAACACCAAATCCATCGAGTACGACGGGAAGGCGGGCGCGCCGTGCGGCCACAATGGCGCCCGCGATAGCTGCAAATTCACGGCCGCCCAGGCAACGCAGCCGCTCTACTGCCGTTTCAGCTTTTGCGTGCTGTGTTAGCGCGTGATCAATCACATCTATTTTGCGTTTTAGCCCAGGTTCATCCAGGCCCGTTCCAGGGCCGGCCCAATCCTGCCCTACACCGCCAAAGCTGGCGGCGGCAAGTGCGGCTGCAATTGTGGTGTTGCCAATCCCCATTTCGCCAAATGCGAAGAGATCGCCAGAGAAAGGTATTGCAGCAGCGCCAACGTTCAGGGCATCCAGCAATTCATCATCAGACATCGCAGGCACAGTTGAAATATCGCCGGTTGGCTCTTCAAGTTTGAGGGGGATGACTTTAAGACTGCTGCCAACGGTTGTTGCAATGGCATTGATTGCGGCCCCGCCGGCTTCAAAATTAGCGACCATTTGAGCCGTTACATCTGCGGGATACGGGCTCACGCCCTGTGCTGTAACGCCATGGTTGCCGGCAAAGATAATTGTGGCTGGTTGCTGAATGTCAGGGTGTGGTTTTCGTCCCCACGCAGCAAGCCACAAAACCAGTTCCTCCAGCCGGCCAAGTGAGCCTTCAGGTTTTGTGAGCAGCAGCTGCCGTTTGCGCGCCGTTTCCTGCGCAAGACGGTTGGGGTGTGGTAATTCGTTTTTCAGAAGTTTGGAGAAATCTTCCAGGGATTCGAACATGTTCAGGATTCTTGTGTATGTTGTTTTTGAGGCGTTCGCGTTTTAGGTGAAAATCAGAGATTGGTCTTTTAAGACGAGGGCATGTTGAAGTTTATGAGCTGAAGTGCGTGGTCGTATCATCCATAAAAAGCATGTACTTAAATGGCCGGGCTGGAAAAACATGAGCCAGCCGATACGCTCACGGCACTGCAATGGTCATGCTTGTCATTCTCATCTGGATAAGCCATTTGCTGTGCAATGGCAAACTTAGATCTACGATCGTTTTATAGGCAAAGGCTGTTTCCGGAGGCTTGCGTGCAAAAAAAGCAGTCTTCCGCATTTTGCACTTAGACACTCCATAAAACCGACAGTTTTGTCATGAAATTTGAAGCAGTATTTAAAATCAAGCTGAGCAGAAAGGTTTCGCAATGCGGAAGTCTATAATGTTCTGGATTATTTCGCTGGCATACTTTTGTGGTTTCGCAGCGATACAAACAGCAACTGCGGATACAAAGCGTGAGTGTAAAGGCGAACAATTAGTCCGTACAGGTGGAACAGCACCTAATGAATACTGGGCACGCAAGCGCGCAAGAGACGCCTGGCGCCAGAAGGCTGAAGAAAGGCTCGGTAAGAAATGGTCTGCATGGTATCTTGCCAAATCTCATGATTACAGCTGCTTCAAGGAAAATGGCAAGGACCGTTGCACGGCCAGAGCCGTTCCATGCCGTTCGAAAATCGTCTTTCAGGGCCCTAGAAAAATTTGTGGTTTCTATGTGATCAACGGCACCGGCGAGGCATCCAGCATCAAGGAATGGGCCAAGCATAAGGCACGCAAAAAGTGGTCAGAGCGTGCGCGTATGATTGTTGGTGATGACTTCGATACATGGCTGCTCGCGAATAACCGTCAAGTGGAATGTAAAGACGTGGGTGATGGTATGGACGTATGCACCGCCAAAGCAACACCTTGCCGCTTCAGTGCAGTCAATTAAAAGCGCTGCGGGCAAAATAAAAAAGTATATTCCACTCAATTCAAGCTCATTTGCGATGCCGCGTATAATATGCCGTCAATGCAACAAAGCTATGATAATATGTGAGACGCAGGCATTTGCCTGCGTCTCAACGTTTAACGCGCATGCCTTTCCAGGCCCTTGAATACTGACACGCGCAAAAATTATCCCGTCTTGGCAAAGAGCTCCCGGCCGATGAGCATACGGCGAATTTCGCTTGTTCCAGCGCCAATCTCATACAGCTTGGCATCTCTTAAGAGGCGCCCTGTTGCATAATCATTGATATATCCATTGCCCCCTAGCAGTTGAATGGCATTCAGTGTCACCTGGGTGGCTTTTTCTGCAGCCAATAAGATGGCGCCTGCTGCATCCTCCCGCGTGGTCTCTCCACGGTCGCACGCTTGGGCGACAGAATAGACATAGGCACGGCATGAGTTCATGGCAACGTACATGTCAGCAACCTTGCCCTGAACCAGTTGGAATTCACCGATTGATTTACCGAATTGCTTGCGCTCGTGGATGTAGGGCATAACCATATCCATTGCCGCCTGCATGATCCCCAGGGGACCGGCTGCAAGCACAACACGCTCATAATCCAGACCGCTCATGAGAACGTTGACGCCGCGGCCAACCTTGCCCAGCACATTGCTGTCCGGCACTTCGCAGTTCTCGAATACGAGCTCACCGGTGTTCGAGCCGCGCATGCCGAGCTTGTCGAGCTTTTGGGCAACGCTAAAGCCTGGAAATTCCTTTTCAATAATAAAAGCCGTGATGCCGCGTGAGCCTGCATCCGGGTCTGTTTTGGCGTAGACCACAAGTATATCGCCTCCAGGGCCGTTGGTCGTCCACATCTTGGTGCCATTCAGAATATAGCGCCCGCTTTTTTTCTCTGCTTGCAACTTCATGGAAACGACATCCGAGCCCGCACCGGTCTCCGACATTGCCAGAGCCCCAACGTGTTCGCCGGAAATCAATTTCGGCAGGTATTTACGTTTTTGTTCATCAGACCCATTGCGGCGGATCTGGTTCACACACAGGTTGGAATGCGCGCCGTAGGATAAGCCCACCGACGCAGACCCCCGCGAGATTTCCTCAACCGCGATACAATGTTCGAGATATCCAAGCCCTGTTCCGCCAAACTCCTCTTCAACGGTGATGCCATGCAGGCCCAGAGCCCCCATCTCAGGCCAGAGATGCCGAGGGAATTCGTCTGTCCGGTCAATTTTATCTGCGATTGGGGTAACACGGTCTGCTGTGAACGATTGCACGGTGTTGCGTAGTTGATCTGCAATCTCACCAAGATCAAAGTTGAACGCTGGAGCTGCATTGGGAATCATTATGAAGTATCCTTATATCAAAAGCCGGTTTGCGTTGCCGGCCAGCCGGCGCCGTTGTGCTTTGCCTTGCAAATAACCGCCTCCGCAGAATTGGCATCAAGCAGGGTTGAGACATTCCAAGGATACGGGTAACTCACATAATACCATACCTCGCGCCGTGAAAGCGATGAACGCCGTTATGCCATCGTCATGCTGACGTTGGCATGCTGCTTTGCATGCAATTTGAAGCTGCTTGGCTGGGAAATGCTGAGATATAAATCTATTTTGATATATTCATTTCTTATTGGCCAGGCGCAGGCAGAAAAACTGCACATTTTGAACGAACTCTTCCTGCATCACCCAATGGGTGCGATATGACAACACTATAAGGACGTTAAGATGGGCTGGTTTCACAAAGGTATCATGATCAAACCGATACATGGCGTTTGTGTGTTTGTGATTGCTGCGGCACTCACGGCATGTACTACGCAATATCTTGCCGCTGCAACGCTTGCGAATGCTGATCGTATTGACCGCAAACTTACAGTTATCAAAGGTAGTTCCCGCGATTCTCAAACAGTAAAAGCAGGTGCCTTGATCAAGGAATTCTGCCCTGATGGCTGCATCGTGCGCATTAACAAAGATCCGCAGCGTGATTTCATTCTTGAGGGGCGTGAACGTGTAACCATTGAAGACGGCCTTTTGTATTATGACGGTGAACTGGCTGCAGAGACACAGGTTCAGGATAAGGCTGCATCACGCTAATAATATAACGTAAAACCGGACTTACCCGTCTGCACGGTTATACGGGTGGCGAGGTGTGACGAACATCACCGCCTATGATCTCCTCAAATGTTGTCTGAAGCGCTGTATCGACATTTTCCATATTGGCGTTTTGTACCCTTAGATCGGCCAAGCTGGTTGTGCCGTATTCGCGGATGCCGCAAGGCACGATGCCTGAGAAATGCTCCAGGTCTGGCGCGACGTTCAGGCTCATGCCGTGAAAACTCACCCAGCGGCGCACGCGAATACCAATAGCTGCGATTTTATCTTCACGGCCTGCGCCAAGATTTGGCCGCTGTACCCAAACACCAACGCGTTCTGCACGGGTTTCGCCACTGACGCCAAAGGCCTCAAGTACGGCAATCAACCAAGTCTCAAGCAATGCAACAAAGGCTCTGACATCACCCGTTCGTTGCTTGACATCAAGTATCACATAAATAACCCTTTGCCCTGGCCCGTGATAGGTCAGTTGACCGCCACGGCCTGTTTTATGAACCGGAAACCGATGTGGCGTAAGGAGGTCCTCCGGTTTTGCGCTTGTTCCGGAGGTATAAATGGGCGGGTGTTCCAGCAACCATACAAGTTCGCTTGCCTGACCGGCTGCAATATCTGCGGCGCGTGCTTCCATGGCAGAAACGGCCCTATCGTAAGGTACGGGCTCTTGCGAAACTGCCCAGGCTACATTTGATGCCTGATGCGCGGCTGGATCGTATGAACCGGTCTTGCGATTGCGGTGTGGAACCGGATTATCCATTTCGTATTCCATGATCAAAAAAGGTAAATAAGAGTATAGCGTAACGCAGCTACTTGCAATTTTGCGCGAAGTTTTATAAATATTGTCGCCCAGTCAAATGAAAAGGCTGATTTTATGTTTGCGCGGTCGTGGCGGAATAGGTAGACGCACTAGCTTGAGGGGTTAGCGGGGCAACCCGTGGAGGTTCGAGTCCTCTCGACCGCACCATCCCTAACAAATTATCGTTCGATCCTTGTAAAAGGCTGAAAATACAAGA
>CAYUYL010000074.1:0-10854 GCA_964449195.1 uncultured Filomicrobium sp.
ATCCCGATGTTGATCTTGTCGTTGCCATTGATGTCAGCGGCGGTACACGTAATGTCGTTGAAGGACCACGGCCATCAATGATCTCAGTGCTTACACAATCCGTGTTGATCCTACAAAAAACCATCATTGAAGAAAGGCTGCAACAAAGCCGGCCGGACCTGTACATCGAAGTTACACTTGAAAAATATGGCGGACTTCATTTTCACAAAGCACAGGACATATTGGCGGAAGCTGCCCCGATCAAAGCCGAATTCCGCGACAAATTAATGAGACTACTAAACAGCAAACCCATAGAGTTGTAGAGTCGGCCATATTCAGCGCGCAGAAGAGTTGCGTGCGGCATTCATGAAAAGGCCATTCAACTTCAGCGGTTTACGGCTGCAGCAAATTGGGCGATATTGAATATGTCAAGTTCGATGCAGGCCCAGACAAGCAGGAAGACAGCAACCGCAACCACAGTATTAACTTGTGCAGCGCGCATAAAAGAAAAACGCGCTGGCGCGCTTGCCGGCGTGCCAGGCACGACCTCGCCTGTTTCTGATTGCGGGCGAATGAAAAACGGCAGGACAGCAAACAAAACAATCCACCAGATGACAAAGAAGAGGGCTATTCCTAAGGGTATACTCACAGTGCTGGCTCCATAAATTTATTCAGGCCATTTTCGGTTCTTTGGCTGCATTGTTTGTCAATTACAACCACAGGTTGATCTGCAGTCCATCTTCTTCTCTTATTCAAGAGCGTCGCCATGTCCAACACTTCAAAACCCGGACCGGAAAACTTAGGCCTGCTCAAGTTCGGTCAGGACGCCGTTGAGGTCCTTTGGGTGAAGAAATAGAACCGGTTTGCCGTGTGCTCCAATCTTAGGCTGGCCGTCTCCCAGAATACGCGCCCCCTTGGCAATCAGTTCGTTGCGGGCGGCAATAATATCCGTGACTTCATAACAAACATGATGAACGCCACCATCTGGATTGCGCTCAAGAAACCTGGCAATCGGAGAATTCTCTCCCAACGGCTCAAGGAGTTCGATCTTCGTGTTCGGCAGATCAACAAAAACCGTCGTAACACCATGCTCCGGATGCTGTGCAGGCGCAGACACCTCAGCACCGAGCGTATCACGGTATACAGTGGTCGCGGATGCAAGATTTCTAACAGCGATAGCAACGTGATTCAGGCGGCCAATCATAGGTTCCTCCGTGTGCCGGAACTTCTCTTATCACCCCCTGTTATGACCGCATCGATCTAAAACAGGTCAGGCATAACCTGTCACCTGGCCTCAATAACATTCATCAAAACCTTAACAATCGGCCGTTTGCCCCAGGCGCGGTCCACCTCTGCACGCACAGACCGCCGTACAGCTTCCTGAAGCATGTCAAGATCCTTGCGCCTGCGCCGTGGAATACTATCAATGGTTCCATCGACCGCATCAAGAATCAGATCTTCCATCAGCTCACCATCACTGTCTGCATTGGGAACACCATCAATTGCGACATCGACATCCCCCAGAACATCGCCTTGTGGTGTCACGGCAAGCGCCACCGCAACAAGGCCGACCACCGAAAGCTTGCGCCGCTCGCGCACCGGGCTATCTCCCTCAGCAACAATCAGCCTGCCATCACGGTAATAGCGTCCGACCGGCACATCATCGATAATTTTGGGCTTACCTGGCGCAAGACGCAACATCTGGCCATTAACAATCGGCGCAACACTGGAAATGCCGGCCTGGCGTGCCAAACGCGCATTTTCTTTCAGGTGCCGCACCTCACCATGCATGGGAACCATCATCTTCGGCTGCGTCCAGGCAAAAATTTTGGCCAATTCATCGCGCCGCGGATGCCCCGTGACATGCACCAGGTGGTCGCTATCGGTAATCACCTTGCATCCCAAACCTGCCAACTTGTTCTGGATTGCAAGAATAGACTTTTCATTGCCAGGAATCGTACGGGAAGAATAAATAACGGTATCGCCCTTCCCCAGCTTGATATCACGATGCTCGCCCGAGGCAATACGGGCCATCGCAGCGCGGGGCTCACCCTGGCTGCCGGTGACCAATGCCAGCACCTCATTGGGCGCCAGGTAACTGCAATGCTCCTGGTCCATGTAGCTGAAGTCGGCTGGGAGATAGCCCAGATCCATGGCGACACATATCACCCGGTGCAAAGCACGTCCAGCTACGACAAGTTGCCGGCCTGTCTCCCGCGCCGCATCACCAACGGCTTTGATACGGGCAACATTCGATGAAAATGTGGTAATTGCAACCCGTCCGGGTTGCTGCGCAATGAGCTTTGACAGCGATTGCGCAACCTCTGTTTCAGAGGGCGAGGAGCCGTCGCGAAATGCATTGGTTGAATCGCAAACCAAAACATCAAGTCCATACTTGCGAAGTTGTGCAATACGCGCCTCATCGGTTGTCTCTCCGATGTAGGGCGCGGGATCTAACTTCCAGTCTGCTGTGTGAAATGCCGTTCCAAGGGGAGTGTTAATCACCAAACCGGACGTTTCCGGAACCGAGTGGGACATCGATACGAATTCAAGATCAAAAGGACCAACACTGAAAGAAGATTTTAAGGGCACCTCTTTGATAGTCAGCCGCTTGCCGCCTGAAAATTCAGCCAACTTTGCCTTGAGCATACCGGCAGCAAATAGTGTTGTATAAACAGGAACGCCAAGCGAAGGCCACATCTCGGCAACAGCGCCGATATGGTCCTCATGTGCGTGAGTAATCACGATGCCTGCAAGATTATGACTTTCGGCTTCGATAAAGCGAAGGTCTGGTAGAACAATATCAACTCCAGGTTCATCCTGACCTGGAAATGTGATACCAAGGTCAACCATAAGCCATTGACGAGCATCCGGCTTACCAAGACCATAGAGGTAAACATTCATACCGATCTCGCCGAGGCCGCCCAAAGCGACAAAGACAAATTCATCGGAGCTTTTAGAGGAACTATTCTTCATTCGTTTTTATTATGATCCCCGTTATCGGGATTGGTTGTAGGCTCACCAATTGCGACATCTCCAAAATTGAAGCGCAGGTGATACCCTGTTGACTGAGCCAGAAGCACAGCACCATCCTCTGCAATTCCGGCAAATGTTCCATGAACCAAACCACCATTGGTATTGATTGACATAGGCGTGCCCAAAGGAAACGAGCGTTGCAGCCAAGCCTCGCGAATGGTGCTAAAGCCTGCCCCATTCTGCCAAAGTCCAAGCCAACTATACAGGTTCTCGTCGAGCTGCACCAGGAAGGTCTGAGGTGGCGGCTTAGCGCCATGGTCTACCATGGCTGTGACTTTGCGTCCCTCAATTACTGGCTTTACGGCAATATTAATACCGCATCCGACCATGGCCACGCGCTCGTGTTTCAATGTCGTGGTTTCCACAAGAATCCCGCCAACTTTGGCCATTCCAACCATAAGGTCGTTTGGCCATTTAAGCCGGCAGAGTTCTTTTGCCGGCTGCGCATTTTCAAGGAAAACACGGATTGTATCACAAACCGCTATTCCAACCACAAAAGAAAGTTGAGGCAAATGCCCTAACGCACATGAAGGCGAAAAAAGAAAGGTTGCATACACATTGCCTGCTGGCGACGACCATCCCCTTGTGCTGCGGCCGCGTCCGGTTTCCTGGCAATCAGCACGCAGCCAGAGCGGGCCGCGTTCGCCGCGCTCGGCCAGACGACGAGCCTCAGAATTTGTGGAATCGACCGAAGCAAACTCCATAACGGGATGATGCAACGCTTTTTTCCCTTACAGCGCGGCGATTAATGCTCCCAAAACGGCAATCATCAGAGTTGAAATGTCTTAGCTGCCGCCAATGCTACATCAACAAACGGACCAAGGCCAACAACACCAACAAGCATCAGAACAGAAGCCGCCAGAATAATCACCCCAGGCGCAAAGCGGACAGGCTGAAACGGCTCACGCGCCTCGTCGAAAAACATGACCTTAACAATACGTAGATAGTAAAAAGCCCCCACAACACTGGCGAGAACTCCAATGATTGCCAACCCATAAAGTTCAGCCTGTATTGCTGCAAGAAAAACGTGATATTTGGCAAAAAAGCCGACCAACGGCGGAATACCGGCAAGCGAAAGCATCAAAATCATCAAGCCAAACGCCAAAGGCAGATTATTTTTTGCCAAGCCTGACAGCTCATGAATATCTTCCAACGACTGATCATCACGACGCATGCTCAAAATGCACGCGAACACGCCCAGTGTCATCACAACATAGATGGCCATGTAGATCAGAACGCCCTGCACACCTTCCGTTGTGTTCGCTGCCAGACCGACCAGCGCAAAACCAATGTTGGCAATTGATGAATACGCCATCAGACGCTTGATATTTGTCTGCCCGATAGCCGCAAACGCACCCAAGAGCATTGAGGCAATGGCAACGAATGTTACGATCTGCTGCCATTGCAAAGCAATCCCCGGAAACGCTTCCATGGCAACGCGAACCAACAAGGTTATGGCCGCCACTTTCGGAGCTGTCGCAAAAAACGCAGTAACAGGTGTTGCTGATCCTTCATAGACATCAGGTGTCCACATGTGAAATGGCACGGCAGAAATTTTGAATGCCAGTCCGACCAGGAGGAACACAAGACCAAAGATCAACCACAGATTGGCAGCCGCCTCAGGTCCCTTCGCTGCATTGGCGATAACCTGAAAATCTGTCGAGCCGGCAAAACCATAAAGCAGCGATGAGCCGTAAAGCAACATGCCCGAAGACAGCGCCCCGAGAACGAAATATTTCAGGCCAGCTTCGCTGGAACGCACAGAATCCCGGCGATAGGCTGCAACGATGTACAATGCAAGGCTTTGTAACTCAAGGCCAATGTACAGTGCAATCAAATCGCCAGCCGAGATCATGACCATCATCCCTGCTGTGGCAAGCAATACGAGGATGGGATATTCAAATTTCATAATGCCGTGATCGCTGAAATCATCAAATGCCAGCATCAGCGCACAGATTGATCCGGCCAACGCCAGAACCTTCATGAAACGTGCAAAGCTGTCATTAATAAAGGCACCGGCGAATAGGGATTGAGTGCCCTCCGTACCGTAGAGCATGACAACGCCGGCGACCAGCAAAACAAGTATCGACAGCCACCCGATATTGATCGCCTCAGCCTGGGTCTCAGGCCGGAATACGCCATACATGAGTAGGACGATTGCGCCGAGAATAACGATCAGCTCAGGCAAGAGCGGGGCGTAGATAGCGAGGCTCTCTGGCATGGGATGGCAACCTTGTTTCTCATAATCAACGTTCGCGGATAGAACCGAATGCGTTCTATTGTGTCACCAGAGCGGTGGTTGTTTGTATGGCCGCCTCGTAATTTGCGACCAGATTTTTGACAGACACTGCTGTAACATCCAGGATCGGGCTCGGGTAAAACCCGAATAAGATCGTCAGGATGACAAGTGGTGCCATGATGGCAATTTCGCGCGTGTTCATGTCTGTGATGGACATGAGCTTTGGCTTATCCAGTACGCCAAGGATCACCCGGCGATAGAGCAAAAGGGCATAACAGGCCGACAGTATAACCCCGGTGGTGGCAAATAAGGCAACCCAAGTATTCGCCTTGAAAGCCCCGAGTAAGGTGAGAAATTCACCAACAAAACCGGAAGTGCCGGGTAGTCCCACGTTGGCCATGGTAAAAACCATGAAGCAGAAGGCATAAATTGGCATGCGGTTGGCCAAACCGCCGTAAGCTGCAATCTCTCGGGTATGCATGCGGTCGTAGACAATGCCAACACAGAGAAAAAGAGCTGCTGAAACAATACCGTGGCTCAACATCTGGAAAATCGCGCCGTCAATGCCCTGAGTATTTCCGGCAAAGATGCCCATTGTTACAAATCCCATATGGGCAACCGATGAATAGGCGATGAGCTTCTTCACATCCTCCTGCGCCAGCGCGACAAGCGACGTGTAGATGATCGCAACAATAGACAGAGCGAAAACTAATGGGGCCAGCTCCATTGAGGCCAGTGGAAACATGGGAATTGAGAACCGCAGAAACCCATATCCGCCCATTTTTAGAAGAATGCCTGCAAGAATGACAGACCCAGCAGTGGGAGCTTCAACGTGCGCATCAGGCAGCCACGTGTGAACGGGCCACATCGGCATCTTAACAGCAAATGATGCAAAGAACGCCAGCCAGAGCCACCACTGCACTTCAGGCGAGAAAAGCCTCGGGTTTTGCTTCACCTGGTCAATCAGAACAGGAATATCTGTTGTTTCCGCATTCCAATAGATGAACATCATCGCCAGAAGCATCAGCACCGAACCGAGTAATGTGTACAAGAAGAACTTATAACTCGCATACACCCGGCGTTTGCCACCCCATACACCTATGATGAGGAACATCGGGATCAGGCCGGCCTCGAAAAACAAGTAGAACAGCACAAGGTCCAGGGCGCAGAAAACACCGATCATAAGGGTTTCAAGAACCAGGAACGCAATCATATATTCGGCCACGCGCTCCTTGACCGATTCCCAGCTCGCAAGAATACACAAAGGCATAAGAAAGGCCGTCAGAATGACGAACAGCATGGAGATGCCGTCAATCCCCATCTTATATTGAAACGCTCCAAACCAGTGGTATTGTTCAACAAACTGAAAATCCGCAGTGCTTGTATCGAATGGATACCAGATAAAGATGAGGGACAGAATAAATGTGAACAAGGTCACAAAAAGTGCAATCCAACGCGCGTTGCGCTGCCCGCTCGCGTCGTCCGCCAGAGCCATAATAAAAGGCACCCCAACCAACGGCATCAGCGTAATCAGTGATAGGATGGGCGGATTCTCAAAAGCAATCATCGGACAAATCCTCCGCCCATGAACATAAAGTACGTGATAATCAACGCAACACCGACCATCATGACAAAGGCATAGTGATAGACAAAGCCGGTTTGCATTTTCACAACCCGCCCAGTAACATCAAGAACACGCGCGGCGATTCCGTTTGGCCCCATACCATCAATGATGAAACCATCACCACCCTTCCAGAAAACACGGCCGAGCCAACGTGCTGGCCGCTCAAAGATCCAGTCATAAAGCTCGTCGAAATACCATTTATTCAGCAGGAAGAGATAAACCGGCTTAAAGGCTGCTGCAGTCATCGCGGGTAAAGTTGGAATTTGGATATAATACAGCCAGGCTAACCCAAAACCGGCAGCCATGGCGGCAGACGGCGCCCAGCTAACCCATGGGATATTCTTAGCCACCTCGTGCATCTCATGTAGAATGTGGTTGTCAGGACCTTCGTAGATCGCTTTGTTCCAGAATTCCTTATAGTGATGACCGATGAAATATTCCTTGAAGGCATAGCCTGCTGCAACCGCCCCAATAGCGAGCACAAAAAGCGGAATCAGCATAACATAAGGACTTTCATGAGCCCCACGGAAAGCATCCGGTTCGGCCCGCGTCTTGCCATGAAATGTCATGAACATCAGGCGCCAGGAATAAAAAGACGTCATGAACGCCGCAAACACCAGAACCCAGAAAACATAATTATACGGAGTATGACCTGCATATGCTGCTTCAATAATGGCATCTTTTGAGTGGAACCCCGCAAAGCCGACCACATGAGGAATGCCGACACCGGTCAGCGCCAGCGTACCGATCAGCATCATGGCCCATGTTATGCGTATTTTGGGAGCAAGACCGCCCATGTTACGCATGTCTTGTTCATGGTGCATCGCATGGATAACGGAACCGGCGCCAAGAAACAGAAGAGCTTTGAAAAACGCATGCGTAAACAGGTGAAAGACCGCCACGCTGTAAGCACCCAGACCGCAGGCAGCGAACATATACCCCAGCTGTGAGCATGTAGAATAAGCAATCACCCGTTTGATATCATTCTGAACCAAACCAACCGTGGCAGCAAACAACGCTGTAAGGGTTCCGACAAACGTCACAACCATCAAGGCCGTGGAACTAAGCTCGAATAAAGGTGACAGACGCGCAACCATAAACACGCCGGCCGTTACCATGGTGGCGGCATGGATCAAGGCCGATACGGGGGTAGGCCCCTCCATAGCATCGGGCAACCAAGTATGGAGCAGAAATTGCGCCGACTTTCCCATCGCCCCCATAAACAGCAACAGGCAGATGCAGGTCATAACATCAACGTCATAACCCAGGAACATCATTGTCTGACCGGCTTGCTCGGAGGCGGACGCAAAGATGGTGTCCATCTGGATGGAACCAAATACGGCAAACAAACCAAAAATACCAAGCGCAAAACCAAAATCGCCAACACGATTGACCACAAACGCTTTCATGGCAGCGGCATTCGCGGACGGCTTTTTATACCAAAAACCAATCAAAAGATAACTGGCAAGGCCAACGCCCTCCCACCCAAAGAACATCTGCAGCAGATTATCACTTGTTACCAGCATAAGCATGGCAAAAGTAAACAGCGACAGATATGCAAAGAAGCGCGAGCGCGCCTCATCTTCATGCATATAACCGATAGAATACAGATGCACGAGGCTGGAGACCGTTGTCACAACCACAAGCATAACCGCCGTGAGCGTATCGATACGCAGGCTCCAGGCGACTTCAAAATCTCCGGAAGTAATCCACTGGGCAATCGGCACTTTGATCGTCTGATGATCGAAACCGACTTGAACAAAAACGATCCATGACAGAATTGCCGATATTACCAGGAAGCCAGTCGTTATAACTTCCGAACCGCGATCTGTAATAAAACGCCCGAAAAATCCAGCAATGCACGCCCCAAGCAGCGGCAAGAATACGATGGCCTGATACATCATGGCAGCGGTCAGCCCTTCATCATATTGATGTCTTCGACCGCGATAGATCCACGGTTACGGAAATAAACGACAATGATTGCCAGTCCCACAGCTGCCTCCGCAGCTGCAACCGTCAAGACCATCATCGCAAACACCTGTCCTACAAGATCTGCGTTGAACGCTGAAAATGTTACGAGATTGATATTCACGGCAAGCAGCATAAGTTCAATCGACATGAGAATAACGATGACGTTCTTCCGGTTGAGGAAGATACCGAATATACCGATTGTAAACAGTACCGCAGCAAGTGTGAGATAATGGCCACTTCCAATTTCCATCAAGCCGCCCCCCCTGCTGTGAAATAGTTAAACGAACAGATCATGCGGCACCTTCTTCGTCGCGGGATGGAATAATCGACTGGCCAGGAGAAAGCGGTACAATTTCAATTGCTGTCTTCGGTGACCGGGCAACCTGAGCAGAAATCGATTGACGTTTAACGCCTTCTTTATGACGCAGCGTAAGAACAATAGCACCAATCATCGCAACAAGCAGGATGAGACCAGCGCCCTGGAAGAAGAAGACATATTTTGTATATAAGACACGTCCCAACGCCTCTGTGTTGGTAATGCTGTCATCAACTGCAACAGCTGGCTGCCCAACAATATTTGCCGGGTACTGGCTCAATCCTATAACCATAATCAGCTCAACCAAGAGCAGAGAACCGATCACCGCACCCACGGGAGCATTTTTGATGAACCCCGCGCGCAACTCGGCAAAGTCGACATCCAGCATCATCACGACAAACAGAAACAGAACCGCAACTGCGCCAACGTACACAATCACCAGAAGCATTGCCAGAAATTCGGCCCCTAGCAGCACAAAGATGCCCGCAGCATTAAAGAACGTAAGAATCAAAAACAGCACAGCATGCACGGGATTGCGCGCCACAATCACCATTGATGCGGAGAGCACGGCAATACTCGCAAAGAGGTAAAAGAAAAACGCAGTTAGCCCCATCGTGTTAATCCGTTCCACCGTCTGCTATGGCAGCCCGCCGAGCCTGTTCCCTGGCGACAGCTGCACAGTGTTTATTCCAAAACCGGCGCGTACGGGATTTCTGCAGAAGCCAAAAGCCGAGAGCAACAGCAAGGATCATGCAGACAACCGCCAAGTTGGTCATACCATTTTGCAGTGCTTCATACACCCCCATGGCCAACGCGAGCAACATGCCTAGCCCGCATAAAATCTGCGCCCCAAAACGTTCAAACTCCAGATCCCGCTGGTCCTTTGCGATCTCGCAGTACTTTACCAATTCATCATCCGTCAGTTCTGATAGCAGCCGTAGCCAGGTATCCGCACTAACGCCAGATTTAACGATATTTCGCGTCGTATCCAATGTTTTTCGCAATCTCCCGCTCCCAGCGATCACCATTCGCCAAGAGCCGTTCTTTATCGTAGAAGAGTTCTTCACGGGTCTCAGTGGCAAACTCAAAGTTAGGTCCTTCGACAATCGCATCGACCGGGCATGCTTCCTGGCATAAACCACAATAGATGCATTTTGTCATGTCAATGTCATAACGTGTTGTACGACGGGTGCCGTCGTTCCGCCGTGGCCCGGCCTCAATGGTAATCGCCTGGGCGGGACAGATCGCTTCGCACAGCTTGCAGGCAATGCAGCGCTCTTCACCGTTTGGATAACGTCTGAGCGCATGCTCACCTCTAAACCGCGGACTAAGAGGTCCCTTTTCAAAAGGATAGTTCAATGTGTGCTTCGGGCGAAAGAAATAGCGCATAGCCAAGAAGAATGCCGATACGAATTCAGCCAGGAAGAGAGATTTAATGCTTTGAACGTTTCCCATGCAACAACCTCCTCAGCCAGAAATCTTGTTAAGCGGCGTTTCCGGAACCATACCGCCGGGCAGGTGGACGCCAATGAGATTTAAGCTCATGGCCGCCCCATATCAGGCAAGAGGTCCTGTCCGAATTGCAAGACCGCAGCAACGACAACCACCATGGCAAGTGAGAGCGGCAGGAACACCTTCCATCCAAGATGCATGAGTTGGTCATAACGGTAGCGCGGCACCATAGCCTTG
>CAYUYL010000075.1:0-9683 GCA_964449195.1 uncultured Filomicrobium sp.
CTTTGCGGGCTTGCACATCGCTGTCCGTCTTGCGGTTCCGGCAGTCTCTATAAAAAATATCTCAAGGTCACTGACTATTGTGATGTCTGCAATGAGCCGCTGCACCACCATCGGGCGGATGACGCGCCGCCCTATTTCACAATCTTTGTTGTTGGTCACTTGATCGTAGCTGGCGTTCTGGCACTTGAACAGGCGTATGCACCAGAGGCCTGGGTGCACGCCGTTGTCTGGGTGCCCTTGACATTGGTTCTCTCGCTTTTCATGTTGCCACGCGTCAAAGGGGCGTTTGTTGGCATACAGTGGGCGCTGAGGATGCATGGGTTCGCCGGTGAAGCACAATCTGAGGACAAATAATTTCGCCGTCACATGAATTTGTCCGTGTTGCAAAAAGAATGCGGAGGTCTGCCTTGGGCGAGGCGAGTGGAGCACAACAAATGTTGTTATCGTCCAATGATGATGCCGGGCAATCTCCACGCGATGCCGCCACATTGATTGTTATTGATGACAGTAGGTCTGCTGCAAGGGTGCTGATGGGCAGACGGCGGCTTGATCAGGTGTTTATGCCTGGGAAATATGTTTTTCCGGGCGGCCGTGTTGATGCAGATGATGATCAGGTTGAAAGCGTCGATGAACTCGCAGAAGAAGAGATTCTCAAGCTTCTGAAAGATATGCAGGGAGAAGCAAACAGACTAAGGGCACGAGCCATAGCGCTGGCTGGCATTCGCGAGATTTTCGAAGAAACCGGTAAAATTATTGGCAGCAGAATAGACCACGTTGCCAGCACTGCAATTCCTGCCTGGCAGGCATTCTTTGCATCGGGATATCAGCCAGCTCTGTCTGAGTTGCGTTTTTTCGCCAGGGCTATCACGCCGCCAGGTCAGCCACGCCGCTATGATACACGGTTTTTCTGCGTGCCCGCACATTGCATTGTTGCCAGCACCGGGCAGCAGGACAATGAGCTGAGCGATATTGGCTGGTATAGCATTGATGAGGCATTTCAACTTGATCTTCCGCTCATTACACGGGCTGTTTTGGACGACCTCAACCAGAACATAAAAGCTAGTGCATTGTTTGGAGCATCGCGCCACGCAGCACATTTATATTATCTGCATAATGGGGCATTCGCGCGGGCGTTAATCGATATTTCATAACGGATCTGCAATTGTGCAAGACAGTCCCTGCTTCGCTTCATACACTCTGCGGGGGCTATCACGTAGTTTGCATGAAATCAGGAAAGACTTGACAGCCTTGCTGCCATGGCTAGTTTGCGTTGTTTGACAACAAGGGTGCGAAAATTCTGGGAGTTTTACTAATGGCCAAACCCGTCACGCAAAAAATTAAACTCTTATCAACTGCTAAAACAGGCTTTTTCTACGTCACCAAGAAAAATCCGCGCAACACAACGGAAAAGATGTCGTTCAAGAAGTATGATCCGATTGTGCGCAAACATGTTGAATTCAAAGAAGCCAAGATCAAGTAGCTCAAGTTCTGTTGAGTTGCTCTCTAAAATCCTTGGGGCATATGCTCTGGAACCAAAATTCTTGCAATCCTTGGCCCAAGCATGGCGGCACTGCCGTGCTTCTCAGCGGAACGAGTAATTTTCTGTAGCCTGCGCGCTTGTGGCAGGTCTCAGCTGATATTTCAAGCTTATTTGGCCAAGCTCATTTAGCATGGCAGCATAATAAAGTAATATTCGAAAATAAATATACGTACACTGTTACAGCCTGTCTATCGCCAAAGGCCTGGCCGATGGCGGCTGTCAAGGAGCTGCAACGGTTCAAGACGTGTTTGATGACGCGGGCATTCCGCTAAAAATCGTCAAACGCAGCGATGCCAGGAAGAGCTTTTACGTTTTGCCCAAACGTTGATTGTCGAACGCACTCTCGGCTGGCTGATCGTTGCTGCAGCCTTGCTCAAAACTTTGAAAACCTCAGGCGCAACCATGCGGTTTTTATTACAATGGCCATGATCCGGCTCATGTACGGTATGTATAATTTTTTGCTTGCGCATCACCTGATTCGGTTTCCATAGGACAGCATCATGGTTGAAGACAAAGTTCCCATCGTAGTAACCATGGGGGACCCGTCTGGTATTGGTCCTGAAATTACGGCGCGTGTTGCAATAGACGAAACGCTTCCTGTTCGTCCCATCGTCATCGGCGATGCCGAGCACATGCGGAAAACGGTACAGATACTTGGTCTGGATGTTCTCGTCTCAGAGATCGAAACACTGCCGTGTAAAATTTCTCCTAAAGCTCGGCAGATTGAAGTTTTGCAGGTTGGGACGCGCCTTGAGAATGTTGTTGCCGGCCGGATTAGCGCGCAAAGTGGACAGGCGGCATTTAACTATGTCAGCGCTGCAATTGAATTTGCGAATGCAGGTGCCATTACAGCCATTGTGACCGCGCCAATTCATAAAGAAGCGCTGTCGGCTGCTGGGATCAGATATCCAGGCCATACAGAAATGCTTGCTGATTTGGGTGGCGCAGACCGTGTCGCGATGATGCTTGCAAACGAGGACCTTCGGGTTGTGTTGGTGACCATTCATTGCGGGTTAAGCGAGGTGAGTGCACAAATCACGAGAGCGAATGTATTCAGTACAATCCAGCTTGCAGACGAAGGAGCCCGGCAATTTGGTATCGCACGTCCGCGCGTTGCAGTGGCCGGGTTAAACCCCCACGCCGGTGAAGGCGGACTATTCGGACGCGAGGAAATCGAGAGTATCGCTCCGGCTATTGCGGATGCTCGTGAAGCCGGTATTTATGCTAGCGGGCCGTGGCCTGGCGATACGGTCTTTATGCAGGCGCGTCAGGGGCGTTTCGACGTGGTGGTTGCGCAATATCACGATCAAGGGCTTATACCGGTGAAATATCTCGGGCTTGAGCACGGCGTTAACGTGACGCTGGGCCTGCCTTTTATCCGTACAAGTCCAGATCATGGTACCGCATTTGATATCGCGGGTAAGGGTATAGCAGATCCGGCAAGTCTGTCCGAAGCGATTAGACAGGCGTATCGCCTGATGTCTTCGCGTCAGGAAGCCAGCGCTGCAGAAATTTGAAGGGCATCTTTAAAATTGTTTGAGTGCATAATGATAAAGAGAACCGGGTGCGGTGTTCCCGGTTCTCTTCACGCCTGTTTTTTGAGGCTTGGGACATGGCATCTAGGCTGCTCATACCTGATGTTGGTCCTTGCGGCCCGCCCCGGCTAGATGGCAGACCTTGGTATGACGCACCGCCGACCAAGATGGCAAAATTCGGCGGTATCAGGTTTTTGATTTCCTAGAGCTTTGCGGGCAAAACATGTATCTTTGCGCTGAAGCCCGAACTTGCGGGTATGATGCGCCTGATCTCTGGCCCACGTGCCGTGAGAAACGGAAACCGTCATTGGATACAAACGCAAAATAATAACTAGTCCCATCCTTAAATCAGATGGACTAGAATCACGCATAACTTCATGTGTAACTTAGCCTGCGTTGTACTGATTTGTCATCTATTTTGAAGAATCTGTCTCACTTACAGTAGGCAATGCTGGCTTTTAAGACTCACTTGACAGCACGAGCCGAACACACATTGTTTGCTTTGTGCTGAACAGCATCTGCCCGGAAGTCGAATGTAAGCTGGTGAAACCGGTGCAGGAAAATATGAACCTCAAACGAAGTGAATCTGCTTATGTCGCACAATACCTTTGGCCATCTGTTCCGTCTGACCACTTGGGGTGAAAGTCACGGGCCTGCCATTGGCTGCGTGATTGACGGCTGTCCGCCGGGCATTCCATTAAGCGAGACAGATATTCAGGGCTATCTTGATAAACGCCGGCCTGGCCAATCGCGCTATACAACCCAGCGCCGAGAGCCCGATAAGGCGAAAATCATGTCCGGCGTGTTTGAGAATAACGATGGTGTGCAGGTAACAACTGGGACACCGTTGGCAGTTGTCATCGAGAATGTCGATCAGCGCTCTAAAGATTACGGTGATATCAAAGATAAGTTCCGCCCCGGCCACGCGGATTATACGTACATTGCCAAGTATGGTATTCGCGATTACCGCGGCGGAGGGCGCTCGTCAGCCCGTGAAACTGCGATGCGGGTGGCGGGCGGTGCAGTTGCACGCAAGGTTTTGTCATGTATAAGCATTCGTGGCGCACTCGTTCAAATTGGTCCGCATAAGGTCAATCGGGATAACTGGGAATGGAATGAGGTTGAAAAGAACCCGTTTTTCTCGCCTGATGCCAAGGCTGCTACACACTGGGCGGATTATCTTGACGGTGTGCGCAAGGCTGGTTCGTCAGTAGGGGCTGTGATCGAAGTTGTTGCTGAAGGGGTGCCTGCAGGCTGGGGGGCGCCGATATACGGGAAGTTGGATCAAGATCTGGCGGCTGCGCTGATGAGCATCAATGCTGTCAAAGCGGTTGAAATTGGTGATGGGTTTGAAACCGCCGCCCTGGCCGGTGAAGACAATGCTGACGAAATGCGCATGGCAGAAGGCCAGCCTCACTTTGTCAGCAATCATGCTGGTGGGATTTTGGGTGGCATTTCGACTGGGCAACCGGTTGTCGCCCGCTTTGCTGTCAAGCCAACATCATCAATTCTGACGTCACGCCAGACAATTGACCGTCACGGTCAAGAAACCGATATTCTCACCAAAGGACGTCATGACCCGTGTGTTGGCATTCGTGCAGTGCCGGTTGGTGAGGCAATGATGGCATTGGTTCTCGCAGATCACATGCTGCGTCATAGGGGGCAAACCGCCCATCTATGAGACAACGTGGAATTCGGGAGCACCACCTGCAAGTCATGATGACCAAGATGATCCCCAAAAAACGTTATATTGCATCGATGACATCCTGCAGTGCGCAACTGTTACCATTGATACTGCCGGATTCTGTGGGCTTGTTTCGATCACACCACTCTGGTTTCCCAATTAGAAGCGATAACACTTCATAGCTGGTTCGCGAAAGTTGCAGACCGAGGCCAATGTGGAATTTGTTGGTGTCAATAGCAATGATACTGCGTTGGTTGGCATTAACCTGATTGATGGCGCGGGTTACTGATTTGCCTGAGAGGTTTTCACGAACACCTAAGATGGCTCGGATCGGCGAGTAGAAATCTGTGAAGGATGTACCGCCGCCTTTCTCTGGTTTTACTTCTTCATAGCGGAATGTCACCATCAGCAAATATGGTTTCAGCAATGGTTCTTGCGATCGTCTAATCGCTGTATAAAGCTCCAGTCCTGTTGCTACACCCGACCCATCAGCATAGCCGCCATCACCGAAATTATAGCGCTCATTCCTGGCTGATAGGGATAAAGGGGGCAGTGCAAATGGAAAACGTGCGCTTGTTGCCGCTGCTTCGCCCAGTGTCGGGGAGAAAGGGCTGCCGCGCCACTCAGGCTGGCGATGATTGAAAAGATCGGCAAATGACCAAAGCGTGCCATCACCAACTGTCTTATCTTTGCTGTTCAGCCCCATTGGGGCAAACACCACACGGTGTGCATTTGCCATCCATGTTGTGTTCAATATTAACGTCGGTGCTTGCTCTGTTTCGTAAATTTCATGCAGAGGCGTTGTCAGTTTTGGGCACTTGGCATGAAGCACATCGGTAAAAGCATCAGAGCGATCTTTTAACTGCATGAACGGTTGCAGAAATTTCCGGAATCCGTCGGCTGGTAAGTTGCCAACAATCGCGGCAAAATAAGGTGCTAGAAGTGTATCACGAAGTTTATGCTCGGTTTCCAATTTCGCAGAAGATGGGCCCGCGGTAGAAAAGCATCCATTGAGTGCTGTCTCCGCGACGTGCAGGCTGGCACCAATTGACCCGCCGGAGACGCCGCTAATTGCAAATAAGCGTTTATGAAAGCTCTGATCCGCCGTATTTAATCGGCTGAGCGTTAGAGATGAGGCAATTGCGGCGTATATTCCCCCGCCTTGAGCAGAGACAACGATGGCCTGCCCTTCACCTCGCTTTGCGGTCCAATTCTTGGTGAAGTCTTGAAATGTGGCCGATTTTTGCCAAGCCTTGTCTGCGTGCTTTGGATCCGGCAGGACAAAGGCTGACGCGTTGGCAAGGGCGTAATAAACCATCACAACACTTGCGATACCAACCCATCCAGGCGCACCGACAAAATTTGAAATAGAACCGATCGCCAGAAAAATTGAGAACAAAAGGAGTGCAACCAGCAAGCCTGTTGCCAGGGCACCAAACCAAGTGAAAAAATGTGCAAACGTCAGGTTGAATATCGCCAGGCCGATACCGAAAACGAGGACCAAAAATGCTGAGAATATGATGCAGCCGCGTTCGAATTGATCGCTGGGGCGATCCCAGCGCATTGCAATCAGCGTAAGGCGATCCCGCCGGATCCACCGTATGCCGAGCAGAAACATGAGACTGGCCCAAACGCTGAATATCAATAACAATCCGACGATGTGGCGCGATTGGATGCGATCTATATGCGATAGAGCCGCATCTGCTGCCTCCTGGGCGTTGCGATGCGTGGCAACTGCATCAATGAGGGCTGCCTCGGCCGCTATAACGCCGTGCAGCATGTTTTCAAAGCCAATGACGAGGGCAAGTGACGGTATGCTGGCTAAGAGGAGGGAAATCCATATGCTGGCTGCAATCCAGGTATCATTAAGATGGAGGTTGCTGCGGGACATGGTGAACTCGACCGCCACGCGATGCCACACGAACATCATAAGGCCAAGAAGCTGAACCATAAGAGCGGCAGATATAATTTTGAGCCAGTCGGGCCGTTCAGGTTCTGCTAAGCTTCGTAGTATTTCTGATGTTTGGCCGATAAAACCAATGACGATAATGAGTGCGACCGCCCCGATGAGCAGGCCTGGTGCCAGAATAATCGCCAGCGACCGGCCAAAGTTTGATATCAATTGCATGCCTTATTCTTCCAGATGCCGCAGGCGTGGGTGTGTCTTGAGAATATCAAGAGCAATGTCTGCATCACGGCTTGTGAAAGCGTTGAGATGAAACTCTGTCAATACCGTATCCTGGTGCGTGTCGACGAACTCAAATAAACTATTTAGCATTTCGGGAAAGGCTGCTTCTATAGGAAGACCTTTACCGCCGCTGCCAAGCATTGGCAAAAGGGCTGAGGTGTAATTATTTGATATGATGAGACGTTTATTCTCTTTATGGATTCTTTTTAGTACTTTTTGTGTTGCAAGCTTTATCTCTTTAGGATCTGCCGAGGGTGTGTAAGCCTGAACACCCGGCAGGCTCCTAACCGTCGCGACATGAAAAATTTTCCTTACCCCATGACTTTTTTGCAGCGCACCGGAAGTTGTCATATGAACTGTGCCGATGTGAGATTGCCTTACACCACGGCGTTTGCGTGCTAAATCGTTTGCGATGTCGTCTTCTTTAATGTCATCGTTATCGTATTTCGATGCACCTAAATAGCGAATAACAGCGGAGACTGATCCGTTTGAGTAGCGGTCCATTTGCATGTCGGTGTTTTCTGGATTAACCCAGATCTGTACACCTTTGATGCGATCGAGATTCCCGGGACGCAGAGTGATGTGGATATTGCCATCATCAAGTGCAAAACGGCTGGGTTTGCCTTTAGCAACTTTTGTTTTGTCTTCTGCAATCGTCCGCAGACGGTCGCGGAGGAGAAGGCGGGCTATCAACAGTTTACTGTCTATTAAGTCGGGGTTATCACGGCCCGGATCATGAAGAAAATCTGAAACCGGGACATGAAGAGGAAGCGTATCTTCTTCTGCGTCGGCGCCTGTAAGGCTGACACTCCAGCCTTGATCGCGGTCAGTTTCAGTTACGATCGCAAAATAGAGATGGATAATCTCAGAGGTGCCACCTGGAGATACATAAAATTGTGAGATTTTCTCAAGATCCTGCTGTTTAACTTTGTAGCCGGTCTCTTCCCAAATTTCACGCACGGCGCAGTCTTCAAACGATTCTGGTTTATCCTTCAAAGGCATTCCAGCGATCGTTTCATCCAGAAAGCCGTCGTTCAGCGGATCTCCATTACGGTCCAGATGCAGTGTTGGCGCACGGAACTGGCGGACCAGAACAACTTCGCGGGTGTCCGATTTATAGAGTATTACCGCAACAGCTTCGCCACGCTCGAAGGACATCCATTTGAACGGGATCATTCGCATTCCGTCAAAGCTTTCATGCTCTGTGTCGTATTCGATGATTTTGAACGGCCCACGCGCCCAAAGCTCCTGTACGCCGTGAACCTTGATCTTCATTTTTTTTGTTTCCGGCATCTTGTAATGCCCCCTCTTTGCCCTGAGTAGCCTTCGATGCAATCAGCGCTTGCCGCAATTCTGGCAACCCGAAAGTATTCACAAAAGTAGACTTACTTTTGCGGCTATTATTTGTACATACTCTTTAAAAGTAAGAGGAGGAATTGCATACCAATCAAGAATTGCAGAATGATTGATCAGCTTCGCACTGTCATACCATCTGCCAGGGAATATTGATAAGCGCGCAGTGCCGGCAGAAGGCCCGCCAGTACACCGCCTGCAACGATCATGGCAAGGACGCCAAACTCAGCCCACGATAGAGGAGAAATGGCGATATATATTCCATAGCCTGACTCAATCGATGGTTGCAGAGCCAAAAGCAGGATATAAGTCGAAAGAATGCCAAGAATAACGCCGGCCAGCGTGAGAATGCCGGCTTCAGATATGAGCAATCCCACAACCGTTCGTGGACCTGCGCCCACAGATCTGAGAATTGCAATTTCCCGCCGCCTCTCATTCAGCGTCGCGAGAATCATCGTCACCATGCCTAGAATCGCGGTTATAACGACCATGACTGAAACGGCCATCAGTGCTGTCTCAGCGGTTCCAACGAGGCTCCAAAGTTCATAAAGCGTAGCGCCGGGAAGAATGGCTGATAATGCCTCTGAACGGTAAGTGTTCACGTAACGTTGCAGTTTGAAAATGGCGAGCTTGGACTTAAGGCCCACCATGGCCGCAGTAATGGCCTTAGGGCGCAGCTTCATAGAGCGCACTTCGTCAGCCGTAGCGGTGCGATCCATGCGCCGCATGCCACCTTGCCAGTCGATGTGGATGGCTTCTATGGCCTCCAGGCTGACGTGAACCGTGCGGTCTACGGGCGTGCCTGTTTTGGCCAGAATACCGCTAACGCGAAATGGCTTATCGTCATGCTTCTGCATGTTGACCCGCGCAACACCATGGGCCACGACAATCCCATCGCCAACTTTATATCCCAGCGCTTCTGCGACATCAGCGCCGATTACAGCATCGAAGAGATCATCAAACTGGTGGCCTGAGTTGAATGCGAGGTTATGGCCTTCCTGTCCGTGCTTATAGCGGTCAAAGTATTCCTGGGTGGTCCCGAGCACTCGGAACCCGCGATGACTGTCACCCAGAGATAAAGGGATGATCCAATCCACTTCCGGGCGCCGTCGAATGTCCTCATAGCTGCGCCAAGTCATATTATTGGTGGCATTGCCAATGCGGAAAACTGAATACAACAGCAATTGAATGCCGCCACTGCGTGCGCCGATGATCACATCCGTTCCTGAGATGGTATTGGCAAAACTAGACTTTGCTCCAGTGCGGATTTTCTCTACGCCAAGAAGCAGAATAACGCTAAAGCCGATCGCCAGCACAGTCAGCAAGGCGGTCAACCAGCGATTGCGAAGAGATTTCAGAGCCAGACGCAAGATCGTTGCATCC
>CAYUYL010000075.1:9693-10649 GCA_964449195.1 uncultured Filomicrobium sp.
TTACCGAGCCATTTTGGAGTTAGGCTTATAATCGTGCAGTACCATTTCGTGTTGCGGACATGTCCAGCAGACGCGCTTAGTTTTGGCTGTGCCGCAAGCCAACAAGCATAAAGCCATTGCAGAGCTTTGCGGATCATGGTCATGCTTGCTCCTGCACGGTCATGACATCCCCTAATTCCAGAACCTGATCGAACATTGGACCGATGCGGCGGTCGTGGCTTACCATAAGCAGCGTTGTTTTCGCTTTTTCCATCTGAGAAAATAGAAGATCGAGAAAGCGCTCCTGATGTTCGTGGTCAAGTGCGGATGTTGGTTCATCGGCGATCACAAGTTCTGGCATGCCAATCAGCGCGCGTGCGGCTGCAACCCGCTGCTGTTGGCCGACGCTAAGGGCTGCGGCCGGTCCCCTGAACAGCGCATCGTCAAGCCCGAGTGTGCTGAGAATGCGTTCGGCTTCGCCGGTTTGCGAAGCGCCGGAGCCTACGCGTTCACGACGCTGCTGCGCAAAACTCAACGGGAGGAGGACGTTATCGATCACCGATCCATAGGGAAGCAAGTTGAACATTTGAAAGATGACGCCGATATGCTCTGCGCGAAACCGGTCTCGGGCTGCGTTTGACAAGTTCACAATATCAGTGTTGAGAATTTCAATGCGGCCTTCATCCGGGGCGATGATTCCGCACAGTAAACTCAACAGAGTTGACTTTCCGCCGCCGGATGGGCCGACGAGAAGCGTTTTAGACCCTTTTCCAAGTGAAAAATCCTTGATCGAAATCCCAAAACCCCGACCGCTGGGCCACACAAAATTAACGCCCGACATATGAACAATGACGGGCAAATGAGATCCCGGACTTGTTATGCCAGGATCTGGCATGATTGCTTCACTCAACGTTAAATCGCTCTTTTTAGAGTCCCCTATAGGGGATCCGTAAACCCCACGCCTTTAGGCGGCATGG
>CAYUYL010000076.1:0-10563 GCA_964449195.1 uncultured Filomicrobium sp.
ACAGAAAAAAAGGAAACGCGCTCGGCGCGTTGCCCGGCGCTCGTTTCAATGCGCTTGCGCAGCTTGAGGTGCTGGATCTGGCGCATAACAGGTTGCGAAAGCTGCCCGGCGGCCTTTTAGAGTGCGCCGGCCTGACAACGCTCGATATCGGCGCCAACGGCATCGGCGAGGCCGGGGCCGCGGCGATCGCCAGCCACCTCACCGGCCTGACAACGCTCAATATCAGCCGCAACGGCATCGGCGATAAAGGAGCGCTGGCGCTGCTTGACGCTTTTGATCAACGACGCGAGTTTATTCAAAGGTTACGGCTCAATGATAACAACATATCCGTGCTGCCTAAGGAAGTGGTGGACAGCTATGATATCCAAGCTTTGCTGGCAGGATACCGGCGATATAAAGCTGACAAAGCTTCTGGTAATCTGGTGCCGCTGAATGAGGCGAAAATCCTGATTGTCGGGGAGGAGGCGGTTGGTAAGACATCGCTGGTGCGGTTTCTGGTGCATGACAAGCCGCGCCGGGTTGAGTTGCGCACGGAAGGCATTGAAAAAAACAGTATGGCAGCCGGATGGTTCGGAGATTGTCACCAATATCTGGGATTTTGCGGGTCAGGAAATTACCCATGGCACGCACCGGTATTTTCTCACTGAGCGCAGCCTTTATGTGCTGGTGCTGTCAGACCGCAAGCAGGATGACAAGTCGGTTTATGACTGGTTGCCGCTGATTGAGACACGCGCGGGCGATGCCCCGGTGATCGTGGTGATCAATCAGTCCGACGGCGGCAAGGAGCATCTCACGTTGCAGTGGGACAAAATCCGCTATGACCACAAACATGTGATTAAGATGGTGCGCACGTCCTGCAACAAGGATGAGTTTGCCTATGCCAGTATTAAGGCGTTGCGCAAGCTCATCATAGAAACGCTGGAGACATCACCTGCTCTCAGGGAAATCCGCGATAACGTGCCGGCAAGCTGGATTCGTATCAAGCAGAGGATCGCCAGGCTCGCAGACGAGAGTTTTGTGCTGGAATACGATCAGTTCGTGGCTGAATGTCTGCGTCCGGCTGAGCAGGGCGAGCCGCCGGGCTCGATCATCGATGACCGTGCGGAACAGCGCCAGTTGCTGCGGACGCTGCACAATCTTGGCGTGGTGATTGCCCACGGACTGAAGCGCGATGACACCGAAATTCCGCCCAATCTGCAAATCCTCGATCCTAACTGGCTGACCAAGGGTATTTACCGCATCCTGCAGCACCAGGAGCTGAGGGACCGGCATGGTATTTTTACCAAGCAGGATATGACCCGGTGGCTCGATCCTGAAACGTTCCCTGTGCGCTATCACGATGAAATCCTGCGTCTGATGCAGGATGAAAGTATTGAACTGGCGGTGCCACTGGATCTGCCGGATCATTATCTTGTGCCGCAGGCGCTGCCGCTCCATGATATCAACTGGGATTTTGTGCTGGGCGACCAATGCCTGGGCTTCGCCTACCAGTATGATCCGTTGCCGAGCGGCCTGCTGGCACGCTTTATCGTGAAAACCTTTGCCCATTCCAAGGACGCGGCGAAGCGCAGCCGCTATGGCGTGATGCTTGAGGTTGAAGATTGCCACGTGCATGTCGCCGTCAACGAAGGGCGCAACCGTTTGGCTATCCGCGTTGGCGGCCCTGCACACCGGCGGGCAAGCGCGCTCAGTTATGCCAAAGGTGTACTGGAGGGGCTGCATCAGGCGCTCGGACTTGAGCCTGAAGAATTGATTCCTCTGCCCGATGAAGATGAGAAATTCGTGCCTTATGACTATCTGAAGACGTTAGAGGGCAAATACGGCCGGACGTATAAGTTTCTGCCTGAGCATGGCAGCCGGGAGTATATTGTCGGCGACCTGCTTTACGGTAAAAGTGGTGACGACGACAAACCTGAGAGAACCTGGTGGCAAGTCACCCTGGATGTTCTGCAAAATGTGTGGCCGTCCAACGATCCTTGGCTGGGCTTTGCTTATGTGGCAGGGATGATCATTTTTCTCGTGACCGGCCTGACCGGCTTAAGTTTGCTGGGGATGAGTTGGAGTGGGGTCATCCTTGGCTTGTCGGCAGTGGCTGGTCTCGTCACAACGGGTTTTATTATAAGGTCCGATCTGCGTTACATCTTTCATCGATTAGCAGCGTATTGGCTGGGGCTTGCTACAATTCCCGTTATATCTGAATACGTTTTGGGCAATCTGTTTCAAGGCATTCCATTTATCAGAGAATTCAAGTTTACGTTCGAGCCAAGTATTCCAATCGTAATAGCATGGGTTGTTATATTTGCTATCCTGGCAGCTTCAGCTTTATTCATGACTTGGTTGGATACAAAAGAAAAATAGCTCCTTGTCCTGGACATAAGTGGTTGGAAACCAAGGCATCCAGCCACTCTGTCTACGGTTCGGGAACCGAGCGATTCATATCTTTGATATCAAAACCGCTCCAATAGGCGCTCGAGGTATTCCAGTTCGAGTTCCGGGCGGAAGCGTTCGCCGAGGCGTTCGCGGAGAAGCTCCAGGATCTCGCGGGCGCGCTGGGCGTCGATTTCATCTGGGATCTTAACGCTGGTGCCGAGGTCCGGGCCTTCTGAGCGTTGCGGCCGGCCCAGAGGGTCCAGCGGCGCATTACCCGAGCGGCCAAGCTGCTGATTGGGGCGCATGCGCTGCAGCATCTGTTCGGCCATGGACCGGGTGCCGGAGCGCAATTGCTCCAGCGCCTGCGATTGCTGCTGTGTTGCCTCACCCATGCGGCCCTCGCGCAGGGCGCGTTCGGCGTTTTCCATGGAACGGCGTGCACTGTTGAGTTCATCCGGCGTTTGCATGCCAAACCGGCCCAGCCGTTGTTGTAAATCACCAAGCATCTGGCCCAACTGATTTTGCCGCTGGCCGAGGCCGTTCGGCGAGAGCTGGCCGCGGCCCTCTCCACGTCCTTGGCCCGGCTCAGTGCCGGTGCCGCCACGGCCATTGCGGCCCTGTTGCTGTCCCTGGCCGTTTTGCCCGCGCTGTCCCTGTCCCTGTTGCCCTTGGCCACGTTGTCCTTGGCCCTGTTGGCCTTGTTGACCCTGCCCCTGCAAACCCTGGCGCAGGGCCTCGAATGTGTTGTCCATTAACCGCTGCTGCCGCCCGATCAGATCGCCAAGCTGATCCATCATCTGCATCATTTGCTGCGATTGCTGGCCCTGGCCATTTTGCCGCCGCACCATGCGGCCGGATTGCAGCCGGTCCAGAAGATTGTGCAGCTGGCTTAACATGTCCTGTGCGGTCTGTTTGGAGCCCTGCTGTAGCATCTGTTCAAGATTATCCAGCATGCGTTGCAGATCGCGGCTGGTCATCTGCTGGCCGGGCTGTTGTTGTTGCTGTTCGCCCGGCGGTTGGCGTTGGGCCTGTTTGGCCAATTCGTTGAGAAATTGTGCCAATGCCTGGCGTAATTGCTGCATCAGCTCCTTGATTTCCTCTTGCGAGGCGCCGTTCTGGATGGCCTGGGATAGCTTTTCCTGAATTTCCTTGAGACGCCGCTCGGCTGCGGACAGGCCACCACCGTTCTCAATCCGCAGAGCAAGGTGCCAGAGGTGCTCTATGGAACCGGCAATCGCCTTGCGCTCAGGATCTGAATTGAGGCGGTGCATAACGCTGCGCAGGCCAAGATAAACGGCTTTATCGCTAATAAAAGCCTCCGGAAATAGCGTCAGCGCATCTAGCGCCCGGGCAACTAGTTGTCGGTAGCGTGCGTCAAAGACGAGCCTGCGGCGTTGCTCCAAGATGGCGCGTGCCAGTGGATTGAAGAACCTGCGCTCCGGCAGAACGATCTCTTTTGTTTTGCTTTTGCCAACATTGCCGGCGTGATCACGTACCACCAGCGTTATGCGAACCGGCATGCCCGCCCAGGGATGAGATCCAAGTTCGTGAAAGCTCCAGGTTTTCGGGTCTTTGGCGCCTCGCGGGGGAATGCGCAGGATGATTTTTGGGGGGCGCTCCAATGGCGGGCGGGGGCCCTTGAGTATATTCGGTCTTGCCCACGCTGTCTTAGGGTCGCCGGGGACCAGAGGCATACGTTCGAGCTTGGCCTCGGCAGAGGCGATGCCGTAGTCGTCGGTCATGCGGTAAAACAGCCGCATGGCACCGCGCGGGGTTGTTTCCATGTCCTTGGTAAAAGAAATCTGGGGTGGTTGGTCCGAGATAATATTGAGGGGCCAGCGCGCAAGCTCAGCGCCGTTTGCCAGCAGCCTAACCTCGGTAGTGCCGCGCGCTATGGTGCCTTTTACCTGGTTGCCGCCGTTGGCAGCGACACCCTTTGCATTATCAGTATCCGTTTTTGCTTCTGCGACCGGTTCGCCAATACGCTCACCGTTTTTATCGAGGTATTCGAGCGTTAACTCAACTTCGCTGCTGCCGCCGAGGCGTGTAATAATTGTGCTTTGTTCCGGAACGTCGAATGCGGCTTGCCGGCGATCTGTTTCGCTCCGCTGGCTGGCCAGGGGGCCATCGGTTACCAGAACCGGAGGAAGGCGTGTATAAGGCGGTGGCGTGATCCAGGCATTGAGATTGATGCCGGCCACCTTGCCGATGGATGTAATCTGGAATGCCGACCAAAGCCTGTCACGGGCTGCATCACCCACAAGAACGAGTGCGGTAATTACAGACATGGCGAGAACAGCCCGCAATCCGATATAGTCGAACTTGTCTGTCCGCGGCAGCGGCGGAGATACATGAAGCTGCTCAATATCTTTGCGCAGCCGTTCCCTGTGTGTCTGCCATATTGCTGAAGTTTCGCCGTCCGCCTGGACGTCGGAAAGCGTATCTTCGTAAGCGGATGCCGGGCGATGGGAACCCTGTGAGCGTGCTTCCAGACGGCGCAATGCCTCATTGCGGTTTGGCCAGCGTGTGCACAGAACGAAGACCACCGCTACGAGTAAAGCGATAACAAATGCTGCCAGAAGTGACCAATGCTGGTATTCTGTGAGGTTTGTCCAGACGCCCATCAACGAGATCATTACAAAAAGTGCAGCAATTGCAATGATGATCCAAAAGCGCGGCCATAGGCGCTCAAAATAAAGCGCTGCTCTACTTCGGTTGACTTTTCTAAGAAATTTCTTTTCTTCCGGCGTTAGACGCCCATTCGATGACTTTGCCATCCTGCCGGCCTGTCGTCAGGCCCCCCCCAATAGCATTGCGGCTGGAAGCTGCAAACGCGAACGGTATTGAACTGTCCGCTTTAAGAATTGCATCATTCGCCGCGATATTCGGACACGCACGCCGGAACAATAACGGGCCGGCACAGTTTAATATGTAGATGAGCTTGCACATCCAAAGACGGCCTTACAAGGGCAAAGTCTGCCCCTTTATGTTTAAAGCGTTAAGAAAGCCAGGCGGGCAGGTGGTCAAGGCCGATCAAATCTTCGTACGTCGGGCGCGGTCTGACAATGGAGAACTGATCGTTTTTGACAAGCACTTCCGGTACCAAAAGCCGGGAATTATAGGTTGATGCCATCACGGCCCCATAAGCGCCTGCTGCCATGAGAGCCATCATATCACCAGATTGAAATGGTGGCAGATGCTGGCTTTGCGCCAGATAATCGCCTGTTTCGCAAATGGGGCCGACGACGTCCTGCAAGACGTTATCTTCAGACCGCATCGCTTCTGAGATTGGCCAGATTTCATGCTCTGCTTCGTAAAGGGTTGGCCGGACAAGATCGTTCATTGCCGCATCGACAATGGTAAACCGCTTTGCGTCTGTTTGTTTGGCGAAGATCACACGGGTGACCAGAATGCCTGCATTGGCTGCGATTATACGGCCCGGCTCAAGCACAACTTTGAGGCCAAGGTCTCCTACGGTCTGTTTGACGACTGCTGCGTAAGCCTCTGGTCTGGGAGGGGGGGTATTATTTTCGTAATATGGCACGCCAAGGCCGCCGCCAAGGTCTAAATGCTGCAGTGGGTGGCCCGCGTTGCGCAAATCGATTGCAAGCTCGCGCATCAACATGAAAGCCTTCTGGAATGGCTCCAGGTTCGTGATCTGGCTGCCAATATGCATATGGATGCCAGTTACAGCGATGCCCGGCAGTTGAGAGGCCTTGTCGTAAAGAGCAGGAGCTGCGAGAAATGGGACGCCAAATTTATTTTCTGACTTTCCGGTTGAAATCTTTTCGTGTGTTCCGGCGTCGACGTCAGGGTTGACACGGATTGAGATATGCGCCGTATCCCCTAATTCTGAGGCAACACTGCTGAGGGCTTCGAGTTCTTCTGCGCTTTCGACATTGAACCCGAGAATTTGTTCACGCAACGCATAGGCCATTTCGTTGCGTGTTTTGCCGACACCGGCAAAAATAATCTTATCAGCCGGCACGCCGACTGCACGGGCTCGTCTTAGCTCGCCTTCCGAGACAACATCCATCCCTGCGCCACGCTGAGCCATGGTTGCTAATACGGCCTGGTTAGAATTTGCTTTGACCGCATAGCAAATCAGGTGTTCTTGATCGGCAAACGCAAGCGCCAGAACATCATAGTGGCGCTCAAGCGTTGCCGTAGAGTAGCAATAAAATGGAGTGCCAACCTGGTCGGTGATCTCCGTTACGGCAACATCCTCAGCGTGCAGGATGCCATTGCGGTAATTGAAGTGGTGCATAAATGTTTTACGTATGAATGATGATGTTGGGTATTCAGTAACTTAAGCTGAAATTTTTAATGATATGAATTTTATATCTTGATTTTATTGCTTTATGCGAAACATGATAAATTCCGCCCCATGTTTCGTATTCTATACGAAAGACTTCATAACAAAGGGTAATTTTGTAATTTTCTTAGTTTATAAGGCCATCGAGTATAAAACCCTTGTGTGGCTTGGAGGCGGCTCCACGAGGTTTTCCCTGGCCCGATGTGGCACTTGCTTTTTGAGCGGATTTGGCGTGCTTTGGATATTCAAGTGAGCCGCGAACGCCACAAGCTGCCAAAAGCACACATAAAACAAGACAAACAGCAATTTTTTGTGATTTTAAAAATTCTGCCATTGCCCCTAACTCACGCGTGGTTTCAATTCAACACTTTGAAGCTACATTTTTGCGCACTGAAATTAGCTAACGCATAAGATTTATGTATCTTGCGGATTGTTTAACACTGTTTACGTTCGCTTTCCAACCTCTCAATCCAGTTGAGGGCCATTTTACGCACATTCTGTGGCGCAGTTCCACCATAGCTTGTCCGGCTCTCTACAGACTTCTCAACGCTCAGCACTGAAAACACGTCTGCGGTGATGCGCTGTTCGATGTTTCGCAGGTCTTCCAATTTGAGATCGGAGAGGTCACAGTCATTGTTTTCAGCAAGCGCAACAATCCGGCCTGTAACGTGATGTGCGTCACGAAATGGCAATTTTAGTGTGCGCACAAGCCAATCTGCGAGATCGGTTGCGGTCGAAAACCCGCTGCCTGCTGCATGCGCCATCGTTTCCGGTACAGGTTCCATATTTTCCAGCATGCCTGCCATCACTCCAACAGCGAGTGCAAAATTATCGAGGGCGTCAAAGGTGACTTCTTTATCTTCCTGCATATCCTTGGAGTAGGCGAGTGGTAGTCCCTTCATGATCAATACGAGGCTGTGGAAGGCTCCAGCGATGCGGCCAACTTTAGCCCGGACGAGTTCTGCGGCATCAGGATTGCGCTTTTGCGGCATTATAGATGAGCCGGTGGTCCAGGCGTCGGAGAGCTTCAGGAAACCGAACTGTGGCGTGGTCCAAATCACGATCTCTTCCGCGAAGCGAGACAGGTGTATGGCGCAGATTGTTGCTGCGGACAGAGTTTCAAGGATAAAATCGCGATCTGAAACGCTATCCAGAGAATTTGCTGTCGGATGGGAGAAGCCTAAAGCCTTCGCTGTGGCGTCACGGTTAACAGGAAACGATGTGCCAGCCAATGCGGCTGCCCCGAGCGGGCATTGATTGAGCCGCTGCCTGGCATCAGAAAACCGGCTGCGGTCGCGGGCCAGCATTTCGACATAGGCCATCAGATGATGGCCAAAAGTTACGGGTTGCGCGGGCTGCAGGTGTGTGAAGCCCGGCATAACCAAAGCGGCATGGGCTTCAGCCTTGCGTGCCAGCGTGATTTGTAGATCTGCAAGTGTGCGATCGAACTGGTCGATCATATCGCGGATATAGAGACGAAAATCGGTTGCAACCTGGTCGTTTCTGGAGCGCGCGGTATGCAGGCGGCCTGCCGCCGGCCCAATCAACTCGCGCAACCTGTTCTCGATGTTCATGTGGACATCCTCCAGGCTGCGCTGCCAGCGAAAAGTGCCGCCTTGGATTTCCCCGCTTACTTTTTCCAGCCCGGAGATGATCTCTTCGGCATCACTCTTTGAGATAATACCAGTTTCGGCAAGCATTGCCGCATGCGCTATTGATCCGCGGATATCCTGCTCCGCCAGACGGCGATCATAGTCCACAGAGGCGTTGATCTGCTCCATCAACTCAGAGGGTGACATTGAAAACCTGCCACCCCACATGGCATTTGCACTCTTATCATTCATTTTCAGATTATCCTGAGGTGGCAACTTAACCTTCCGGGCATTTATATTACTTGTATGGTATATGGGCCCTGTCTTGATATCCAACCATCCGGTTGCATTTATATACCGGAGTTTGCACAACAAACGGATATTGTCGACATGACTCAAAAACACCCAATTTCCTGGACAACCTATGCTATTGTTGCAGTAATTTCAGCAGCCATTGGATTTGTTGCGATCTATGCAATGACCGGCGGCGGCTATGCACCGAGTGTAAAAGACAGTCAGTCTGTCGAGCCGGGCCTTAAAAAACGCGATACTGCTGAAACTTCTCCTGCCCAAACTGCCGATAAAGGTCAACTCAACACCGGAAAAATGACGGCGTTTGTGTTCAAGGATGCGCCGGAAGCTTTGCCAGACGTGAAATTTAATAACACAGCAGGTGAAGAAATCTCGCTGCAAAGTTTTCAGGGTAGAGTTGTGTTGTTAAATTTATGGGCAACCTGGTGCGCACCCTGCCTGAAGGAAATGCCGCATTTGGATGAACTGCAGGCAAAGCTTAGCAGTGAAAAATTTGAAGTTGTTGCTGTGAGCATTGACCGTGGCAGCCCCGAAAAGCCACGCAAATTTCTGAAAAGCATTAATTCTAAAGCCCTGAATTTTTATCATGATCCTGCAGCCGAACTTAACTTTACGTTAAAGGCAATAGGTATGCCAACGACCTATTTGATAGATGGCCAAGGCCGTGAAATCGGCCGTCTTGTTGGGCCTGCTGAGTGGCATAGTGCAGATGCTATCCGCTTGATCAAGGCGTATTTGCCGAATACAGACGGTTGATTTTTCCGCGTCTTTAATTCTGTGAAACCGTGCGTGGTTTTCGATAGCCGTTGACTCACCGATCCGGACAGGCAAAAAACCGTTTAAATCCGGCAATCTGGAAAGAAGAGAAAAAGCAATGGCCAATGATAACCTTGAAGCAACTGTCGAAGCTGCGTGGGACGCGCGAGATGAACTTTCGTCCTCGACCACCGGTGAGGTGCGCGATGCAATTGAAAGCGCACTGCATGAACTCGATTCCGGCGCTGCCCGGGTTGCGGAAAAAAAAGACGGCGGGTGGGTTGTCAATCAATGGCTGAAGAAGGCCGTTCTTCTATCTTTTCGTCTTTCGGATATGGCGATCATGCCTTACGGGGACGGCGCGAAAAATCAGGGCTGGGACAAAGTTCCCCTGAAATTCGATGATTGGTCAGCGGAGCAATTCAAAGCTGCCGGTTTCAGGGCGGTTCCCGGAGCGATTGTGCGCCGTTCTGCGTATGTCGCGCCGGGCGTGGTACTGATGCCATCATTCGTTAATCTCGGCGCCTATGTTGACAGCGGTGCGATGATAGACACCTGGGCTACCGTCGGAAGCTGTGCACAGATTGGCAAAAACTGCCATATTTCCGGTGGCGCAGGCATTGGTGGTGTTCTTGAGCCGTTGCAGGCCAACCCTGTTTGCATTGAAGACAATTGCTTTATCGGCGCCCGTTCTGAGGTGGCAGAAGGTGTGATCGTTGGTGAAGGCAGCGTTTTGTCTATGGGTGTTTATATCGGCGCATCAACAAAGATCGTCGATCGTGCCAGTGGTGACGTTCATGTCGGGAAAGTGCCGCCTTATTCCGTTGTCGTGCCGGGGGCGTTGCCTGCGGAAAATGGCGGTCCATCGCTCTATTGCGCTGTTATTGTGAAAACAGTGGATGCACAGACACGGTCAAAGACGAGCATCAACGATCTGCTTCGTAATTAAAGGCCTGGATTTGCGAAATCCCATCACGGATGCGGCTTCTTATTCAAATATCAAGCCTGTCATTCACCTCATCGGCTGTGAGGCTTTAAATCTTACAGCCGACTATGGATATGATTTTAACGATTTCAGGTGCGGATTGGGCACATCGCTTTTTGCATATTTATATTTCTGGCGTTTTTTTAATTAACCTAAAATAGATGCTTGTTCCTAAGTAGTCTTAGAGCCCGTCCATAAAAATGTTGAGTCACTGGAATCAGTTATGATTCAAT
>CAYUYL010000077.1:0-10442 GCA_964449195.1 uncultured Filomicrobium sp.
CCCAATCGCGGAAAGGGGCGGCGATGGCGCGTTGTTGCGGATCTCGAGATCTGGCCGCCTCGACCGCAACCCAACTGGTCCCTCCGAGTCCTGCAACATCAATTGCAGCGACACCGGCATTCACAAGGCGCGTGGCAACGGCGGCGGAAAGTCCGGCGCCTACTTCTTTGCAGATAACCGGGAATGAACATTTTCGGCATACCTGTTCGATTTTTGACAGAAGATTTGTCCAGTCGGTATCGCCGCCGGCTTGTACGGCTTCCTGCATGGGATTGAGATGAATAATCAGGGCATCCGCCTCAATCATGTCAACGGCACGGCATGCCATTTCCGGGCCGTCCCACTTTTGAAGTTGTGCTGCGCCAAAGTTGGCAAGGATGACGGTGTCTGGAGCAAGGCGGCGCAATTCCCGGCCGAAGCCTGCTGAGCTGCCGCCTTCCAGTGCGATGCGTTGAGAGCCGACACCAAAGGCAATCCCAAGTGCGTTACAGGCTTCAGCAATGTGCCGGTTGAGATTAACAGCCCGTTGCGCACCGCCCGTCATAGAACTGATCAGAAGAGGGGCCGCCAGTGATTTGCCAAACAGCTCTGTGCTCAGATCAACCGCATTGATGTCTATTTCAGGCAGGGCGCAGTGGGAAAACCAGATGTTGTCAAAACCGCTCGCTCTTGTTTTGGCGTCAGCATCACCGCTGAGCACAACATCGAGATGCTCGTCCTTGCGTTTTTCAATCTCTGACATCAAACAACTGCTAAGTTGGCGTTCATATATGTGCTGGTTATCCTACGCTGCTGACAATAAGTCCATTTCTAGATGTGAGCTATATGGTGTATCGTACAGATTACCCGCATAGCGTATATGTCACACGCCCAACCCAAACAGATGGCTTTAGAACGTTGGGTGCACTGCTGACTGCGTACAATCAAAGCCGACCGTATGAGTGGAAGAGGATTGACGAATGAGCGAATGCAAGGGGGATGTGGCAGCATTAACCGCTCCATCGTCTGAGACCTTACAAGCGCCTGAACTTTTGGATGACATGCTCGCAGAACTTGCCGGTGCCATGAAAATCCTCACGGTCGAATGCGGGGATACACAAGATACGTTACGCGAGGCTATGAACTATAGTCTCGGATTGCGGGGCAAACGCGCACGCGGGTTGCTGGTAATGCTGGTGATGGCAGGTTGGAAGCGGCCCTGGCGCCATGCTTTGTGCTGCGCAAAAGCCATTGAAATGGTGCATACCGCTTCGCTTATCATTGACGATTTGCCATCTATGGATAACGCGTCGACACGGCGGGGAAAAGCAACAAATCACGTTAAATTTGGCGAGTCAGTCTCAATTCTTGCCGCCGTTTCGCTTTTAAGCGAGGCATTGCGGGTTTTGGCCACCAGTCCCGATCTTAATGCTGATCAGCGGCATATGGCGGTTACATGCCTGGCAAGCGCAATCGGCCCTAACGGTATGTCCGGGGGGCAGACGCGTGATCTTGCCTCCTCCGGTGGTGAAATGGCAGACGTTGAGCTGACACATGCCTTGAAAACCGGCACGTTGTTTGCCGCTGCCACAGAGCTTGGCTGCATTGCTGCTGATATCCGCGGTCCGCATAAATGGCTGTTGAGCGATTATGGTATGCTGCTTGGCAAGGCTTTTCAGGAGTTTGATGATCTGATTGACGTTGCAACCGGGCAGGAACAGGCGGGCAAGGACACCTTGAAGGATGTTACGAAACCAACCATTGTTAGTATGTTGGGGTTGGAACGTGCAGAGCAGCGGGCAATCCAACAGGTTGAAACGGCGTTGGAATGCCTTGAGGCGTCCGGCATCCAGGCCAATATGTTGCGCCAGTTTACGCTTGATCTGACGCGTGCCATGCGCACCATGATCCATGGCTCACCGCAGATGGGGAAAGTGAGCGCTTGATGAGTGCTGATCAGAGTATGCAGGCCGTAAAAAACGGACGCCAGACGGTTGTCGGGCTAATTCTTGCGGCTGCCGTGATTGTTGCGTGGGCTGCAGCACATGTGTTTGGTGTGTTTTTTTTTGAGTGGGGAGCGCATGCAGCTGTTTCGGCGCCGCTCCTATTTCTGCTGATCAGCTGGCTTTACGTCGGTTTGTTTATTGTTGCGCATGACTGCATGCATGGGTCTCTTGCCCCGTTTCGCCCATGGCTGAACAAGGTTATTGGGCGCTTTTGCCTGTTCGTTTACGCCGGATTTTATTTCGATGAGCTTAACCGGAAGCATCACCTGCATCATCGCTATGCGGGGACGGAAAAAGATCCTGATTTTGATGCCCGTCCGCCACACGGTTTTCTGCATTGGTACTGGAACTTTTTTACTGAGTATTTCAGCTGGCCGCAGTTTTTATTCTTGTCTCTGGTGACGGCATTTTATCTGTTCGCGTTCAACGTTGATTACGCAAATCTTATGGTCTTCTGGGCATTGCCAGCCATTCTGTCATCGCTGCAGCTTTTTTATTTCGGCACCTATCTGCCGCATAGACCGGAAGATGTGCCATTCTCTGATCGCCATAGAAGCCGCAGTAATGGCTATAACTGGTTGCTGTCGCTGCTAACGTGCTTTCATTTCGGCTATCACCACGAGCATCACCTCTACCCGAGTGAGCCCTGGTGGCGTCTGCCGGCCTGCCGTGTGAAGGAAAAGTCAGCGCGGCAGGATGGGTGAGGACATATAGATCGTGCTTAAAAATTCTGCAAATGCCTGAAAGATGTTCATGGAGACGCTGTCCTCATGGCCAGATGAGGTCTTTTTTGTGTTTCTTACAATGGCTATCAGTGATTTGATAGCTGTCTCATATTGGCACAACCCTTGCTGATCTCCTGCAGGTATAAGCCACGCATGGAGTAAGAACTTGCATTGCACTATGATGCAAGACTGTGGGCGGAGAGAGACTGAATGGCATTTGAGAACTGTCGCTGCCTTAGCTTGCCAAAATCGCAAACTGCTATGGCAGAGTGTTACGCATTTATATGCGTTTTGATCTGCGCACGCTGTGTTTTCAGGAACTCCAAGCCCTTTTCCCCATGTTACATGTACCAATAAGGAGGCCTTATCTCATGTATCGCAAAATTTTGGCAGTAACCCTCGCATCTATGCTTGTTCTGCCGTTCTCACTGGCCCATGCCGCACCTAAGAAAGAGTTTAAGGTCTGCTGGTCAATCTATGTCGGCTGGATGCCATGGGGCCAGATCCAGGAATCCGGCCTCATGAAGAAATGGGCGGACAAATACGGCATCAAAGTCGATATCGTCCAGATCAACGATTACGTCGAGTCGATCAACCAATACACAGCCGGCGCTTATGACGGTTGCTCCATGACCAATATGGACGGACTTTCAATTCCGGCTGGCGGCGGTGTTGATACAACAGCCTTGATCGTCGGTGACTATTCAAACGGCAACGACGGCATTGTTTTGAAGGATAAAACAATGCTTGCGGATATTAAGGGACAGCGGGTCAATCTCGTTGAACTGTCAGTCTCGCATTATCTTCTGGCACGCGCGCTTGACAGTGTCGGCTTGTCAGAGAAAGACTTGACAGTCGTCAATACTTCAGACGCTGATATGATCGCGGCCTATAAAACACCTGATGTGACATCTGTCGTCACATGGAACCCGCTACTGTCTGAAATCACCTCGATGCCCAAATCAACAAAGGTTTTTGATTCCAGCAACACACCGGGTGAGATCATCGACATTATGATGGTCAATACGGCGACGCTGAAGGATAATCCGGACTTCGGCAAGGCTCTGATTGGGGCTTGGTATGAAATGATGTCCATTATGTCAAAGGATGACGCGGCCGGTACTGCTGCCAAAACAGCGATGGCAAAAGCATCCGGTACTGACCTAGCAGGCTATAATGAGCAGTTGGCATCAACAAAAATGTTCTACAAACCTGCGGATGGCGTTGCGTTCACGAAAGATGCCACATTGGTCAAGACCATGGATTTTGTGCGTAATTTCCTGTTCGACAAAGGCATCCTTGGTGAAGGCGCAAAAAGTGTCGATGCTGTGGGTATTTCATTCCCTGGCGGCAAAACGTTGGGCGATGCCAAGAATATCAAGTTGCGTTTTGACACGACTTATATGGAAATGGCGGCTGCTGGGAAGCTCTAGTTTTTCATCCATGGCACCTTGTTTTCGAAGTGTCTCTGCTGGAAAACAAAATAAAACATTGACTGTGTTCTGGGTGAATAAAGCTTGACCTGTTGAATGAGCATTTCATCCAGAACACCACAGACGCCAGAGATTTCTGTTATGCGTGTTATAAATCAAAAGGTATCGCGGCCGGTTGGCTTGGCTTTGGCTGCGATACCATTCATCTTAATCTTGGCTGTCTATATGATTGCGAGTTATTATCGGCTGGAGGCTAATCCAGCCGATAAGCTTCTGCCATCGCTGCAAAGTATAGGCGAGGCGTTCTGGAGGATGGCCTCCGTGCCGAACCGCAGAACAGGTGAAATCCTGCTTCTGAAAGATACAATCGCCAGCCTCATCAGGCTTGGATACGGTATGGGTATTGCCGCTCTGCTTGCGCTCTTCCTTGGTGTTACAATCGGCCTTATTCCTAAGATCAGGGCGTTGCTCTCATCTTTTGTTGCAACCTTTTCATTGATCGTGCCAATCACTATTCTACCCATCTTGTTCATTGTGTTCGGGCTTGGCGAGACATCAAAGGTCATGTTGATCGTTATCGGTACGGCACCGGTCATGATCCGTTCGATTGCCCAGACGGTGGCGGACCTGCCGGATGAATTGATCATTAAGGCGCAAACGCTTGGGGCTACAACCTGGCGCATCATTATCAGAGTGGTTGTCCCGCAGATTATGCCCAAACTCATTCAGGCTGTCCGGCTCGGTTTGGTTCCGGCCTGGATCTTCCTGGTTTCAGCTGAGGCCATCGCATCAACCGAGGGGCTTGGTTACAGGATCTTCCTGGTACGCCGCTATCTGGCGATGGATATCATTCTTGCCTATGTCGCCTGGATTACCCTAATCGCTTTCCTCATCGACCGCTTTCTATTGCTTGCCTCGCGTCGTCTCTTTCCATGGGCGCATCTTCAGGGAGATGACCTATGAGTGCAATTTCAGTAAATTCCGTTTTTAAATCCTATGGTGACACGCGCATTCTTGAGCGTGTCACCATTGATGTGGCCGAAGGTACGTTCTGCACAATCGTAGGTGCCTCCGGCTGCGGAAAATCGACCTTTTTGCGTATGCTTCTGGGGCAGGAAGTGCCGAGCAAGGGACAGATCAAGATTGACGGGGAACCGCTGCCGCCGGAACCAAGTCCGGAGCGTGGCATTGTCTTTCAGCGTTATTCCGTCTTTCCCAACCTCTCCGTTGCCGACAATCTGCTTTTGTCATCAGATCTCATGCATGGTTCGTTGGCGGGACGGATTTTTGGTGTCCGGCGCCGCGCAGAGCGCGAACGCGCCTTCGCAATGCTGGACAAGATTGGGTTGCGCGCAGCCGCGAATAAATATCCCGCACAACTTTCAGGAGGCATGCAGCAACGTCTGGCTATCGCTCAGGCACTGATGAACCAGCCGAAGGTTTTGCTCATGGATGAACCTTTCGGTGCGCTTGATCCCGGCATCCGGGATGATATGCAGGAGCTGTTGCGTGAGATCTGGCTGGAACATAAGATGACTGTCTTCATGGTCACGCACGATATTGCAGAGGCATTTAAACTTGGTACGCGTTTGATTGTTTTTGATAAAGTGCGGCATGATCCGGACTTTCCGAATGCTTATGCGGCAACAATAACGTATGATCTCGATGTGGCTGCAAGGGGTGCGCAGGATGTTGGGGCAATTCCACAGTTGGCCGGTATATCCAGTCAGAAAGGGGCATAACTCTCACTAATACGCAGAAGCTTTTGGCCGTATATATATAAGAGATACTCTGCTGCCCGTTGCAACGCATTGTGTTTTGAGAGATTGGAGAAGACATATGCTACAGCTGCGCCAGATCAATGACAGCATGGCCGTTTCCCCGCAGATCCATGTTGCCGACGTGGCTGAAGTCGCCGCCGCCGGATATAAATCAATTATCTGCAATCGCCCCGATCAGGAAGAGAGCGATCAACCGTCTTTTGCAGATATTGAGGCTGAGGCGCAGAAGCAGGGGCTGGAGATTCGTTGGCAGCCGGTTCAATCCGGACAGCTGGAGGATGCGCATGGCCAAGAGTTCGCCAAATTGCTAGACGCCCTTCCGGGACCGGTATTCGCTTATTGCCGGTCCGGCACACGAAGTGTCATACTGTGGGCAATGTCTCAGGCTGGTGCGCGTCCCGTCGCGGATATTGTGCGTGAGGCGGCTTCAGCCGGCTATGATATCGCAGGTTTGGCTCCACGTCTTGAAGCCATTGCTGCTGCAAGCAATTCTTGAAATATACTCCTATGGCACTCCCTGAAACTGTCGCGCATATTGCCAACAGCTTCTGCGGCCAGGATGATGGGCGTAGCATTGCGGTGTTTGCTGACCATCTGGCAGACGTGCCAATTGGTGCAAACGCCTGCGTTCCCCGTCCTGCAGCCAGCGTGATGAAAGTTGCGATCGTCATGTCATTGTTTGACTTGGCTGCGGATGGCCAGCTTGATTTAATGGAAAGTGTTCCGGTATCTCTTCTTGGGCAGACGCGCTATTGTTCGATTCTCAAGGCATTTGACGCAGATCATATCTTGAGGTTGCGTGAAGTTGCAGCGCTCTCTCTGATCACAAGCGATAATCCGGCTATGGTTTATTTGATGTCGCGCCTGACCTTCGATAACATTGCGAACGTGTTGCGGTCAGCCGGATGTGGTGAACAGGCTGTCTGTCGCGCAGGCTTCAGCGAAACAGAACTTGGTCCCGCTAATCGCGTCAATCAATTTACTGCAGAAGACGCAATTCGTTTGTTCCGGTATCTCGGCACCGAGATGCATTACGCCCCGATCATAACATTTTTACAGAACAATCTCAGGAACGTCCGTATCCCAGCGCTGCTTCCTGAGGATGCTCTTATTGCTCACAAGACGGGCTCGCTTGAGGGCGTCGTTAATGACGCTGGTATCGTTTCCCGCGACGGCCGGTCTTTCATCGTGGCCTTCTTAAGCGACAGACAGGCAGATCCGGTAGCAACTCAGACTGACATGGCGATGTGTGCACTGAAACTCTTTGAAGTGCTGATTTCAGATGATGGCCTCTGAACTTAAAGTACGAGATGTTATATCTATAAATACGTGCAAATGAGCAAGCCGGCTATTGGGCTGCAATGGGGTGTTTGAGCTTGCTCATCCAATTCTGGATGACACGGAATGAACCAAAACGGTAGTGATCTGAGTGCCCGGCATTGGGGATGGCACCGAATTCTTTGGGTTCATTTGCTGCCTTAAAAAGCTCCTGCCCTAACTCAAAGGGGACGACGCTGTCATCTGTGCCGTGGATAATGAGCAATGGCGTTTGCACATTTTTGATTGTGGCCAGCGAGTCGTAGCGGTCCCATAAGACGAGTTCTACGGGCAAATATGGATAATTATGTTTGCCGGCAGCAGCGAGCGTTGTGAAAGGCGCATCAAGAATAAGCCCGCCAACTTTTTTCTGAGCTGCCACTTGCACAGCAACACCGGTCCCTAATGACTCGCCATACAAAATGATGTCTGACGCAGGTACGCCGAGCGCACGCAAATCTTCGTAAGCGGCGATGGCATCGCCGACATTGTTTGTTTGCGTTGGTTTACCGGCTGAACCGCTATAGCCGCGATAACTCATCATATAAACGCCATGCCCCGTACTCAGGTACGCAGATATGCGGTCTCCACGGGCAGCAAGATTGCCGCCATTGCCATGAAAATAGAGCAGGGTCGGTTGACCGGGTGCTGCGGGGCCGTACCATGCCATCACGTCAACATTGTCATCCCGGCGGAGTACGCGTTCCTGGACGTCCCCAAGTCCGATATCCGCAGGTGCAACCCGGCTTGTATCAGGGCGATAGATTATCTTGCGCTGATTTACCCAAACGAGACCAAGCGCGATGACAGTTACCGCACCAGTTATCACGACGGTTATGAGAAACAAGATTTGCATTATAAACTTTCTTACATCCTGATGTGCTGAGTAATCATTGTAGAGTTGCATTTCGGGTGCACTTCTACCTCTTTCAAAGACATGATATATGCGACGGGATGTCACCGATGATAATCGCATGCTATAGGCTAGGCAGTTATGTGCTGGGGGAGTGTAATAATGCATTACGGTTCAAAAATTTTCGTTCTTGTTATTTTTGCACTTTTGAGCCTGTCATTCTGGGCGACAACGATTACGCTTTATGTTGAATTTTCAGCTGTGCAGGCCGCAGATCCTGCAGGCCAGCAACTCTGGCTAAAGCTACTGACCCACTATAGCGATCTGTTTATATTCTTTCCGGTTTTTGGAACGGTTGCGCTGGTCGCCTTTTATACGCCGGCTTGCGCGTTCGTGGATATGTATTGGAACATTGAGCGCGAGGGGAGTGATGCCATACCGAGGTCGCGCTTGCGTTTTGCAGTATGGTTTATTGTACTGGTGTTGCTCAGCTATTTTATCAGTCTCCAGACGCAGCAGGGATCAGAGCGAAGCCTTTGGCAGTTAAAGCCGTCCGTCTTGCTGGCTGATGATGGAGAAGACTGCAACGGCAACGTATGCCGCAGAGTTTCTTTCCTCGATGGAATTGAAAATGTGCGTAAAACAAGCCTTAGCAAATTCATTCTGACCGATCTTAGCAGGCAATGTGAGCCGGACCCCTTTGTCGAGGTCCTGCCAAGAAATATGCCGCCAATACGTTACTGCCTTGCCACAACGACATTCCGTGCAGGACAAGAAAAAGAAGATCTGCAAGGCAAACTCATTGACAATAAAACCTGTTGCCGCGCGCAAACTATTTTTGACAAGGCTGTTAAACAGACCCACGAAAATCCCGAGACCCATTCGATAACGCATCAACTTCAAAAGCATACGTGGCCATTCAATATCTTCTTTCTGCTGATCTTAATGATCATCAGTATATTACTGGCATTTCGCCGTCCGCGCATTGAGAAGCGATATGCTGACATTGTCCGCAGCATCGACCGTGGTGTGATCGTTGGTGTCTTTGCTGTTGCCTTCCTTACCGTCATGAACCGCAGTTTTCTCGAAGCGACGCAGTTGCTGCATGGCGGCGGTGGTACGGTGTCGTTTCACCGTGGTCTAGATACCTTTATTTTACTCTTTACGATCTGGGCGCTTCTTATACTGTTTTCATTCGTCCATCCGGCTAACAAGCAGGCGGAGATGGTGTCCCGGTTGCTGGGTGTTATTTTCAGCGTATTGTTCGTTTTTAACGCTGAGACTGTCACGAACTACGGCATTCGTTTTCTTGGCGCTGGTGCCGGAGTGCTGGAGTTGGCCGGTATTGGTGTGATCGCGTTGTTCATGATTGCCGCGCTTATAATCCTCAGACATCTCAAATTCATGGATGCTAGCGAGGAAGAGACCACCGAAGCAGCGGTTCAGAAATAGAAACGTTTTCTTGTTGATCTGCAGCCGTCCGCTGTTCGGCTATACACGAAGTTATGCAGTTGGATGGCCGGTGAAGCTGACTGGTCAAATTGAAATGGAAAGACTCTAGTCCTACTGCGTCATAAGCTGTCATTTCTGCAGCAGCAAGGACAACGTTGATAGGCCTTGGCGAGTTGTGTTGTGATTCGGCGCCTTATGGTTGTGAGTGATGTTGTGACGTGACGTTCAGGCCGCAGCGGCAGCGCCGCGAGGTCGGAAACCTGCGGGAATTTGAGGCGTTTTTGGTTGGATACGGTGCCTGTTGCATGAGGGTCTGCCTGTTGATCCGGCTGAGGGGGAAATGGCATCCGCTTCGCAGATGAGGAACCCATAAGCCGCAATCGCCAGTGTCGCATGATGGTGAAAACCGCGCCAACCGCGGCCCTCATAATGGCCGAGCCCGATTTCCTGCTTAAGATCCTGATAATCGCGCTCAATGCGCCATCTGAGCTTGGCGAGATCGACGAGATCCTCGATTTTGCTGTCTTCTGGGAGTGTTGAAAGCCAGTATTTGGTGGGCTCATCTTCGCCCGAAGGCCATTCGATCAACAGCCATTCGATCTCGCGTGCTTCACGATTAAGCAACTTCATGTCTGTAAATTTCTATTCGGGATGTTCAGACGTCTTCGGTATTCCAGATAATGTATCTGTCTTTAGCCACGCTCCATTTTTCATTGATTTCGACAAGCACGGCGGTGACGAGGCGCAGAAGCGAAGCGACGTTTGGAAAGATCCATTGGACTTACCCGTGTTTTGCGGACAGTTAATGGCTCCTTTATCTCGTCGCCTGTGAAAAAGACCCCGTCAAATCGCCGACCACGGCCCTCGGAGCTGACCGGTGTAGGCTTATGGCGTCA
>CAYUYL010000078.1:0-8873 GCA_964449195.1 uncultured Filomicrobium sp.
AGGTCTCGGGCGCAGCACCAACCCTCGTGGCTCAAAATGGACACACGAGGGACGCCGCGACGGCCACAGAGAGCATCCTGCGAAGCCTTTTCGAGCGCGCTCTCAAGGCCGTCCAGCCCATCACCCAGATAAGCTGTCCGAAAAGCCGCGATCTCCAACGCGCGTGCTGACCGGCGAATATCGAAGGCATGACGTCCCAGACGGCACAAAGGATGCTTGAGCAGGGCCATCAGAGCGCATGGTTCAAAACCAGTGGCAACCGCATTAATCACCAACTCCAGGAAGGCACCAGATACGGTTTTGGCAAACGGCCGGCCAGCCGAATCGTCAACATTTATACTCCAGGCCTCAAGCCGTACGCCAACCCGGCGCGCCAAAACGCGATCGGGTGTCACAAGTGCTGCTGTCTGCCCAGACTGCTCAGCCGTCTGGCGCAGAATAAGAGCAATGGCCTCAGCCTCGTCCTGTGCGCTTGGTACGGTCAGCAGGGTCACACCGTCAAGAGCCGAACGCGCCTGTTCCCGCTCAACCCGCTCAGGCAGGCTATGCCATTGACTGGTTGACGGGGCTGGCCGCAATGCCTCACTGATAAGCTTCGACCTGGTATAAAAATGCGCCTCGGCTTCATCGCTATTCAGGTCTTGAACATCCTCTATTTGCGCCCCAAGCTGCTGAAGAACACGCAACATACCGCATTGAGGATGTTCGGGATGATCAGCAAGAATCCTCTGGATATCCTGCTGCGATAGATGCCGGTCCAGGCCAGGCAACACCACTGCTCCATTAGGCAACTCATACACCGCTTTAATCAAGCCGGCAGTCGCTGGAACAGATCCTGTCACGCCGGCTACAATCACCGGACTTTCAGGTGGTGAGATGCGCAAGCGATCCGCCTCCGCAAGAATAATACGATTGCGGCGGTCCACGGCAGAGATGCAGCTACTCGCATTCAAGTATTGCGGCCACCAGGCGGTAATGATCTGCAAGAAATCCACCGTCTTCTGCCAGTGTGCGGCATAACTATCCGGCACCAGATCGGCCAGCCGGTCCAGACTGACATTCTCGGTCTCAACCATGTCCATCATAGCTGCTAATTCGCCAGCCAGCCGTGCGACTTGGGACGGCGTCGCCTCACGATGGCCTGCTGCCTCGCCGCCATCAGAAGCGAGCGTCTTTGTCCAGCGCTGAACAAGTTGCATCAACACCAGGCGGCGCTCAAGCTCATCAATGGCCGGTGGAATTTCAAAGCCGCGCAAACCGCTGTCAGAACCGGCAACGGCAGAAATGAGGGTCGCCTCTTCTTCCCCTTGCGAAATGGGACGCAATCGTGGCAACAGCATCACACCATCTGGACCTGCAGCCTTGAGAAAAGCTGCCTGCATCGCGCGCACCGCACGCCGCGTTGGCAGCAAAATCGTATAATCCGGCAATTGAAACTTATCTGGCGCAGTCCCGTCACCAACAGGCAGGCGTCCCTCTAAAATGGCGCTCACAACGGCATCCAGAAAACTGCGACCAGGCGCGACCGTGAACAAAGAGTCGAATGCCTCACTATAGCCCGTCGTTTGCATCGCTTTTATTCACCATTCCCTTCTCAAAACGAAAAGCTGTGCCAGCCAGCAAATCAGGCAAACTCAAAACTTTCTAGAGCTAAAGCTTTTCTTAAATATGCACGGCCTGCGTGACGAAGGACTTCTCCATGGCACGCTCCGCATCTTCAAGTGCTTCTGGTGTGCCGACATGCATCCATAGCCCGTCAAGACAGATCCCGAACAGGCGCCCGCGCGCAATGCCCTGATCCCAAAGCATATTCAGCGAAAACGATCCGCCCGGCGCACCATCAAACATGCGTGGATGGGCAATTGACACCCCGGTGAAAACAAAAGGCGCGGCTCCTTGTTTCCCACAGCGCATCAGCGTTCCATCCTGCTGCATAATAAAATCGCCGCGGCTGGTAACTCCGAGACTGGACTGCGTTGGTGCCACGAGCATCAGGCAGTCCATATGCTGATCATCCCAGGCCTGCATCATGCGCGACAGGTTGGATTTCGCCCCTTCAATCCAGACCGAATCCGAGTTGTGCACGAAAAACGGCTTATCTCCCAAAAGTGGAAGCGCCCGTGTCACGCCACCACCAGTATCGAGTAAGGCGTCACGCTCGTCTGAAATTTGAATTTGCGGAGCGTGCCGGCCCGCAACGGCTTTCTCAATCAAGTCTGCATAATAATGCACATTGATAACGGCACGACCGATACCGGCCTCAACAAGACGGTCCAAAACGTGATCAAGAAGCGTCTTACGGTTCAAAACCACCAACGGCTTGGGGCGGTCCAGCGTTAGCGGCCGCATACGTGTGCCCAACCCGGCTGCCAGCACCATTGCGCTCTCGATATGTTCACTCATTGCTTTATAGTTCTTAACAATTAAACTTGATCTTCTTGCTTCAGATTAAGCGATACCTTGCCTTGAAGGATCTCCGGAAGATATTCAGCAAACCACGCGCGAATATCTTTTAGCTCAGGATGCTCAAGACATCTGCGCAGATAACGGCATAAGCGTGGAATGTGACGCAGGTATTGAGATTTCCCGTCACGCTTTGCCAGACGTGCAAAAATTCCTAATATTTTGGTGTTTCGCTGCGCACCGAGCAAGGCATAAGCATACCTGAAATCCGATTCGTCACAGCTCTGCCCCGTGGCACGCATCTGATCCAGATAATATCTGAGCAGACGCTGCTCGGCATCTTCTGAAACATCCAGGCGGGCATCCTGCAAGAGCGAGACGACATCATAAGCGCGATGACCAATCATGGCATCTTGATAATCAATAAGGCCAACGCGGGCGACACCCTCCCGCTCCGGCAGCCAAAGCAGGTTTGGAGAATGAAAATCACGCAGAATCCAGGCTTTTTGCTGCTCCAGGCGGTCAAGATTTCGGTGCCAAATGTCCAGAAAAGTTCGCCGTTCAGTGTCGGCTGCCTGTCGCCCCGTGGCAAACGGAACAAACCAATCGAGAAGCAGCTGAACTTCGATCTCCATCGCGCCTTGATCAAATACCGGCATGCGATGCCTGCATCCGTAGCCTGATACTTCTGCCGGCGGACCAGATGTACCAAGGTGTACCAACACATCGCAGGCCTGACGATAAAGAGGCTCAATATCATGCCCCTGCGCAATCAAATCGCCAAAGACAGCCGGCCCAAGATCTTCAATGATGGCAAAACCTTTCTCAGCTTCCACATGATAGGTTTCAGGAACACGGCATCCACGCCTGTGAAGCTCAGCGCCGATGGCAATAAACGGGCGGATATCCTCAGCCAGATGCGCAATACGGCTGTAAGACAGGCCATCACGAATGGGAGGGCCATCAGGCTGCGGCGGTGTATCCATGAACATGAGAGACCGATTGGGCATTTGCAAACGTGCATAACTTCGCGCTGATGCATCGCCCTGGAGATAGCGCATATGAATCTCGTCACCGCACAGCTGCGCTTCCCGGCACCACGATTTTAGAAAAAACCATGTGTTTGCAGCCCGGCGCATACGCGCCGCAGAAATGCCGACTGCAGTCAGCCGCGCAGTACGGCAATCGATTTCGTCGCGCCGTAACTCGCTGAGATAAACTTCGATGCGGTTATCGGGCAGGACCTCTGCGGCCAGCTCCGGCCACTCTATAATTGAGACCGCGTTTTCCAGATTATCCGGAAAGCCCAATTCATAAAGTTCATCAGCGTCTGCAAGACGGTAAAGATCATAATGGCAAACATCGAAACGTGACGTATTATAACTTTGCATCAAAGCATACGTCGGACTGGGAACCTCAAGCTCATCATCCGCTGCAAAAGCTCTGATCAGATGCCTGGCGAGCGTGGTCTTTCCAGCGCCGAGATCACCACGAAGCGCAACAACATCACCATTTCGAAGCTGCAAGCTTAAAACCTGAGCGAAAAGGCGTGTTTCAGATGGATTAGCAAGTTCTATTGTACTACTGTATGGCGCCATGGCGTTTGCTCAAATCATTACTCTGATCCATACAAATAGAGCCGCCATACCGCACCGGCAACCTGCAGGCACATCACTTCTAAGCAACAGAACTATTGTTTTCAGATGCTGGCTGCGGAGCAGGTTCTCCTTGCACGCGCCGCGGCAGGCGCACCGTGACCGTTGTGCCAACGTCAGGCTTTGATTTGAGCGCAATATTGCCGCCGTGCAGATCTACGAGACTTTTCGCAATCGATAGCCCAAGCCCGGCGCCACGATGATGAGACCCGCGGCTGTCGGCTTCAAAGCGTTCAAAAACCTGCGTTTGCTTTTCATAGGGAATGCCAACGCCATCATCTTCTATAGAGAAAATCACATCGTTATTCTCATACCAACAGGCAAGGCGCACGGTTCCGCCAACATCTGAGAAACCAACAGCGTTTGAAAGCAGGTTAAACAATAATTGCCTCAGGCGCGCTTCATCAGCAATGAATTCCTCCACCTCTTCGGCAAGGGAAATTTCCATCGTCAGCCGCTGCCGCCTCGCGCGTTCCTTGATGCCAAGAACAGCATCATCAATGATTGTCTGAATTTTAACAGGCGCCAGATTGAGTTCGAGATCACCGGAATTAATTGTCGCGAGATCAAGGATATCATCGATAATAGACAATAGCGTTTGCGAAGACGCCCTGATATCGGCCAGATATTCTTGTTGCTTAACGCCCAACGCACCAATTTGAGTATTACCGAGAAGCTCACTAAAACCAATAATATTCGTCAAAGGCGTCCGCAACTCATAAGAGACATGACCGATAAACTGACTTTTCAGGCGATCTGCGGCAACCAGAGCTTCATTGCGCTCCAAAAGCGCGCGCTCATACGAACGCGACGTTGTGACGTCGGCAAAAGTAACCAGTGTACCGCCGTCAGGTAATGGCGTTGTTGCATAATCTACAACGCTGCCATCCTGCCTCATCATCTGGCCATTCAACGGCTCACGCTCATAAGTAATCGCCGTAACACGCTCCTGGATCTGCCTCCAAACCTGCATATCGTTGAATAATTCCTGCGTTAACGCAATAACTTCATCAACGTGCGGTGCCTGTTGCATCTTTTGACGCGAAATACGCCAAATCGCTAAAAAAGCATTATTAAAGAGCTTAATACGTCCGTCTGTTGAAAAGACCGCAACACCTTCTTTCAGGCTATCCAACGTTTCACGCTGCACCTGAATAAGCGCGTTATAGCGGCTTTCAAGCGCTAATTTCTCAGATATATCTTCGTAAACGTAGGTAACACCGCCATCTGCACGTTGATTGGCCACAATATGCAACATGCGTCCGTCAGGAAGTTGCCACCAATCCTCAAATTCGTTGACCGAGTTATAGACAGACAGAAACTTGCCCTTCCATGCTCGATAGTCAGCGATTGCAGGTAAAAGAGATAACTCTTTCAGCCGATCTAGGATTTCCGCATCGCTTGGCGCCTCATCAAGCCATTCGGGGTCAAGCGTCCACAGCTGCTGATAGGCCCGATTGTAGAAGGTAAGTTTCTGATCGCGACCGAAAATGGCCACAGGTGTTCCGACACGATCCAACGTGCGGTCGAATGCCTCAAGCTGACGATCCAACTCCCCCTGTGCAATTTCCAGGTCAGCAACATCTATAGCAGCAGCAGCCTGCGCATGCTCGGCACTCACCGCATATACGTCATGCGCTTTACGCTCACCCCCGGTTAGAATATTGAGGCGGTCTGCAAACACATCGCCATTATCAACGGTGCGCTCTAATTTCGCTCTCTGGGGAGATTCAAGCAGTTCGATCTGCCTGTCTAAAATCTCAGCTGTATCAACGGCTTCAACGGCGTAGGCATACGCTTCGTTGGCCCACTTGATACGACCGCCTTCATCCTTCAACCACATTGGAATTGGCAATGCATTCAGTAGCGCACGGTTCGCACGAACCTCACTGGAGATGCGGCGGTGTTGTTCCAAAATACGCGCAAGATCGCGCTTGGTGCCCGCAACATCTCTAAACCGAAGCACAGCACGCGGCCCTGTTGCCAGTCCATCAGCTTCGATACTCGCACCGCTTTTCAGTTTAAGATAAAGCGTAAAAGAGCGACCGTCGGAAAACAGAAAATCCAGTGCTTCTTTTAAATCCTCTGCTGATGTACGTTCGAGCCATAGGCCGAATTTCGTTAACGACGGCAGATCTTGGGGCAAGCCTTCAATATCAGAAAGGGTATGGGTGACAAGACGCATACCGGAACCATGGTCCCAAAAAATGAGAACTTGAGGCTCGGCGCGATAAATAGCTTCAGCTGTAAGGACGTTGCGCTTCAGCAACGTGACCTCCTGACGCACCTCACGAATAACCCGGCGCGCCCGTGCATTCCAATAGACGACCAAAGCAACAGCTCCACCCGCCATTGCAAACATCAAGGCCAGTAAAAGCAGATGCGCAACATCGTAACCGGCAACTGCAGATACCCGGCCATCTATAAATGCCACTGTCAGCACGACAACACATGCCAGACTGCCCAAAAGCAGTCCCAAAAGTTCCCGGCGCGCGTGGCGCACTGTCGAATGGCGGTCACCCGGTTGCATAGCGTTCCTCTGCCGAGCACCAGACCGGTAAAAACCGGCGAACGCAAAACAATGAAGGTGCTTAAAGTGCACTGACCCTTAAAATCGAATCAGTGCAATTATGATGTGTTCACAGCGTGATTGCCTAGATCATGAAAAGCACAGTGGCCCAAACAAACAGGCCCGGCTTTTACCGGGCCTATCTAAATTTCTGAAAATTGTAGCCTTAATCGTCACCTAAGGCCAGAAAATTTAGTAGCGATAATGTTCCGGCTTGTAAGGTCCGCTGATGTCAACGCCGATATAAGAGGCCTGCTCTTCACTCATTTTTGTCAATGTCGCACCAAGCTTCGACAGATGCAGGCGGGCAACCTTTTCGTCAAGATGCTTGGGCAGAACATAAACTTCGTTCTTATATTTATCTGTCTGAGCGAACAGTTCGATTTGCGCAAGCACCTGATTCGTAAAGCTGGCAGACATAACAAAGCTTGGATGTCCTGTTGCATTACCAAGATTAAGCAGACGGCCCTCAGAAAGCAGAATCATGCGCTTTCCGTCTGGAAACTCAACCATATCGACCTGCGGCTTAACATTGGTCCACTTAAAGTTTTTTAGTGCCGCAACCTGAATTTCGTTATCGAAATGGCCAATATTACCGACGATGCACATGTCCTTGAGGCTGCGCATATGATCAACGGTAACCACGTCCTTGTTGCCGGTCGTCGTGATAACGATATCAGCCTCAGGTGCGGCTTCCTCCAGAGTGACAACCTCGAAGCCATCCATACAGGCCTGAAGCGCACAAATCGGATCAACTTCGGTTACCTTCACGCGCGCTCCAGCCCCCTGAAGGCTTGCCGCAGACCCCTTGCCAACATCTCCGTAACCGCACACAACCGCAACTTTTCCGGCCATCATAACGTCGGTACCACGGCGAATGCCATCTACGAGACTTTCTTTACAGCCGTACTTGTTGTCAAATTTTGATTTCGTGACGGAATCATTCACGTTGATCGCTGGAAATGGCAGTTCACCGCGCTTCATCAGTTGATACAGCCTGTTAACACCTGTCGTTGTCTCTTCGGAAACACCCTTAATGGCATCACGCTGCTTAGCAAACCAGCCCGGACTTGCAGCCAGACGCTTTTTAATCTGGGCGAACAGATATTCCTCTTCCTCGGACTGCGGGTTAGATAGCACATCCTCACCAGCTTCGGCCCGTGCACCGAGCAGAATGTACATTGTCGCATCGCCACCGTCATCCAGGATCATATTGCTGAGGCCACCATCGGCCCACTGGAAAATCTTATCTGAATAATCCCAATACTCTTCAAGGGTTTCACCTTTAACGGCAAACACTGGGGTGCCGCCGGCCGCGATGGCCGCCGCTGCATGATCCTGCGTTGAGAAAATATTGCATGATGCCCAACGCACCTCTGCACCAAGAGCTGTCAGCGTTTCAATCAGAACGGCTGTCTGAATTGTCATGTGTAGCGAGCCGGAAATACGAGCGCCTTTGAGAGGCTGAGCGGTGCCGAATTCTTCCCGGCAGGCCATCAAGCCCGGCATTTCAGTTTCGGCAATTGTAATTTCCTTGCGGCCAAAATCAGCCAATCCAATATCTGCGACCACGTAATCTGGCGTGCTCATGACTAGGGAAACCTCATTTTTATTTCGTGCGGCCGCTAAACAGCCGATCATAGTTATTTATTACTCATCCGCTAATACAGCGAAGACTGCAACGATGGACATATCCATGAGAGAATGATCCAACTCGCAAACCTGGACTGAAAGCTTGGTCCTCAAGCTTGACCCAGAAGCGTGGCAAGACTGCCGGCAAAAAGGCGCGCATTTAGAATTCAAGGCAAATCCGCTTTCAGCATAGCCTGCCTATAGCCTGCTGCCTCAAACAACGCAAGAAGATATAAAGACATCCTTATATCAGCATTTCAAATTCTGACGTAAGATCTGCACAAAAGAGAAATCATAAGGTCTGCTGCAGCAAGCATCTGGCCGGAAACGTATCTCTACGAGCCTCGCGCAGCGCATCTCAACAGCCTCGCAACTCACAAAGCACAACCCTGGCCAGCGACCACAAACTATTGCTCGACAAAAGATGGATGATACAGGCACTTGCCTGTAAAATCCGATTCGCAAAAACGGATGACCAACCCTTCTAGCCAAATCAAATTGCTAAGCAATTCGAACGTATTTTCTAAGTCAGATCCGCTTTTGCTTGATCGACGATTTCTTGTATAAATGCCGGCAGCGCAAATGCTCCGGATTGCAGCATCGGTGTCCAATAT
>CAYUYL010000078.1:8883-10353 GCA_964449195.1 uncultured Filomicrobium sp.
CAACCGTTAGGGGCAGGTCAAGGTGGCCAGGATTGTCCGAAGCCCAGTTGATGGCAAACTCGCCCCCAAAATAGCAGGGCTGCGTGCAGATAAAAGGCGAAACCGTCCCGTACAACGACGCCAGTGATTGCGTCGTATCATGAAGATGCGAAGGAACTTGAAAGGGCACGCCTGTCTGTGTCACGAAAATGCCTCCGGGCTTAAGTGCCCTTTTGCAATCTGAAAAGAACTGCTTACCATGCAACACTGCACTAGGACCGATTGGCTCGGATGAGTCTATGAGAATTGCATCAAATTTTTCCACTGTCTCAGCCACAAATTTCAAGCCATCTGCGCTCACAACATTCGTGCGTTTGTCGTTGAAGGCTTTTTCACCGATCTCGGGATAATATTTGACCGACATGTCGATGACGTCTTGGTCAATTTCAACCAGTGTCGCTGCCTCGACATGATCATGCTTGAGGACTTCGCGCAGAACGCCGCCATCGCCGCCACCAACAATCAGGACGTTGCATGCCTCATTCAGAGCGACAAGCGGAATATGCGCCATCATCTCATGATAAATGAACTCATCACGTGTTGTGAGCTGAAAAACACCATCCAGGATTAAAACCTTACCCCAGAACTTATTCTCGAAAATCACCATATCCTGGTGATCCGTTTTCACTTCATGCAGAATCTTATCCGCCCGAATAGCTGGCCGCCAATCCGGGTTAAAGGTTTCCTCAATCCAACGCGTCATAGTTTTGCTCCTTGGATATCAAGGCAAGTCTGGAGATAACTCTAAACAAACATCAAAAATTTCTCATAAACACGGATCACAAATGAAAGCGCGCAAAGCGCAAGCGCCTTACGCGTTCATTTATAATCTTTTTGGAGACTACATCTGTGTCAGGCGGCTTTACATGCCTCAGCCCGCGCATCTACCGAAGCGGCCTGCTGCCATTCAGTCAGGTTTAGATGCTCACCGCGTTGATGTGTTTTCACCACCGCTTCGCGAGCTTCAAACGCCTCTCTAAGGATGTCAACGCACAATTCAGGCTTGGCATCTCCGCACATAAACACGTCGAAAGCCGCATAATCAGCTTCCGGCCAGCTATGTACTGAAATATGGCTTTCCGAGAGAACAGCCACACCCGATATGCCGCCATTCGGCGTAAAATGGTGCAAATGAAAGTGCAAAGGCGTTGCGCCGGCAACTTCCACACACTGCTTCAGCGTTTGCTCCATATGCTTGATGTCATCAAGACGGCTTGCACCAAACAGATCAATGATCAGATGGTTGCCGGCATAACGCACACCGTCACGCTCAATGAAAAAATCCAGTCTTTCATCGGGCGTTTCATTGGATACTTCGCCTTCCGGCGCATGATACTTTTCGTGATTTTCTTGCGCGACACGCGCAGTTTCACCAAGATCTTCCTTTTGGGCGGTGCTTGAACGAGTCAAGTCCATCCCCAATTGGAAGAG
>CAYUYL010000079.1:0-10321 GCA_964449195.1 uncultured Filomicrobium sp.
CCGCAATGCGAGGCACGTCACCATGGCAGACGAAGCCATCCATTTGGGGTCGGCAACAGCGTTGCAATCCTATCTCGTCATAGAAAAAATTGTGAATGCCTGCAAGCAAACGGGAGCTGAAGCCGTTCATCCAGGATATGGTTTTCTTTCAGAGCGTGCAGATTTTGCAAAAGCTCTTGGAGATGCCGGTATCGTCTTCATAGGTCCGAACCCAGACGCTATTGCCGCCATGGGTGATAAAATCAGATCAAAGAAAATGGCTGCTCAGGCCGGTGTATCGACAGTGCCGGGGTTCCTGGGCGAAATTAATACTCCAGCTGATGCCGTGGCCATTGCCAATGACATTGGTTATCCTGTTATCATCAAGGCCTCGGCAGGTGGCGGCGGCAAAGGAATGCGTGTTGCCCACGGTCCGGCAGACGTGGAGGAAGGGGTTGCGATTGCAAAATCGGAAGCTCTGTCAAGCTTTGGTGATGACCGCGTTTTTATAGAAAAGTTTATCGTTAATCCACGCCATATCGAGATACAGGTTCTTGGCGATAAGCATGGTCACATCATCCATCTGGGAGAGCGCGAATGCTCTCTGCAGCGGCGTAATCAAAAAGTTATTGAAGAAGCGCCGTCACCTCTTCTGGATGAAGAGACGCGTCAGCGCATGGGGGCAGAAGCTGTCGCGCTGGCCAGGGCCGTCAATTATGATTCTGCTGGAACGGTGGAATTCGTTGCGAGTCAGGAGCGTGACTACTTCTTTCTTGAGATGAATACGCGTCTCCAGGTCGAGCATCCGGTGACAGAGATGGTGACCGGCATAGATCTGGTTGAGCAGATGATCCGCTGTGCCGCCGGTGAACCGTTGACGTTGCGCCAATCCGATATCAATCTCAAGGGCTGGTCCGTGGAAAGCCGGATTTATGCTGAAGATCCGTACCGCAATTTTCTACCCTCTATTGGCCGCCTGGTGCGCTATCGTCCGCCAGCGGAAAGTACGACCGGAAATCTGACGGTGCGTAATGATACAGGCGTGTTCGAAGGTGCTGAAATCTCGATGTATTACGACCCGATGATTGCCAAGCTTGTGACGCATGGGCCGACCCGCCAAGCTGCTATTGATGCCCAGGCTGATGCTCTGGACGCATTTTATATTGATGGCGTTCAAAACAATATACCATTTGTTCGCGCCGTTATGCAGCATCCCCGATGGCGGTCAGGCCAGCTTTCTACGGGCTTTATTGAGCAGGAATATCCGGATGGCTTTATCCGGCAGCTCCCTGAGCCTGAAATCGCCATCGTGTTGTTCGCCGTCGCCGCCGCAATCGGCCATCTGGCAAATGCGCGGCGCTGCGCAATGACAAATGAGAAAGGAAGCTTGCAATCCAACCGCACATTTCAACGGGTGATTACAATCGGCACGCTTACGCAGAGGGTGATCACCGCAGAACATGGCGCTGGCGCCGTTAACGTCGTGTTTCTTAATGATGCCGGACATACCTCTCAATCGTATGTTGTTGCATCGCGTTGGTGGCCGGGCCAACCAATCTGGACCGGTACGGTATGCGGTATTTCAGCCAAAGTTCAGGTGCGCCCAATGCTCAATGGTTATGATTTGGCCCACCGCGGTGTGTCAGCTGAGGCATATATCTATACCCCACGTGAAGCCGAGCTTCTTGCGCGCATGCCGCCAAAGATCTCGCGTGATCTGGGCCGCGCCTTGATTTGCCCGATGCCGGGGCTTGTGAAGGATATTATGGTTGAGGCCGGCCAGACTGTTCAGGCTGGCGATGCACTGGCGATCATTGAAGCTATGAAAATGGAAAATGTTCTGCGCGCTGAACGTGATGCAACCATCGAGGCAGTGAGGGTCAATCCCGGTGATAGCCTTGCGGTTGATGAGGTCATTATGGAGTTTGCTTGAAATTTTGAGACCTGACCTGGGGCTTATGATGAGAGTGCTGCACACGTTGCCGCTCATTCCCAGTCACGTCATCGCAGTAGTGCTGCCCGATATATTTTACGGTGACGTCAATCACTTTAATCAACTTCGATAAGTCGAACAGCCAACAGACTTTGGCGGCTTGCTCAGCCTCATGCGCGATCTCAGAGATTGGGCTGGCACCGACAGAAAGAGCCGCTCCTTTTAAGCTGTGTGCAGCTTCAAACCAGGCCTGCGCGTTGCGGTCATGCGCTGCGTCCCGCAGCTGCGCCATAAACTGAGGCAAGTGTTCGACGAAAAGGTGCAGGATCTCGCATTCGGCCTGACGGTTGCCAAGTGTATATCGCTCCAGATGAACATGGTCGATGGGATCATCAGACCTTGGTTTGGCTGGCTGGTTATGCCTGGCTTGACGGTCTCGAATTTCTGCCTCAACAGATATCAACATGTTTCCCACTGCCTTATCCACTTTTCTACTGCTCACGTTTCTCCTCAATAGCGTATGTGCCGCGCAAAAGTCACAAATCAAGAATATGGCAATAAAGGTAATGAGTAGCTAAGATTTTCCAATTTTTGGACTTACTATTGATGAAGTCATAATTGGTGTGCATATTTATTGAATAAGTTGTTTTTGTATAAAGGGAATTTCATCATTTTTGGTGCCGTTCCATGTGCTTGGCGACTTGTCGTTGGAACTGTTTTATGCGTTAGGGGGATGCTGCATTTTCTTGCCGGAAGAAAGGAATAATAGCGTCACAATAAAATTGTAATGGCTGTATTCGGTTTAAAAATATGTTCCGGTCACCGGCGTGTCATAAAACCTGTTAAAATCTCATGCTGGTCACTGTGTAATCAGGGTTGAGGATCAGTCGATTTATAATATGCTATTGCGCCAGGCAAGGTATTGCTTGTTAGTGGTGCAGGTGGGTTGAAAATGAATAAAAAGGGGCAGGCTAAGCGTGTTGGCGAATCTTTGGCCAATCGCATAAGCGACTCTAAAAAGAAGCAGCAAGAGCCACCGCCCATTGCCGGCGGTCCTCCACCTTTGCCTAAAATGCAGAAAGCCGGTCAGGCTGCTCAAGCGGACCCGCAAAAAAATACTGATGAGACGCAAAAGAGTGTCAGCGGCAGAAAAATGCCGCCACCCATTCCACCGCAAAAGCCAAGCCCTAAGCCGTCCCCATTGCGCCGCAGCCCAGCACAGCCTGCAGCAGAACCATATCAAAGTCATAACATAGCCGGGAAACCAAATCCGTTAGAGAAAGGTGCTTCTCAAGCCTTTAAAAGCGAACCGGTTCAAAACAAACCCGGCTATGACCCTGCTGTTCCGGCAGGTATTCGGCCTGCTCCTCGTTATGAGCCACCATCCCCATCAGAAGCTGACGATGCGGAAACAGGAAGACGGGCTGCAAAACGGCGTCCCGCAGGGCCGTCTCGTGATCGTATTGCAGCGAACGATGATGCTCCTTCAATTGGCGGTTTGATTTATGCGATCAATCAAAAGCCTTCAAAGAAACCTTTCGTTTACGCTGGTATTGCAACGGGTGTTTGGGTTGTTATCGCGATTGGTTTTATTCTGGCTTTCATGGGTGGGAGCGCCGAAACTGCATATGGTCTACAAGATGTAATCATAGGTCCAACTTTGCCGACCGCGGTGGCAACTGTTTTGGGACCAATTGTTCTGTTCTGGTTTCTAGCCTTTTTAATGTGGCGCACGGAAGAGCTACACTTAAGATCGACAGCGATGACCGAAGTTGCAATGCGCTTGGCTGAACCGGATCAAGCGGCAGAGCAATCTGTTGCATCTCTCGGACAGGCCGTCCGGCGGCAGGTCACATTTATGAACGATGCCGTAACAAGAGCGTTGGGCCGCGCAGGAGAGTTAGAAGCTCTTGTTCATAATGAAGTTAATATGCTTGAGAAATCCTACGAGGACAACGAGCGGAAAATACGTGGTCTTATTCAAGAGCTTTCTGGCGAGCGGCATGCCCTGCAAAATACGGGCGATGGCTTTAAGGATACACTTGTACAGCTTGGTGCAGAGGTTCCCCAGCTTATTGAAAACATGAGCCGGCAGCAGTTGAAACTCGCACAGATTATTGAGCACGCTGGCACAAATCTTACGCAACTTGAAGGTGCAATTGGCGGTCAGACAGAAAAACTTGAAACCTCCCTCGGAGATAACACCAGAAAATTGCAGACCGTTCTTGAAAGCTATACAACTGGTCTGGCTGCCGCCCTTGGAACGCGCACTCAGCAAATGCAGGACCTTCTTGAAGACAGCCAAAGGCAAATCGATACATCTATTGAAGGTATCGGCTCTCAACTTGGCACGTCAGTTGAACAAATAGAGACACGGCTTGGTAGCAGGGTGGAGCAATTCGAAAACCGTCTTGGTCAAGCCGCCCGGCAAATCGACGGTACGTTGGACACTACCTTGCAGCATATCAATGACTCGCTGGCGGGCCGGACTGAAACAATGCAGTCGGTGCTTGAACAATATGCACATGCTCTGGACGAGACGTTAGCTAATAGAACGAATATGTTCGACACACAGTTGGTTGAGCGTACGAAAGCATTGGATGAGGCGTTCAGCGAGCGTCTGCGTCTCTTTGACGAAGCCATCATGCGTTCAACAGTATCGATTGATCAGTCGATAGGTGAGAGCGCCCGGTCATTGACAAACTCAATTGAACATCATGCCGGTGCCTTGAACGAAACGCTCAGCCATCAGGCTTCTCATCTTGATGATACACTGGTACGCGGTATTGAGTCGGTCCGTTCAACAAGTGAAAATATTTCACGTCAATCAATCAAAGCCATTGAGGGGCTGGCAAGCCAGTCAGATATGCTGCGCAGTGTTTCTGAAAATGTGCTTAATCAACTGAGCGGCGTTTCCAACCGGTTTGAAAATCAGAGCAATGCGATCATGCGTTCTGCGAACTCTCTCGAGGCCGCCAACTACCGCATCAATCAGATGCTAACTGACCGCTCGACCGAGATAAACACAACGCTTGAAAATATGTCGGACCGTGCAGAAGAACTTGGCAGTGCTTTCTCCACGTACACCCAGAATCTGGAGGGTTCGATTTCTCAGGCACATGAAAAGGCAAAAAGTATCACCCAAGATCTGACGCGAGAGACAGAAGAGCAGGCCCGTGCCACAGTCGACAATCTGCAACGTCTCAAAGCTGAAGCCATGCGTGAAGCTGATCAGACGCTTCAGGATTTGCGCAATGAGTTTTCTGCAGTTTCTCATGAAGTCTCAGATCGTCTTGGAACGCTGTCAGATCAATTCTCGAAAGCGACAGGTGAGGTTCGCCAGCGCGTAGCACTTGCTGCCCAGCAACTTGAGGAAGAGCAGGGGCGTCTTAAGGACCAGCTTGATAGTCTTCCACAAGCAAGTGAGGAAAGCGCAGCTGCCATGCGAAAAGCACTGCAAGATCAGTTGAAAGCCCTTGATCAGCTGACCGAGCTTGCGCATCGTACCAGTCTTCAATCAGCAGTGATGCCAACCAGCTCTGAACCGCCATTGCCATTGGAGGAGGCCGTGCCGCAACCGCGCCAGCAAGTTACAAGTGATCAGGCCAGACCTTTAAAAACGCTTACAAGTACGCTGGCACGCGAAATGAACGAACGCAATCAAACTCTATCAAGTTTATCCGAGCCAACAGCTTATGGGTCAGACTATGAGGCGCGTGATCAAGGCACAAACACAGAGCAACAAAAATCATTTCAGGATTTTAACTCAGATCAGAGAGGTGTTGGTGCAGATTTTCAATCTCCCTCTCAAGGTCAGGGTGAAGCCGATGCTTACCAAAGCACCGGAGGGAATGAGAGCAGCGCGAAATGGAGTCTTGGGGAGTTATTATCCCGCGTTCCTGAGGATGAGCACGGATCTGATGTCAATCGCGCTCCTGTATCAGAGAGCACGTCTTCTGCACAGGTTCATCAGCATCAAACACAAGAGAAGCATCAGAGCATACAAGATACTGCCCTTGATATCGTCTCTATCGCTCGCGCTTTAGAACCAGGTACGGCAGCAGCGATATGGTCGCGTTTCCGCAGCGGACAGCGAGGCTTCATGGTTCGCAGCATTTATGCTCCCGATTCCCGCCGCTCATTTGATGATATTGTTTATCGTTACCAAAGCCAGCCAACGTTCCGTGCAAATGTTGATCGTTTCGTTCAGGACTTTGAACAAACGCTGCGTGAGAGCGATCAACGCGATGCAAGTGGTGAGTTAACAATGTCTCATATCGTTTCAGAGGCTGGACGGGTTTATCTGTTGTTAGCTCATGCATCCCAACGGCTGATGTAATGTGCGGGCATATACCTGATGATTTTCGATCAGGGCGTCTTATCTTCTCATAAAAGAGATTTTCTAGATATGATACTTTGGAGATGAAGTTCCGGAGTTTGGCATGTTTTAAAATTCCAAATTGCTTTATTGTCTCGTAAAAGCCCATCGAGTATGTAGCCTCGATGCTGTGAAGACGAGCTAAGAGGATGCGGCTATGATTGCCCATGTAGCGGCTGCCAGCGAATCGCGCGGACGTGTGGTGCTTCGATTTTGTGCCGGCTCGCCAAGCCGAGCTGCGATTGGCGCGGCTTTTAAGGTTGCTGAAGCTTTTCAATCGGAAGTTGAAAGTCTCTATATTGAGAACCGGGAACTTATCGACCTGGCAAATTATTCCTTTGCTGTTGAAATATCCCTGACCGGCCGCCGCCGCCATCTTTCCCAAGGTTTGCTGCACAGTGAATTTCTGTCAGTTTTCTCTGCTGCCCGCCGCCAGATCAAATCCATTGCTGATCGCTCAGGTGTACCTTTGCAGGAGCATTACGTGCGCGACGAGCCCGTTCATGCACTGGCTGCGGCATGTGCCCGTAGCGGTCCATGGAATGTTGTTGCGCTTGCAGAAGCATTTTCAGCCGAATCAGTTTCTGCGTTGCGTGAAATGTTTGACAGTGTACCGGATACAACGGGTGCCATTCTGGCCGGCCCTCATGCCTGCCAACGGTCCGGTCCGATCATCGTAGCTGTTGAAGATCTTGACCGCTTTCCCAGCATGTTGCGCGCAGCTGAGCGTCTTGCCGCTTTAATGGACAGTTTCATAGCCATTCTGCCTGTTGCCAGTACCAGCCGTGAATTGATGAAATTGGACGGTGAAATTCGTCTCGCGCTGGCAGACCGGTCAGATGCGTTGATCGCAGCCAGTGCTGCAACTGCAGGCGAGGCTGCAGTTGTTGCCGAATTGATTCGGCGCTTGAGGGGAAGTTTTCTCATTGCCCGCTTTGGCGGGCACAGTGTTCCAGACCATGGCAGTCTACGCCCACTAACTGCCGTTCTCGAATGTCCTCTTTTTCTGGTTCGTTAAACCCCAGATCCCAGCACTGTTTTTAGATAGTCCTGACTGTTTCGTGATACAGCATGCATCTCCAATAAAGCCTGAAATTGATGCGAGCTGGTCATGGTATTGACCGTGTATGCTTAAACAGTGTCACTTGATAAGTCTGCCGTCACCAAAAAATGAGAATAGCTCCACGGCCGCAGGCCACAAGCCGTAGGTGCAAATTGCGAGTTTTTGCAACGTCAACCGCGCTTTTCTTGCAATTTCAAAACGCCTGAAACAGCGTTTGCTACTTTTTATCAATTGGTTAAGTGATTTTCACAACTGACTAAATAGGTGTCCTACAAGCCGCGATCATTATAAGAGGTTAAACTGGGCGCAGCCCGAGCGTTGGCCTGGGATGTAAAATTGATATGTATGGGTTGGGGGGGGGCAACTTATGGGTTGGCTGTAAAGCAAAATTTATCGGCCAAGTTGAGTTCCCTTCCATCAATATGAAAACGTTATTTTAGAGTCTCATTAGGTAGTCCGTAAACCCCATGCTTTTAGGCGGCATGGGGTAAGAGACAAAGCTTTTTCGTTATTGGGCTTTTGTTTCTCCTAACTTTCCGGTATACGGTCCAAATCCGGTCAGCTAAAAATCCGCTAAGTTATTGAAAACATTGGCGACCCCGGGAGGATTCGAACCCCCGACCTGACGATTAGAAGTCGCCTGCTCTATCCAGCTGAGCTACGGGGCCGAACGCTATAATCCATCTTAATTATTCTTATATGAGATCAATATAGAAGGTGAAGCCGCAAATTTGTGCAGTTCAAGATTGTGCGTTGTTTTGCTTCTCAAGCAGCCGAATGTTCACTCTGTAAAGGTTGAGACTGACTAGTGAGTCCAAGATCCTATTCTGCCGTACTTAAAATTATCTGAATATGATTTTTTAATTATTTTTCTTACGGGCGTCTCGTTTACCGTGTAAGCAAGCCCGTTACGTTCTGCATACGCTATGGCATCTTCTTTTGTATCGAAATACAGTTTTATCTGCTGGTTGGTATCGGCAGACGATGTCCATCCCATTAAAGGATCAATGCCGCGAGGCGTCGAAGGCTCGTGCTCCAAAATCCATGCTTTTGTGCGGCCACGGCCGGATTGCATTGCGGTCTTTGCAGGCTGATAAATACGAGCAGTCATTGATCCCAACTCACGTGTAAGGCGACTACAAATAAAGATGAAAATTTGGTCGGGGCACGGTGATTCGAACACCGGACCCCCTGCTCCCAAAGCAGGTGCTCTACCAGGCTGAGCTATACCCCGAATTAGTACGAACGTGTTCAATGCCCAAGTCTGAGCGATTGGTCAAGTGTATATAGCTATTATCTATAATATTCTTACTATTGGTCAACACTTCTCATGAAGTACCATACTATTCCAATAATCTGTGAATGACTGCATTGCCAGTTTTGAGACCCAATTTTGCAGTTACGCCACCTGCAAGTTCCAGCACAGCAATGACATCACCATTTGACGCGATGACCGCTTCACTATCTGATGTTGTGTTTGCTTCAATGCGATGTACTTTTCCACCCGCTTTGATGAAGACCATATCTAATCGTATATAGGTATGCTTCATCCACATATTGATTTCCTGGGGTTGCTCGTAAGGAAATAACATTCCCTCACGCTCACCGAGTTGTGTTCGATACATCAACCCTCGTGCTTTTTGGTGCTTGGTTTCAGCCACTTCAATATTGATTGTATATCGCTGGTCCGAGATCAGCAGTGTTAGCTGATCTTTTGGACATGGATCAATGTTCAGCCGCTGCATAGGCGCTGGTACTCCAAACCAAAGACAAAAAAAGCAGGCTCGATTTTACACGAGTCTGCTTAAAAGTATGAGATAATGTACGCCTTTTTGAGGCTGGCCAACTTAATGTTGGGACGGGAGATTTGATGGAAGTCCGTCCGGCCTTAGCTCTGCAGCCATGCAACCCTTGTAACCGTGTCCCCAACGTACCTGTACAATCTGACCAGGACGTAATTCGGTAAAACCGAAGCGGCGCAGCGTTTCCATGTGCACGAATATATCAGGGGTTCCCTCACCTCGCGTCAGGAAGCCAAACCCGCGGATACGGTTGAACCATTTTACCATAGCGCGCTCCCAATCACTTTCAGGCTGGACAACGACATGCGTTCGTTGCGGAAGCTGCGATGGATGTATCGCCGTGCTTTCGTCCATGCTTAAAATGGCGAAGGCCTGCAATCCTTTAGGTCTGCGCAGAACCTGGCAGTGAACGCGCGAACCTTCGTAGGCTGTTTGATATCCACCGGCTCTCAAGCAGGTGATATGAAGAAGTATGTCTCCCAGTCCATTATCTGGTACAATAAAGCCAAAGCCTTTACTTGCATCAAACCACTTGATGGATCCCGCAACTTCGAAAACATCAAGTTTCGCACCTTCTGGAAGACCTCCGATTTCGCCACTGAGATGGTTGAAGTCTTCAGTGGTATCAGAAGTTGGTTTGGTATCCCCCATAACGACCCCGCGTACTTAATGGTTACCTATTCTACAAGGCTTATATATTATTATATAGCTCGTATCTAAATGACGGATTTTCTGAGGAAATCCCGACGCAATGCCCTACGTGGATGAACCACCAGAAATCAGTTAACAAAAACATAACACTGCCATAAAAAGGGGACACCCCCCAATCGACGGTAAAAAAAAATATATTGCCGATCAGGATATCACGCGACCTGCAAAAATGGCCGCCAACCCTTTGTTTTTTAAGAAAAAAATAATTTTTTTGGCTTGGGGATTATGTTGTTGATATCATTGGGATAACCGCCGTGAAGCGGTTAAGTTGAGGCTATTTGATATTTTGCGAGGCAAGATTGAGGCGCAAGTGATTCGCAGATCCGGATAGCTTTTTTCGTTTGCTGATGCGAATCTGTCTTGGCGGTATCGCGTAGCCGGTCCTGATTTTCTAAAGTGCCCTGGCAGTTAAATCAATTACTTGAAACAGTAGCTGGGAGGTGGGAGGTGGGAGG
>CAYUYL010000080.1:0-10081 GCA_964449195.1 uncultured Filomicrobium sp.
GGAGCCAGGAAGAGCTATGGCCAAGGAAAAGTTTGAGCGCAATAAGCCGCACGTTAACATTGGCACGATCGGACACGTTGACCACGGCAAGACGTCTTTGACAGCGGCCATCACGAAGGTGCTTGCGGAATCGGGCAAGGCTGAGTTTTCGGCTTATGACCAGATTGACAAGGCGCCTGAAGAGCGTGAGCGCGGCATTACGATTTCCACGGCGCACGTGGAGTATGAGACCGACAACCGCCACTATGCGCACGTTGACTGCCCGGGTCACGCTGACTACGTGAAGAACATGATCACGGGCGCGGCGCAGATGGACGGTGCGATCCTTGTTGTGAACGCTGCTGACGGCCCGATGCCGCAAACACGTGAGCATATTTTGCTGGCCCGTCAGGTTGGCGTGCCTGCGCTGGTTGTGTTCCTGAACAAGGTTGACCAGGTTGATGATGAAGAGCTTCTTGAGCTTGTCGAGATGGAAGTGCGTGAGCTTCTCGACAGCTACGAATTCCCTGGCGATGATATTCCCATTGTCAAGGGCTCTGCGCTGTGTGCTCTGGAAGACCGGGAAGATGAAATCGGCAAGAACGCCGTTTTAAAGTTGATGGAAGAGGTCGACAACTACATTCCAACACCGGAGCGCCCGAAGGACCAGCCCTTCCTGATGCCGATCGAAGACGTGTTCTCGATTTCTGGCCGTGGTACGGTTGTGACGGGCCGTGTTGAGCGTGGTATCGTCAAGGTTGGTGAGGAAGTGGAGATTGTCGGCATCAAGGATGAGATCACCAAGACGACGGTGACAGGTGTTGAGATGTTCCGCAAGCTTCTGGATGAAGGTGAGGCGGGTGACAACATCGGTGCGCTGATCCGTGGTGTTGGGCGTGAAGAGGTTGAGCGCGGTCAGGTTCTATGTAAGCCGGGCTCAGTGAAGCCGCACAAGAAGTTCAAGGCCGAGGCTTACATCCTCACCAAGGAGGAAGGCGGGCGCCATACGCCGTTTTTCACCAATTATCGTCCTCAGTTCTACTTCCGCACGACCGACGTGACGGGTGTTGTAACGTTGCCTGAGGGCACCGAGATGGTGATGCCTGGTGATAACGTCACGATGGACGTTGAACTGATCCAGCCGATTGCGATGGAAGAAAAGCTGCGCTTCGCAATCCGCGAAGGCGGCCGCACCGTCGGTGCCGGCGTTGTCGCTGCTATCAGCGAGTAGGCAACAAGTAAACAGGGTTTCGGGTGATCAAAACCGAAGCCCTGACAGGATTGTAATCTGTATTATGGCACAGTTTGGTTATTCTCGCGGGGGTTACCTGCCGTAAATTTATTTGTTAGGGCAGTCGTATCCTTCATCTTTCCAAGCCTTACAATCTTCATATTTGCGTACTTCTCATCTTGGACATGCCCAGCCGGTGCAAAAAGGCTTCTATTGAGACTGCCAAAAGCACAATAGGGCAAATGCCATTGCTGCCGTCATCTTAGCAGCGTATGTTATATGGTAACCTTTATACTTGCTTTCGCGGTATAGCCACGTCGGAGTTTTGAAATGAATCAGCCGGGCCAGATGGTCATCATGGATCACACGTCCATTTCGGGTAAAATCACAAACTGTGGTGTTCTGGAAATTCACGGTTATATCGACGGTATTGTCGAAGCAAAGCGTATTATCGTTTGGGAAACAGGCCGCCTCTATGGCACCATTGATGCCGGAGAAGTCGAGGTTCATGGTGAGTTGCAGGGAGACATCAAGGTTCGTGACCTGATTAAGATTGGTGCTGTCGGGTCTGTTGCCGGTAATGTTCAATATGGTCAGTTGGCCGTTGAGCCGGGCGGAACCCTGAGCGCAGATGTACGCAACGTTCCTCCTAGTATTACTGGTGATCTTGATGTCACAGTTAATCGCGGTCAATCCGTGCGCATCACACCTCTGGATCTGGCCGCTGTAGATCCAGATGACGCAGCTGAGGATCTGAAGTTTACGGTATCCAATATCAGAGCAGGCTTCATTGCCAAAACCGGCGCTGCAACGATCCCGCTTGAAAACTTTACACAGGCTGAACTCCAGTCCGGAGCAATAATGTTTGTTCACGACGGCAGTAACGGAGCAAAGGCAAGTTTTGAAGTTGTCGTTGCAGATGCGGCCGGTGCCACGTCGGGGCAGCCGCATACTGTAAACGTTAACGTCCAGTAATGTTCTACCATCCGCGTGAGCTCATTTGCCGGGTTCACGCGGCAAAAAACATAATACGGACCAATCCCGTAAATTCCCTCTGTATGCATTTAGCTTTAACATAAAAGATATGCTGTGAGATTTGTATACTGTTTGGCTGGTGGAGCCGCGCAATATGCTTCTCAGAGATCTTATACGCAAGCGTTCATTGGCTGATTTTGGGAGACGGACGCAGCGTTTTGATAAGACAACGGTTTTCCTGCTTGTGACGAGTCGACATCCATGCGCCCCGGTATTAGGGTGCTTTTGTCCCGGCTTGACCATCCCACTCCTTCTCCTTGCCACGGAATGGCATGATCTCACGGGCGGTCGGGCGGAGCGGTTAAGCAATGTAACTTGGCGCGGAAAGATCTTCGTGTTCTAATACCCACACTTCGTGCCCTGAGTGTGTTAGCAGGAACATCAGGTAAGTTTTTGTTTCTGTTCTAGATTCACAAACGCTTGCGGAGCGCCGCCCGCGCCCCACGCGCTTGATCTGGAACATGAGCTAGAAATTGTCATGACTAAGAACAAATCTGGATGTCCATTGAAACAAACAGCCGGCTTCAGCGCGATGGAGCACCGGCGTCTGGCCTGTGCTCGGCATGAGGCGGCGCAATGACTGATCAAACAATCACGCGCTTGCGTATTGCCCTCGCTCAGATGAATCCCATCGTAGGAGATGTTTTCGGTAATATTGCTAAAATCCGTGATGGCCGCCGGCAGGCTGCCGATTTGGGCGCTGATTTGGTGCTGTTTCCGGAATTGTTTGTAACGGGATATCCGCCGGAAGATCTTGCTTTAAAGCCGGCTTTTGCCCAAGCCGTACGCACCGCCGTTGAACAGCTTGCAGCTGAAATCGATGGGTCCGGGCCCGCTGTGCTTATTGGAACGATCTGGCCCGATGCCGGTGCGCTTTATAATGCCGTGGTTCTGTTGCAAGATGGCACTGTTAAAGCTGTTCGCTACAAATCAGACCTTCCAAATTATGGTGTCTTTGATGAAAAGCGGATCTTCACAGCCGGTCCTTTGCCAAGCCCGATAGATTTCTGCGGGGTGCGCCTTGGCGTGCCGATTTGTGAAGATATCTGGCATGAAGAGGTGTGTGAGTGCTTGGCAGAGTGCGGGGCGGAGCTGTTTCTCGTGCCCAATGGCTCACCATTTCACAGGACGAAGCATAATCTGCGCATGAATGTTGCGGTTGCGCGTGTGAGAGAAAACAAGCTGCCCATGGCCTACGTCAACCAGGTTGGGGGGCAGGACGAACTCGTATTTGACGGTGCCTCATTTGTCCTCAACCATGATGCCTCCCTGGCTGTACAACTGCCTGCCTGGCAGGAAGATATCGTCCTTACCGAATGGCAACGCAATAAGGATGGCTGGGCCTGCAAACAGGGAATGCGCGCACTGATGCCAGTCGATGAAGCTGCGGTCTATCATGCCTGTATGGTTGGGCTGCGTGATTATGTCGACAAGAATGGCTTTCCCAGTGTTGTTCTTGGGCTGTCTGGAGGCATCGATTCGGCTCTTGTGGCCGCGCTTGCAGTTGATGCCCTTGGCAAAGACCGGGTGCATTGCATCATGCTGCCTTATCGTTATACCTCTCAGGAAAGCCTGTCTGACGCGGCCGCGTGTGCTGACGCTCTGGGTGTGCGATATGATAGTATTGCCATTTCGGAGCCTGTTGATGGACTTCAATTCGCATTAGAAGATATATTCAAAGGTGAGACCGCAGGCGTCGCCGAGGAGAATATTCAGAGCCGGACACGCGGAACTCTTCTCATGGCCATCTCCAATAAGTTTGGCGGTATGGTTGTGACAACCGGAAACAAAAGTGAAATGGCCGTTGGGTATGCAACTCTATATGGCGATATGAATGGTGGTTACAATCCGATCAAGGATCTCTACAAAACAGAGGTTTACCGCGTTGCCGCCTGGCGGAACGCCAACGTTCCAGCTGGCGGACAAGGACCGCCTGGATTTGTCATACCGGAAAATATTCTCACCAAGGCACCCACGGCTGAATTGCGCGAAAACCAGACGGATCAAGATAGCCTGCCGCCTTATGATGTTCTGGATGACATCTTAGACTGCATGGTTGAGAAGGAAATGCCGCTTAAAGATATCGTCACCAAAGGTTATGACGGTGAAACTGTTACCCGTGTCGCCCGCTTATTAACAATTGCAGAATATAAACGGCGTCAAGCCGCGCCGGGCGTCAGGATTTCGCAGCGTAATTTCGGTCGTGATCGGCGATATCCGATTACGAACCGCTTTGCGGAAAATGTAGAGAGCTGACAATCAAGCCAGATCATACCGAAGCCTTTGCGCACGGGTATCTCGCAGTTTTCGATTATGGGTTGAGGGGCTCTGTGCCCTGAGGCTGCCCATTCTGATCAAGCGTCAGCTTTTCAACTTTAGCCTCGGCCTGTTTCAGAAGCTTATCGCAATGTTTACGCAGCGCTTCTCCACGTTCATAGATGGCAATACTATCTTCCAGTTCGACATCACCGCGCTCAAGCCGGCCGACGATCGTCTCCAGCTCTTTTAAAGCCCTTTCGAAGGTAAAATCTTGGATTTCCATGTGCTGTTCAGCTGTTTTTGTCATCGCCACTTCCATTACTTTTGCTCCCCAAAAACAATGCGGCAGACACACTTATGCACTCATCAGCGCACTCACATGAGCCGCTGCGGACTGTGCAAGGCCTTCAAGATCGTATCCGCCCTCAAGCATTGATACGACCCTGCCGTCACAGTGGCGTGCTGCCAAGTCCAATAATTTGTTCGTTGCCCAGCGAAAATCTTCTTCAACCAGTCTGAGATTAGCCAATGGATCGTTGGCATGAGCATCAAAGCCGGCAGAAATCAGAATAAGATCCGCGCGGAAGGCATCTAGTGATGGCAGAATGCGCGATTCGAAGGCTTCACGAAATGGGCCGCCGTCGTCATCGGGACGAAGTGGTGCATTAAAGATATTTCCTGCGCCGGTTTCAGCGAGCGCTCCCGTGCCTGGATAAAGCGGCATCTGATGCGTCGAGCCGAAGTATAAATTTCTGTCCTGCCAGAAAATATCCTGCGTGCCATTACCATGGTGCACGTCAAAATCGATAACCGCTACGCGGTCCATACCATATGTTGCACGCGCATAGAGCGCAGCAATGGCAATACTGTTGAAAAGGCAAAAGCCCATTGCCTTGCTGGTTTCGGCATGGTGACCAGGCGGGCGCACCTGACAGAAAACATTCTTTATGTCACCAGATGGTGCCATCACCCGGTCCACGGCGTGCAGTCCGGCACCAACGGCGCGTGAGGCAGCCTCCCAACTCCCTGGTGAGATTATGGTATCAGCATCAAGATGAACCGTCTCATCGCTATCGGGATCAGGCTTGGAGGTGACAATCGCATCGTAATGCGCTTGCGGATGCGCGCGGAGCACGGCCTGTTCCAGATCATCCCTCAAAGGCGCCTCTTCACGGCGTAGTGCCACAAACGTCTCGTGTTCAAACACTTTGTCCAGTGCCCGCATACGGTCGGCCCGTTCAGGATGACCATAGCCTGTATCATGGCGCACAAAGCAGGGATGCGAAATCAGTAAGGTGCTCAAAGCTTGCGCTCCTTATAATATGGCCAATGTATCGATACCCTTCTTACTCCTGCGGGTGTGGTTTGAGGCGCCTGGTAACATTTGCTGCGCAAGGCAAATTGAGATGAATTTTTCGCCCAATGAGACTGGGGCGCGCTGATCGTGTGGGTTTCCCCTCTTCGATGTCCATAAGATTATGTCGTTCAATGGTGGAGCGAGGGAGCGGGATGGGGGCACATGCAATGTGGCCCGCAAAGCCCCTAATTTTCCAATGCCTTCGTCGTTGTTATGTGTTCCTGCAGGGCTGGTTCTTCATTTTCTGCGCCATCGACAATTGGAACGTCCTGCCACACGGTTTCCATTCTAAGGAATTGACTATCCTGAAAGACGACCGCCTCTTTAGCTATCTGCAACACAAAAGTGCCGTTCACGACATTCCAGCGCAGGCTCTGAACTGGGCCTGCAATGCGCTTCGTTATTTGACTGTTCTTTTTATTTTTACTCATTTTTGTCTCGCTGATGGTTGCCTGACAATCTTGAACCTATATCGGGCAGCTCGATATAATCGCTTTGATCAACGACATTCAACCTCCATATGAGGTCCTAATTGCGAGCCTGCCCTTGCGAGTACCTGCCCGGCAGGTTCGCTCGCAGAGATCTGTGAAACTGCAAGCGAGTCTATATATAACGGCAGTTTTATTGGCAAGCAGAATACGAAAGCCAATTTAACGCAAACATCAGGTTTTGAACACTCCCGCAACACTGGTGCGAATGGGGGAAGAGTTGCTGGCTGGCCATCTCAGTCATTACTTCGCCCCATCCAGTGGTGGCTAGTCTTTGCTTTTCTTTGGCGAAACCGAAGGCACTGCCCCGGAGGATGCGCCGTTACGCGGCTTGTTATCCTGAGGGCTAGGCAATGCCTTACGAGGAGAAGCTTCAATCAGCGCTTTTTCCGTATCCCCATCGTCACCTAAACTTGTCTCAGCGTTTTCCTGCTGTTCTTTGGGCTTAGGATCAGCCGGGAAAAATTCGAATGCAAGTTTGGTTTCAATGCCATCTTTCTCGACATATACCCTCACAGCACCTCCATGTTCCAGCTTCCCGAACAAAAGTTCTTCAGCCAATGGCTTCTTAATGTGCTCCTGGATAACCCTTGCCATTGGCCGGGCACCGTATTTTTCATCGTAACCCTTGCCAACCAGCCAATTGTTTGCGTCGTTTGTCAGCTCGATCGTTACGCCGCGGTCAGCCAGTTGAGCCTCTAGCTGGAAAATGAATTTTTCGACGACCTTCTGGATCACTTCCGTCGGCAGATTGGCAAACGGCACAATGGCATCAAGGCGATTGCGGAATTCCGGCGAGAACATTTTATTGACCGCTTCGGTGTCTTCCCCCTCGCGCCGTATGCGATTGAACCCCATGGGAGGCTTCGACATGTCAGCCGCACCGGCATTTGAGGTCATAATCAGAACGACATTGCGGAAATCGACTTTCTTACCGTTGTGGTCGGTCAGCTTGCCATGATCCATGATCTGCAGCAGGATGTTGAACAGATCTGGATGCGCCTTTTCAATTTCATCCAGAAGCAAAACCGAATGAGGATGTTGATCAACGCCATCGGTGAGCAAGCCGCCCTGATCAAAACCAACGTAACCCGGCGGCGCGCCGATGAGACGTGAAACGGTGTGTTTCTCCATATATTCCGACATATCGAAACGCAACAGCTTAACGCCCATGAGAGAAGCAAGCTGCTTTGCAACTTCAGTCTTACCGACACCAGTTGGTCCTGTGAACAAATAGCAGCCGGTAGGTTTTTCAGGATCTCTCAGCCCGGCGCGCGACAGTTTGATTGCCGAAGTGACCATCTCAATGGCTGCATCCTGGCCAAATACAAGGCGCTTCATATCGCGCTCCAGATTCGACAGCAGCTCAGAATCTGACTTGGTGATTGTCTTGGGCGGAATGCGCGCCATCGTCGCGATTGTTGCCTCGATATCCGTGACCGTGATATGGTCTTTGCGCTCGCTTTGCTCGATAAGCATCTGCGATGCGCCGGTTTCATCAATAACGTCGATGGCCTTGTCAGGTAACTTGCGGTCATTGATGTATTTGGCCGATAATTCAACTGCAGCTTTTATGGCTTCGGTTGAATACTTCAGCTTATGGTAGTCCTCAAAGTAGGGTTTTAAGCCTTTGAGAATTTCAATTGCGTCGTCGATTGTCGGCTCGTTCACGTCAATTTTCTGAAATCTACGCACCAGGGCACGGTCTTTCTCGAAATGTTGACGATATTCCTTGTATGTTGTAGAGCCGATGCAGCGCATGCCGCCGGATTGCAGAGCCGGTTTCAGCAAATTTGAAGCATCCATTGCGCCGCCGGATGTTGCGCCGGCGCCGATCACAGTGTGAATTTCGTCAATGAAAAGGATCGCCCCCTCGAACTCTTCAATCTCTTTCATTACGGCTTTTAAGCGCTCTTCAAAGTCGCCGCGATAGCGCGTGCCGGCAAGCAGAACGCCCATGTCAAGGGCAAAAATCGTGCTATCTTTGAGCACTTCAGGGACTTCGCCTTTCACGATTTTACGCGCCAGGCCTTCTGCAATCGCAGTTTTTCCCACTCCTGGATCACCAACAAAAAGCGGATTATTTTTCCGGCGGCGGCAAAGCACCTGAATGGTGCGCAACACTTCCTTTTCACGCCCAATCAAAGGATCAATTTTGCCGTCCCGCGCCTTTTTATTTAGATTCACACAGTACGCGGTAAGAGCATCCGAGGGCTTTTTATCGCCTGCCTGCTCATCGGCACCATCCTCTTCAATACCACGCGCGGCTCGTTGTTCTGACAATCCCGGACGCTTTGCGATGCCGTGACTGATATACTGCACGGCATCAAAACGAGTCATTTCCTGTTCTTGCAGAAAATAAGCCGCATGGCTCTCACGCTCGGCAAAGATGGCGACAAGCACATTGGCACCGCTGACTTCTTCCCGTCCCGATGACTGGACATGTACCACGGCACGATGAATAACGCGTTGAAAACCCGTTGTCGGTTTGGCTTCTGACGCGCCGTCGACTTCTAAATCCGCAAATTCGTTGTCGATATATTCCAATAAGTTCTGACGCAGAGCATCAAGTTCGACTGCGCAGGCTTTGAGAACACCCTGTGCATCGCGATCATCGATCAACGCAAGCAAAAGGTGTTCCAGAGTTGCGTACTCATGATTGCGCTCGTTGGCGTATTCAAGGGCACGGTGAAGCGTATTTTCAAGACTTTGTGAAAATGATGGCACGGTAGGTTACTCTTTCTCCATTGTGCACTGCAGCGGATGGCCGTGCTGTCGCGAAAAATCGATGACCTGTGTTACCTTTGTTTCAGCAACTTCGTATGTGTAGACACCGCAAATTCCAACACCCTGTTGATGAACCTGCAGCATAATTCTAGTGGCGTCTTCATGCCCTTTATTGAAATACTTCTCAAGAACATGAACAACAAATTCCATTGGTGTATAATCGTCGTTCAGAAGTAAGACTTTATAAAGGCTTGGTTTTTTAGTCTTAGGTCGCGTCTTGGTGATGACACCGGTTTGCCTTTCATCGTCAATGTTGCCGCCCTCGTCCTCACCAGACGACATCAGCGGGATCCTCTCCAGTTCTTCAATCATTGTGCTTTCGCTTGTACCGAGGGTCAATCTCAAAGCTTTTTGAAAAAGCTGTCCGCCTCTAACGTAATATGCTCTAAGGTTGCTTCACAAGACATCTGTTGGGAGGATACCAGCATTCCTTGGATCTATGTGGAAGACATGGTTCTTTTGAAACACAATATCCGACCCGCAATCGTGAGACATGGTTTCCGCAAGGGCCTTAAGCAACAGCTCTTTATATTTTAAGCGTGAATTTTTTTTATAACATACTGTTTTGCTTCAGTATATTTTTGTGTTCTCCGCCTGCATTTCTTCTCTTCCCTGGCCAAACTCTACCATCGAATTATTGGCGATGAAAGTCTCGCCAGGCTTTACTGCAACTGACGATAAAGCGCCCCTCTTTATCATGGAACCGAAGCGAATAACGATATTTAGTTTTTGCCGTGTAAGCAAATGTTATTGATACAGATCACGTGCATTTCAGGCAGTTGATCAATCGAAATTTTGCACTCTGACTGGTGCATATAGCAAGACTTAAGCCGGGCAGCCCAAGTAAGCGTTTTCCCGTGTCGACGGAGGGGGGCGGTAGCAGACCCCGGGAGCTATTCTCATTTTTTGGTGACGGCGTTGCTCAGGCGGCGTTTTGGGTGTTGT
>CAYUYL010000081.1:0-10055 GCA_964449195.1 uncultured Filomicrobium sp.
GGTCAGCTCCGGGAGCGGTGGTCGGCGATTTGACGGGGTCTTTTTCACAGGCGACTATTTACATCATGAAGTCCTCATTGACTTGATCAGTGGGGATTTTTTGCCGTCTGGTGTCAGTGTGGAAAAATCGTGATCTTAGCAGTAAATTTAACTTCCGGTTGACGTTTAAGCGGTCTCGTATATTCCAATTTAGAACAACATCGCATGTTTAGTTAAATAATCTGACCATAAGCAGATGTGTGTTACTGCACTAAGATCTTCATCATTTCAGATGGTTACATGTGCGCATTGATCAAAACAGGCGCTCTTGCATCGCGGAGGCAAACAGCATTGCTTTATAAACGTGGCCAGTTTTTTCTGAACATCATCATGTTCGCAGCGATCCTGTCTTATATGATGATCGTTCCCCAGGCTCTCGCTGAACGGCGCCACGGTCTATCGGTTTTCGGCCAGCTCAAGTATCCGCCTGACTTCAAACATTTTGATTACGTCAACCCTGACGCCCCGAAGGGAGGGCGAATCTCGACAACACCTGTGCGTGGCAGCATCAAGTTTGACAGCTTTAACCCTTTCATTCTTAAAGGAGATTCTGCTGCCGGACTAGCCACGCACCTGTATGATTCTCTGGTTGCGGGGGCCGACGATGAACAGGATGCAGCTTATGGCCTGGTTGCCAATAGCATCGAAGTAGCTGATGATAAAAAAACAGTTACATTTTATATGCGGCCGGAAGCAAAATTTTCCGATGGCTCTCTCTTAACTGCCCACGACGTTGTTTTCAGCTTCGAAACCCTCAAAGAGAAGGGACATCCGAGCTACGGCTCTTCGCTGCGCGATGTCGTCAAGGCTGAAGCGCTTGATGACTATACAGTCAAATACAGTTTCCAAGGAGAACAAACCCGTGGCCTGCCGCTGTTGGTGGGTAGTCTGCCTATTTTGTCGAAAGCCTATTACGAAACGCGTGATTTCACCAAAACAACGCTGGAAGAACCTCCTTTGGGATCAGGTCCTTATAAGTTGGTCAACTATAAACCGAATGCGTTCGTCGATTATAAGCGCCGCGAGGATTACTGGGCCAAGGATCTGCCGGTGAATGTGGGTCAGAATAACTTTGACGAAATTCGTTACAATTATTACCAGGATCGCAGCACCAGCCTGGTTGGTTTTGCAGGCGGTGAATATGACCTGCGTGAAGAATTTGTCTCCAAGCAATGGGCGACAGGCTACCGCTTTCCTGCGGTGAAGGATGGACGGGCCAAATTGCTGACTTTGCCGGATGCATCGCCATCAGGGACACAGGGCTGGTTTCTGAACACACGCCGTAAAAAGTTCTCTGACCCGCGTGTGCGTCAGGCCATAGGCTACGCTTTCGATTTTGAGTGGACAAACAAAAACCTGTTCTTCTCACTTTATCGCCGAACCAACAGCTTTTTTGAAAATTCGAACATGGTGGCCGCAGGAAAACCAACCCAGGCCGAATTGGCGCTGCTCACGCCATTTTCAAACGTGCTCCCAAAGACGGTCTTTGAAGATGCTTATGTGACGCCTGTTTCCAATGGTTCCGGACGAGACCGCAAACTTCTTAGCACCGCCAACAGATTATTAAACGCAGCTGGCTTCAAACTTAAGGATAGAAAACGCCTTGACGGCGAAGGCAATGTGTTCTCCATCGAATTCATTCGCCAGGATGCGTCCTTTGATCGAATTCTTCTGCCGTTTGTCAAAAACCTGCAAGCCCTTGGTATTGATGCAACAATCCGAGCTGTTGATCCAGCCCAAATGGAGCGCCGCCGCAAATCCTTTGACTTTGATATTTATCCTATTCGTTTCTCCGGAAGCAACACGCCCGGCGTTGAATTGCGTAATTTTTATCATTCGTCTACAGCTGATGTTGACGGCAGCTTTAATCTCGCCGGCATTCGATCTCCAGCTGTTGATGGTCTGATCAAAAAAATCATTGTTGCGAAGTCTCGGGAAGACATGACTACGGCTGCGCGTGTCCTGGACCGCGTTCTGCGAGCTGGTCATTATTGGGTTCCTAACTGGTACAAGGCCTCTCACCATATTGCCTACTGGGACAAGTTTGGCAGGCCGCCCAAAAAACCGGAATATGCACGCGGCATTCTCAGCACCTGGTGGTATGATCATGAGAAAGCCGCCAAGTTAGAGCAGCCTTGACACGCGATGATTAAGAAACAAAAAAATGACCGGCTTGTCTTTGCAACCTCACCTTGTAACCGATAGATTTGAGATTTGATGGCCGCCTATCTCATTAAGCGCTTGTTACTGATGATACCGACATTGTTCGGCATTATGCTCATCAGCTTCGTCATTGTACAATTCGCGCCCGGGGGCCCCGTGGAGCGCGTCATTGCTCAGTTAACAGGAACTGATACAGGTGCTGTCTCACGCATTGGCGGCGCTGGCGGAGATGGTTTATCAGGCGCTGCACTGCAGTCAGATAGCGCAACAGGCGGTAATATCGTCTCCAAATATCGCGGCGCACAGGGCCTTGATCCGGAATTCATTAAAGAGCTTGAACGCCAATTCGGATTTGATAAGCCCGCACATGAGCGCTTTTTCCTTATGATGGGCAACTATCTGACGTTTAATTTCGGTAATAGCTATTTCCGCGATACACCTGTCCTCACTCTGATCATTGAAAAACTGCCCGTCTCAATTTCACTCGGGCTCTGGATGGTGTTACTCACCTATCTTATTTCCATCCCTCTAGGCATCCGCAAAGCGGTCCATGACGGAGAGGCTTTTGATACCTGGACAAGCGGGGTTCTAGTTGTTGGCTATGCCTTGCCCGGCTTCATGGTTGGCGTATTTCTTCTGGTTCTTTTGGCAGGTGGATCGTTTTTGCAGCTGTTTCCGACGCGTGGGCTAACATCTGAGAACTGGGACCAACTCAGCCTTATTGGCAGGATAGCTGATTATTTCTGGCACTTGACGTTACCGTTGATTGCGCTGGCGATCGGCGCTTTTACACAGCTGACATTTCTGACCAAAAATTCCTTCATTGATGAAATCCGCAAGCAATATGTTCTCACCGCACGCGCAAAAGGCCTCAAGGAAAACCAAGTGCTCTACGGCCACGTTTTCCGCAATGCCATGTTGATCATTATTGCCGGCTTTCCTGCTGCTTTTATCTTTGCGTTTTTCTCCGGCTCGCTTTTGATCGAGACCATCTTTTCGCTCGATGGCATTGGCCTGCTTGGATTTGAGAGTATCATCAATCGCGATTATCCGGTTGTGTTCGCCACGCTATTTATTTTCTCCCTTTTAGGCATGGTTGTTCAGTTGATTACGGATTTCATTTATACGCTTGTTGACCCGCGTATCGACTTTGAAAGCCGGGAGACTTGAAAGCGATGGATCAGATAAGGCATACACTTATACCTAAAGCCAGCTTGAATATCTTCCGTCTTGCATCCGGAATTTTCACATCGCTGCGCCGTCAATTTCAGCTTACGCCGATCAGCCGCCGCCGCTGGGAAAATTTTAAAGCCAACCGCCGTGGTTATTGGAGTTTATGGATCTTTCTCACATTTTTTACCGTGGCGCTGTTGGCTGAGTTCATTGCCAATGACAGACCAATTATTGTAAGTTACAAGGGTGAAATTCTGTCTCCGGTTTTGATTGATTATCCGGAAGAAAAATTCGGTGGCTTTCTGGCGACCACAGATTATAAAGAACCGTTCATTCGAGATGAAATAAATGCCAACGGCTGGATGATCTGGCCGCTGATCACGCATTCGTATACGAGTGAAAACAAAGACTATCCCCGCCGCCAATCGGCTGAAGGTGTGTGTCTTGGTTTTCCATCGCCGCCACCCTGGTCAACCGCTGCGCCATACTGTAAGGCACCGCCTGATCAGAAAGAGCGTTTTGAAGCCCTTGGCTACAATCCGCTAGGAACGGATGACGCAGGGCGTGATGTTGCCGCGCGCATCATTTACGGCTTCCGCATTTCCGTTTTATTTGGATTGATCCTGACAGTCCTGGCATCGATTATCGGGATTATGGTTGGCGCTCTCCAGGGATACTTTGGCGGCATTACAGATCTCATCGGCCAGCGTTTTCTGGAAATCTGGTCGTCGATGCCGTATCTTTATATCCTCATCATCATTTCCTCCGTGTTAATCCCCGGCTTTTGGACGTTGCTTCTTGTCATGCTCGCATTTTCCTGGACGTCTCTTGTCGGTGTTGTGCGGGCGGAATTTTTACGTGGCCGCAACTTTGAATATATCCGTGCAGCACGCGCCCTCGGCCTTTCAAATATTACTATTATATTCAAACATTTGCTGCCTAACGCCATGGTCGCTACTCTCACTTATCTGCCATTCCAGTTGACGGGCGCCATCACAGCGCTAACAGCTTTGGATTTTCTTGGTCTTGGTATGCCACCAGGATCACCATCACTCGGAGAACTGTTAAAGCAAGGTAAGGATAATCTCCAAGCCCCCTGGCTAGGCATGGCGGCATTCTTTTCCGTTGCAGCTCTTCTAAGTTTACTCGTTTTCATTGGTGAAGCTGTGCGTGATGCTCTCGATCCACGTAAGACATTTGCATAAAACCTGAAATCAAAGACGGAGAGAAGACCAGAGAAGCTGTTATGTCAAACACATCTCAAACGCTTGTCCGTGTCCGAAAGCTTTCGGTTGATTTCCGCGCCGGCCGTGAAATCTCGCACGCTGTACGGAGGGTATCCTTTTCGATAAACCGCAGCGAGACGGTTGCACTTGTGGGTGAATCCGGCTCCGGCAAAACCGTATCCGCGCTGTCCATCATGCGGCTGCTGCCCTATCCCGCCGCATCTCACCCAAGCGGTGAAATCTTTTTTCATGGCAAAGAGCTTTTGACGCTACCTGAAGCACAAATGCGTGCGATTCGTGGCCGCCGGATCTCCGTAATTTTTCAAGAACCAATGACATCGCTTAATCCCCTCCACACCATTGAGCGGCAGGTTGGCGAAGTGCTTCGCATACACCACGGTCTCTCTGCCCGAGCCATTCGGGAACGCGTGCTGGAACTTCTCACCAAGGTCGGCATCCGAGAGCCGGAAAAACGGCTTCATTCCTACCCCCATCAACTTTCCGGTGGCCAGCGCCAACGTGTTATGATTGCCATTGCACTTGCAAATGAGCCGGAACTGTTGATTGCAGATGAACCAACGACGGCGCTTGACGTCACCATACAGGCGCAGATCCTGGAGCTTTTGCAGGATCTGCAAGCGGAACTGGGAATGGCTATTCTGCTGATTACGCATGATCTCGGCATTGTGCGCAAAATGGCAAGCCGGGTTCATGTTATGAAGAATGGCGAAATCGTCGAGCATGGTGCAACTGCGGACGTTTTCACCAATCCCCGACATGCTTACACCAAACATCTTCTTCATGCAGAGCCCAAAGGCGACCCGCCTCAAGCCGATGATACCGCTCCGGTTGTTGTTGAGACCGAAAACCTTAAGGTCTGGTTCCCTGTCAAGCGTGGCCTTTTACAGCGTACGGTTGATCATGTTAAAGCTGTCGACGGCTTGTCCCTGAAGCTGCGTGCCGGGCAGACTTTAGGGGTTGTTGGCGAATCCGGCTCCGGCAAAACCACACTTGGCCTGGCATTGTTGCGGCTGATCTCGTCTGAGGGACCAATCGTTTATGCGGCTGGCCGTATTGATCAGCATAACGCACAGGAAATGCGGGCTCTACGCAAGGATATGCAGATCGTCTTTCAGGATCCCTTCGGCTCGCTCAGCCCGAGGCTGTCCGTAAGCCAGATCGTTGAGGAAGGCTTGACGATCCAGAAGCCGCACTTGACGTTTGAACAACGCCGCATCGCAGTTAGCAAGGCCCTTGAGGCCGTCGAACTCGACCCGGAAGCGCAGGACCGTTATCCGCATGAGTTCTCAGGCGGTCAACGCCAACGTATTGCCATTGCGCGCGCAATGATTCTTGAGCCTAAATTCGTTGTGCTGGATGAGCCGACAAGCGCTCTCGATATGAGTGTGCAAGCACAGATCGTGGATTTGCTGCGCCGCCTGCAAGCCCGATACAATCTTGCTTATCTTTTTATCAGTCATGATCTGAAAGTGGTGCGTGCACTATCCAACCATATCATTGTCATGCGAAACGGCAACGTCGTGGAAGAAGGGCCGGCAAATCGCATTTTCAACGCCCCTGAGACCGACTATACAAAAGCTCTTCTCTCAGCAGCTTTCAATTTGCATGCGACGCGCGACACAGCGATTATCAATGATTAGGGTCTGTTGAAGTTCTCCGTGCGGTGTCAGTTGGCCCGCCGATCAAGCGGACAAGGAGATATGCTGCAAATGGCTCTTCTCATTATAGGTAACGATGTCGTGCAAGACTATTATCGTGAGGCCCGCAAGCAGGCGGCACAGCGTGACATTCGCCTATGGCCTGATGTTGGCCGCGCAGATGACGTTATGCACGCGCTGGCATAGCATCCCGAGCCCGGTGAGCTAGCCAAGCTGCCAAATCTCAGAACCATTGTATCCGTCGGTGCCGGCATCGATCATATCTTCAAAGATCCGCAACTACCTAATGTTCCGGTGATCCGATATATCGATCCTGATTTAACGGGACGGATGGTCGAATATGTCACCCTCAATACGCGGCGCATGATGGAATACCGAAGCCAGCAGACTGCCCGTAACTGGCAACATCTACCGGAGCCTGCAGCCCGTCAGGTTCGCGTCGGGATTATGGGGCTCGGCGTTCTTGGACGTGCTGCAGCCTCAGCATTGATCGGGCTTGGCTATCAAGTCCGTGGTTGGACGCGGCGCCCGCGGAATATTGAGAACATTGCGTGTTTTGCGCGTGCAGAACAGCTGGACGCGTTTCTGGCTGATACGGATATTCTAGTGATTCTTCTGCCCGATACCCCGGAAACAAAGGGACTTATCAATCGATCGCTTATCCGCAAACTATCTCTGAATGGCCGCCACCCGCGCTTGCCCGGACCTGTGCTGATCAATGGCGGCCGTGGTCAGATCCAGGTTGAAACGGATATCCTTACCGCTCTTGATGCAGGCGAACTTTACGCCGCCAGCCTTGATGTTTTTGAAACCGAACCGCTTCCTGAAACGAGCCCGCTCTGGCATCATACGCGCGTATCTATTACACCGCATAATGTCGCCGTTAGTATGCCGGAAAATATTGCATCTTATTTTCTACAGCACGTTGAAGGCATGGAAAACGGGCAAGCCCCAGAAAATTTGGCGGATCGCGCTCTCGGCTATTGAAGCCTTACCGGTCAGAGAACTGCCCATGAAGTTATGTGAAAAGCGGCCGCCCAACATTAGCTGCCTGAACTTATAATGCATCGGCATCCGGTTTTGCGTGAACAACCAGATACCGCTCAATCACCGCCATCAGCAATGCGGATCCGACAAATGTCATATGAATGATGACCAACCAGAACAGTTTGTCATTTGGTATTTCCTTCGCATTCATGAAAGCCTTTAAAAGGTGCACAGAGGAAATAGCAACAATTGATGAGGCAACTTTGAGCTTCAACGTGCCAGAGTCCAGCTTCCCAACCCAATTGAGTTTCTCGTCGTCTTCGTCCAGGTCGATCCTGGAGACAAAGTTTTCGTAACCGCTGATCACGACCATTACAACAAGGCTGCCAACAAGCGCCAGGTCAATCAAAGACAGTGCAGCTAGAATGACGTCCTTTTCAGAGAGAATGAAAATTCTGGGCACCAATGAAATAAGGTCGACTGCGAATGTAGCCGTAAGAAAAATAAGCAAAAGCGCCAAACCGGCGTACATTGGAACAAGCAGCCAGCGACTGTTGTAGAGAAGTTTTTCAATTGTACGTTCCATATCTCAAATCACATATTGGATCACAGCCTCGGTATACCGGATCGCATGTTACCCACAGGTATGGCAAGGGGCGAAATGGCCGATAGGTATCAAAGCCGAACACAAAAATATCTTTTTGAAGGGCGTATGCAATTTTAGCAAGATAACTCATGGAGGAGGGAATTTGCCGTTGATGGCTCTAAGGCTTGATGCCAATGATGGACAATTAATCATATCGCGCACGAACAGTTGGTCTTGGCTAACGCTTAGCTTCTGACCGCGGAATTTAATCTGCTCATGGATCGCATTTTTAGGGCGATACCCAGCCCGCAAACGAATTTCAATCAAATGACTTGTTACGATAAGTATCTTTTCAAAAGCGGCCGGCTTAATCAAGCGATCCGGCCACCTCCTACTCTTTCAGCTTGCGCAAACACGTGCTGGATACGATCATGCGGGCATCGCCAAGCTCTTTGTGCTCTGGCTCTAATGTGCGAACGCCGTTGTGTTCGACACCGCGATAAACAAGCTCTGGACGACGGATAATGCGCTCTTCAGGCTTTTGCTGTTGGTCATCATGTTCGACGCCACGATAAACAAGTTTGGTCATTTTAGCCTCCAAATGTTTGCATTTATCTCTGTTGTTGTGTGTATATTTAATACTAATGGTGTGTAAGTTTGTCAACAAGCTTTTTCGGGCAAAATGCATTTTTTGCACTTTTGAGTTGCCTACGTCCAATCTTGAAGGTGACGTCTTGCGCAATTTATCGCAGCTGCACCTCGCAGGCTGTGTATTATGGTGAATTTCAGATATGTCCGTTGTGCTACGGCGAAAGCTATGATTTGTTTCTCATATAAAAACTTTCGAATTTTTTATAACCAATTGCAATGACGACCTTAATCGCGACAGCTATCAGGTCGTAAATTGCACTGAATTCAGTCCAACGGAGACTTGGCAATGCAGCTTGGCTGTAACTGGTTTGTTTCAATTTTTATAATTTTGAGCGTTATCACTTTTTCTGCCCATGCTGTCGAACCAGACGCGCCTGATGGTCTGATAACCGCAGCTGAGGCAAATATTATCAAACTGCGTATAAGGCTTGAGCAACTGAAACGCCCGAAGCGACAGGAAGTTCTGTATGAAAGAAACGGCCTGCAGGCATTTTATGCGTTAAGAAGAAATGGCCTTGTCTGGTTTGAAGGAAATAAGATCAACGCGCATGGCAAACAGGCCATGAAGGTGCTTCAGGATGCTGCCAAATGGGGGCTTGATCCGGATGATTTTAAATTTCCTGCTTATCTGACACAAAACGCATATGCTGCATCCAGTATCAAGGATAAGATTGAAGCTGAACTGCGCATCAGTCTTGCAATTCTACGATATGCCCGGCATGCGCGTGGCGGGCAGATTAATCCTTCCCGTCTGTCGCTGGATTTCGACCGCAAGCCGCAACTCGAAGACCCTCAATATGTTCTGGAGCATTTGCTGACCGCGCAAAATCCGCGTGACTACCTCGAAGGCTTGCATCCTCAGCATAGCCAATTTCAGCGTTTGCGTAAAAAATATACCTATCTTTTGCATAAGAGCAGCAATAGAAAGCTGAAGCGAAGAGAGTGGCGATTATTGAAAAAACTACGCTTGAACATGCACTTATGGCGCTGGATGCCACGTGATATGGGCAAGCGGTATGTTTGGGCCAACATTCCTGAATACAAGGTAAGGGTTATTGACGAAGGACAGACCATTTTTCAGGAACGTGTTGTGATCGGCAAAAAAACCCACAAAACGCCCATTTTTTCCGACGAAATGGAAACTGTTGTTTTCCAGCCCTACTGGTACGTTCCCAATTCGATAAAGGTAAAACAACTGTTACCGCGACTGCTGCAGGGTAAAGCACCACGCGGTTATAAGATCGCGGCAAAATTTGGTGGTCAAGAGATCAATCCATACAAGATCAATTGGCGCAGGCAGGACATTCGAAAATATGTCGTTTATCAGCCGCCGAGCCAACGTAACGCCTTAGGAAAAGTCAAATTTCTGTTCCCAAACAAGCACGCTGTTTATTTTCACGATACTCCGAAAAAGCATCTGTTCCGGTATAAGCAAAGAGCCTTCAGCCACGGTTGTTTGAGGGTGCGAAATCCCCTGAACTTTGCCCATGCACTGCTCTCAGAAGATCGCAATTGGAAACAACGGCATATTCAGCGTGCTGTCGCACGCGG
>CAYUYL010000082.1:0-10032 GCA_964449195.1 uncultured Filomicrobium sp.
TCCTGTCGCCTAAAGGCGAGGGGTTTACTGATCCCCTATTAAAGACTCTAAAAAATGACAGCAGCATGTAAACGCGGCCATGCCATCCCGGTCGCAAATCACAAGAGCATTCTTTCAGCAACGCATGGAGGAACAAGGCTTCACGATCAAACCGGGCCAGATCGGGAAAATATCCTTGCAGAGGGGGGCGATTTGCTGGCGTTGCCAGAGTGCCCAAGCTGGATTTTGCCGGGAGGGGGCAGCATGGGTATAATATCGTTTGGCGGGGCTATGCAACCCGGAGATACCTTTGATGTGCATCCGCAGAAACTGCCTTGGCGCGTCTTAAGCCCTATTTGAGTTTGTTGCCTTCTTATAACGCTGATATCGGAGCTTTGCGCTGTGCAGAATCTGTCAAAATCCGAATTTGTTGCGAAATTCGGCGGCGTTTTTGAGCATTCGCCGTGGATTGCAGAGCGCGCTTGGAGCCCTGGTGTCGATGCAACTCATATCTCAGCCAAAGATGTCCACGGTCTTTTGGTTGGTGTATTTCGCAAAGCAAGTGAGGCTGAACGTCTGGGCGTACTGCGCGCGCATCCCGATCTGGCCGGCCGTCTTGCGGCAGCGCGTCGTTTGACAGCGGAATCGGCAAAAGAGCAGGCCGGTGCGGGGCTCAACGCGTTGACGGATGAAGAACGCGCACATTTTCGCGGTTTGAACGCAACGTATATAGAACGCTTCGGCTTTCCATTTATTCTCGCAGTCAGCGGCTTGAATAAGGCCGAGATCCTTACCAATTTCGAGACGCGCATCAACAACAATCGGCCGGAAGAGTTTGAAACAGCCTGTGCACAGGTGGAACGTATCGCTTATCTGCGTTTGCATGATATGTTGGAAGACTGAAATTCAGGCGTCCGCCGCCTAAAATTTGGACGTAATCGCACTTGTAAAATCACCCGCCAGTCTGTTCAATATCACGTCAAGTCGAAGCGTGTCTGCTCATCCCTCATTCTGAGCCTAAGTTTGAGAAGCGCACAGATTATGAACGATAAGATCAGTTTTGTTCTTAATGGCCACCGTGAAGACGTTCGCCATGTGTCCCCAACGACGACGCTTATGAATTATCTTCGCCGCACGAAGCGCCTGACCGGCACCAAAGAAGGTTGCGCCGAAGGTGATTGTGGTGCCTGTAGTGTTCTGGTTGGTACGCTGAAAGAGCAGGGTATCGCGTACCGGGCCGTGAATGCCTGTATTCATTTCCTGCCCATGGTGCATGGCAAATCCGTCGTGACGGTCGAAGCGCTGAAAAATTCTGACGGCGCTTTGCATCCAGCACAGCAAGCCATTGTCGATTATCATGGTTCGCAATGCGGTTTTTGCACTCCGGGCTTTGTGATGTCGCTTTATACGATCACCGGCGCCGCTAAATCACAGGACCTGCAGGATATTTCCGACACGCTTGCCGGCAACCTCTGCCGGTGCACGGGATACGGCCCTTTAATCGAAGCAGCCCGCGCGGCTTCTGGGCAGCCTCAGCCTCCGTGGGATGCTGACCGGCGTCGGCGTGAAATACAGCTTTTGCAAGGGTTAGCTGAATCGTCGCTCGTTTCTTACACGTATGGCACTCAAAATACCTATCGGCCAAGAAGCAGTGATGAGCTGGCGCGCCTGTATGAGGCTAACCCGGATGCCGTTCTGATTGCCGGCGCGACGGATGTTGGTCTTTGGGTAACAAAAGATCAGCGCTCTTTGCCTTCCACGATTCATATCAGCCAGATCAAAGACTTACGTTTTGCCGTGGAAGACGGCGATATGCTCCGCGTCGGTGCTGCTGCAACTTATAGGGATGTTCACACAGTTCTTGATAAAGCTTATCCTGATTTGGGTGAGCTTATCCGACGTCTCGGCGGTGCACAGGTGCGAAATGCCGGCACGCTCTGCGGCAATATTGCAAACGGGGCTCCTATCGGAGACACGCCACCGGCGCTGATTGCACTCGGGGCAGAGCTTGTGTTGCGCAAAGGTCAAACGCGCCGGCGGTTGGCGCTGGAGGACTATTTTATTGCTTACGGCAAGCAAGACCGGACTCCCGGAGAGTTCATTGAAGCCGTTGAAATTCCTTTGGGGATCGAGGCAGGGCAAATCCGGTGCTACAAGATTTCAAAACGTTTCGATCAGGACATCTCGTCAGTTTGCGGCTGTTTCAATATAACCCTTAAGGCTAGGCGGGTGCATGAGGCCCGGATTGCATTTGGTGGCATGGCAGGCACACCGTTGCGGGCACGCACAGTCGAGCAGACATTGATTGGGCAGCCGTGGTGCAGCGCTACAATCGATAAAGCCGCTCAGGCGTTTGCTTCAGATTTTACCCCGATCACTGATGCGCGCGGCACGGCCGCGTATCGGCTTCTGGTGGTCCGGAATTTGCTTCGCCGTTACTTCCTTGAGATGCAGGAGCCCGAAACACAAACACGTCTTGTTGGACGCGGGAGCATGCCATCGTGAGCGGCGGAACGCTAAATAGGCCCGTGGAGGCATCACGCTCAATTGAGGGCGGTGTGGGCGTGATGCGCAAGCACGATAGTGCGCATAAGCATGTGACAGGTGAAGCGGCTTATATTGATGATATGAATGAGCCCCAGGGCTTGCTGCATGTGCATATCGCCTACAGCCAGGTTGCGCATGCGTCTATTTCTGCATTGGACCTTACCAAAGTTGCGAGTGCGCCAGGTGTTGTGGGCGTTTTCACGGCTCGCGATATTCCGGGGCACAACGACGTCAGCCCCGTCGCCGGCGATGACCCGCTGTTTGCCGAAGGTCATATCGCATATTGGGGGCAATCGCTGTTTGCAGTTGCCGCAGAAACGTTGGAGCAGGCACGCCTGGCTGCCAAATACGCTGAGATTGAGATAAAAGAAAAAACACCAATTATCACCATCGATGAGGCGATGGAGGCTGAATCATTTCTTGAAGCGCCATACACAATGGCTCGAGGAGATGCAGATGCCGCGATTGAGAACGCACCCAATACATTGGATGGACGCATCTATATTGGCGGCCAGGAGCATTTTTACCTCGAAGGCCAGGCAGCCATGGCGTTCCCCGGTGAAGATGACGACATTACGGTTTGCGCCTCAACGCAGCATCCGACGGAGATACAACACAAAGTTGGGCACGTCCTCGGTGTGCCCAATCATGCGGTCACGGTAGAAGTTCGCCGTATGGGTGGCGCCTTCGGCGGCAAGGAAAGCCAGGGCAATTTACCGGCGTGTGTTGCAGCCCTCGTGGCCAAAGCCACGGGGCGCCCTGCAAAAGTCGTTTATGACCGCGATGACGATATCATGATGACCGGTAAGCGTCATGATTTCCGTATTGATTACCGCGTGGGCTTTAATGAGCAAGGCATCATCCAAGGCATTGTCTTCGAGCAGGCGCTGCGTTGCGGCATGTCATGGGACTTGTCGGAGCCGATTGGCGATCGTGCCATGTTCCATGCTGACAACTGTTATTATCTGGCAAATGCACGCATCACCTCCTACCGTTGCAAGACACATACGCAGTCAAACACGGCGTTTCGAGGCTTCGGCGGCCCGCAGGGCATGGTCGGCATGGAGCGTGTGATTGATCATATCGCTCACTTTCTGAAACTTGCCCCCCTGCAGGTGCGGCGTGCCAATTTTTATGACCACATATCCGCAACCGGCGGCGGGCGACGCTCGACGCCATACCATATGGATGTTCACGACTGCATTATTCAGGATATTATCGACGAACTTGTTGAGACATCTGATTACATACGCCGCCGTGAAGACATACGCGTCTGGAATATAAGCAATCCGATTCTTAAACGCGGCATTGCGCTGACGCCAGTGCGTTTCGGCATCTCATTCACCAAAACGTTTCTGAACCAGGCAGGCGCTCTGATACACGTCTACAATGATGGTTCTATCAGCCTCAACCATGGCGGCACTGAAATGGGGCAGGGGCTTTTCCTAAAAGTTGCGCAGGTTGTTGCCGAAGAATTTCAGGTTGATATTGACCGGATTAAGCTTACCGCCACGACAACGACTAAGGTGCCGAATACGTCGGCAACAGCAGCCTCTTCTGGCTCTGACCTCAACGGTATGGCTGCAGCCAATGCGGCGCGCAAAATCAAAACCCGTCTGATCGATTTTTTAGCCGAGCGCTACCAGACAGATGCGTCTGAGATCAGGCTTGCCGCTGGGCATATTATTGTAGGCAAAACAGAATTGGCTTTTGATGACGTTATACAGCAGGCTTACATGGCGCGCATTCCACTTTCTGCGACCGGCTTCTATGCGACCCCCAAGATAAGCTGGGATAAATCTGTTGGCAAAGGCAGGCCTTTTTTCTACTTTGCCTATGGCGCCGCGGTGACGGAAGCCGCCATTGATACATTAACGGGTGAGAACAGGCTGCTGCGTTGTGATATCCTCCATGACGTCGGCAAGTCTCTCAATCCCGCGATTGATCTGGGCCAGATCGAAGGCGGTTTTGTTCAGGGCGCTGGCTGGCTGACCACAGAAGAACTCGTCTGGAACTCTGCCGGCAAGCTGCTCACACACGCCCCATCGACTTATAAAATACCGGCATGCTCAGACCGCCCGCCGGTGATGAACGTTAATCTTTTTCAGCGTGGCGAAAACACTGAAGAGACGATCTATCGTTCAAAGGCTGTAGGCGAGCCGCCTCTGATGTTGGGCATCTCGGCTTTCTTTGCGCTATCAGATGCGATTGCCAACGCAACTCAGGGACATGCATATCCAGCGCTTGATGCGCCTGCAACGCCTGAACGTATTCTTATGGCACTTGAACGTTGCCGTCACACATAGATGCACAAAAATGAAATGGGTATATAGGTTTATTTTGAATAGCGAATTTTCCATATCAAGCCTTCTGGAACTGGGTGCGCAGCACTTGCCGGTGGTGCGTGTTGTGGTGGCTGTTGCAGAGGGCTCCACGCCGCGTGAAACAGGTGCGGCAATGATCGTTACCCCAACGCAGACACTGGGTACGATTGGTGGCGGACAGCTTGAATTTCAGGCGATTGCCAGAGCCCGCATACTGCTTCGTCAAGATGCCGATGATAACCAAGCCATGTGGTTGCGTGAACTGCAATCTTATCCGCTTGGACCGAAGCTGGCACAGTGCTGCGGCGGCATGGTGCGCCTTTTATTCGAACGGTTCGGACATCGGGAAATATCTCAACTCAAATCATGCGACATACAACAAAAGGATGTTTCTCCGGCGCCTTGCGGTGGTCTCCTTGTTCGTCAAGTCACAACCAGAACACCAGTCTGCCATTGTGATCACCGTCAGAGCGCCCATACTTTTCCGCTTCCCGTTGCAGGTGTTATCAGTCAAATGCTTAGCGGGCAAAGGCAGATTGAACCGGCTTTGATCGGCAAACCAGACCACCGCCAGACATATTTCATTGAGCCGGTTTCGCGGTTGCAGTTTCCGCTTTTTGTCTACGGCGCCGGTCATGTCGGGCGGGCTATCGTCAAGATTGCGGCGGATCTGCCATTTCAAATCCATTGGGTGGATACGCACGCGCATCGTTTTCCTGAAACATTGCCAGACAACGTTGTGCGTGTTGTGGCGCGGGAACCAAGTCTCATCGCAAAGTCATCACCCGCAAATGCCTTTCATCTTGTGCTTACCCATTCTCATGCCTTGGATTTTGACATCTGTCATGAACTTCTAAGCAGGCATGATTTTCGTTTTGCGGGATTGATCGGCTCGGCGACCAAGCGTGCGCGTTTCATGAAACGTTTGAGCGAAAGCGGCATATCGCAAGACGCCTTATCGCGTCTGACATGTCCGATCGGAATTGCAGCTCTCAAAGGCAAGGCGCCAACAACAATCGCCGTCTCGGTTGCCGCACAGTTGATTGAACAGACCGAACAATTTCGCGCAGAAGAAATGCTGATCAAAGGGGGTGCCGGTGAGCCAAGCGAACAGGTACCTGCTTGAACTGAACGGGCTGACCAAGTCGTTCCCCGGCGTGCGCGCCAACGACGATGTTTCGCTCCGCGTTCAGTCTGGCGAAGTTCATGCCTTGCTGGGCGAAAACGGTGCTGGCAAGTCAACCCTTGTCAAAATGATCTATGGCATCTTGAAGCCTGATCACGGTGAGATGCGCTTTCAGGGCAAGCCCTACGTTCCGGCCAATCCGGCGGCGACCCGCGCACACGGCATAGGCATGGTGTTTCAGCACTTCTCACTTTTCGAAGCGCTGACGGTGGAAGAAAATATCGCACTCGGTCTTTCGCCAGAGCTTGCCGAAGGAGATCTTGGCGGCCGCATCGTCAATATGTCTGAGAGTTACGGCTTTCAGCTTGAACCTGATAGGTTCATCAGCGATCTTTCCGTGGGGCAGCGCCAGCGCGTTGAAATTGTCCGATGCCTCCTGCAAAATCCACGCCTGATCATCATGGACGAGCCGACCTCCGTTCTGACGCCGGGGGAGGTTGAGGTTTTGTTTGCAACTTTGCGGCAGCTCGCAAGCGAAGGGTGCTCCATCCTCTATATCTCCCATAAGCTTGAAGAGATCCAAACGCTCTGTCAGCATGCAACGATTTTACGTGGCGGCAAAGTGGTGGCCACATGCGCACCTGCGGAAGAAACGACTAAGAGCCTGGCTGAGCTGATGTTGGGTGATGTGGTGATGCCAGCCAATCGCGGTCATAAAACAGCTGGCGCCGTTCGTCTTCAAATCCATGACCTATCGATGCCGGGCACGCATCAGTTTGCCGTTCCTCTGCGCGATGTCTCTTTTGAATTGCGAAGCGGTGAAATTCTTGGTGTTGCCGGCGTGGCCGGAAATGGCCAGGATGAATTAATGGATATTCTGACCGGCGAACGTCTGACGCCTGCGCGTGATGCCATTATGCTGGAAGGCGAACCCATCGGCCGCAAAGGCCCTGACCAGCGCCGCGTGCGGGGAATGTGTTTTGCGCCAGAGGAACGTTATGGGCATGCCGCGGTGCCGGGGTTGTCGCTCGTAGACAATGCGGTACTGTCCGCGCGTGTGCGCAAAAAGCTCATGAAGTTGGGATTTATTGACCTGAAACGATCAGAAGATTTTGCCGGGGATATTGTCAAGCGCTTTGATGTTCGCACAGCCGGAGTGGATCATGCCGCGCGAAGCCTGTCCGGCGGCAATTTGCAGAAATTCATCATGGGCCGTGAAATCTTGCAAGCGCCCGCTGTGTTGATTGCCTCACAACCAACCTGGGGCGTTGATGCAGGCGCCGCCGCGGCCATCCGCACAGCGTTGATCGAACTCGCAAAAGCAGGTGCTGCCGTGCTGATCATCTCCCAGGATCTCGACGAGTTGCTCTCGATTTCGGATCGCATTTGCGTAATTGCAGATGGACGCTTGTCGGTTGCTGAAGATGTCACCAGTGTCACGGTTGAATCGATAGGAACCAATATGGGCGGACAAACAAGCAAGGGGGAGGCCCATGTTTAAGCTTGAGCCGCGCAAAGAACCGTCGGCCATCATGGCATATGTCACGCCGTTCATGGCGCTGACCTTGACCATTGTCTCAGGTCTGCTGCTCTTTACGTTGCTCGGCAAAGACCCTTTCCGGGCAACATATCTGATTTTTGTCGAGCCGCTGCTATCGGTCTATGCCCTGTCTGAGTTGATGGTGAAGGCAACGCCATTGATTCTGATCGGCATTGGTTTGTCACTCGGGTTTCGAGCTAACGTCTGGAATATTGGTGCAGAAGGGCAATTTACGATCGGGGCTCTATGTGGCGGTGCCATGGCGCTTGCGCTTTATGAGGTTGAAGGGCTGTGGGTGCTCCCGCTTGTGTGTGTTGCGGGCGCGCTGGGCGGTATGGCATGGGCGGCCATTCCAGCTTTGTTGCGTACGCGTTTCAATACAAATGAGATTCTCGTTAGCCTGATGCTGGTCTACGTGGCGTCGCTGTTGCTGAGTTATCTGGTGCATGGTGTCCTGCGCGATCCGGACGGTCAGAATTTCCCCGAAAGCCGTCTGTTTCATGACAGCGCGCTGCTCCCGATCATGATAGAGGGAACGCGTGCTCATATCGGTTTTCTTGCCGCGATATTTGCTGTGGCCGTTGCCTGGATTGTCACGCGCTATCACCTGTTGGGTTTTCAAATCAAGGTTGTTGGCCAAGCCCTGCGCGCCGCCCGCTTCGCCGGCTTTTCCAGTAATCGGCTTGTCTGGGTCTGTTTCATGATTTCTGGTGCGCTGGCTGGGCTTGCCGGGACATTCGAAGCCACCGGCCCAGTAGGTCAGCTGGTTCCGGCTCTGCCCATTGGTTATGGTTTCACCGCCATTATCGTTGCATTTCTTGGCCGCCTTAACCCGCTTGGGGTCCTGCTGGCCGGTCTTCTGCTCGCGCTCACTTACATTGGTGGTGAGGGTGCACAAATCGCCATGAGCTTGTCGGCATCTACAACTCAGGTTTTTCAGGGCCTTTTGCTATTCTTTCTGCTCGCGACAGATGTCTTCGTCAATTATCGCCCGCGGCTGTCTCACGCCCTGTACCACAAGGTCTGAAACCGCTCGCAACCAACACCTGCATGAGAGAGAAGGAAACGTCAGCTTTGGATCTCCTTGTCAATATATTGATCGGTATCACGATCGCGGCGACCCCGCTTGTGTTCGCTGCGATTGGCGAATTGGTGGCCGAAAAGGCAGGCGTCCTCAATCTTGGTGTCGAGGGCATGATGATTATAGGTGCAATTGCGGGCTTTGCGACAGCAATTGAAACAGGTAGTTTTGCCCTCGGCATTTTGGCAGCGGTTGCAGGCTCGGTCATCATGGCGCTGCTGTTTGCTGTGCTCACGCAAACATTGCTCGCTAATCAGGTTGCGACCGGACTGGCGATGACGATGTTCGGATTGGGGCTTGCAGCACTTGCGGGACAATCCTATTCCGGCAAGTCTCTACCGGAATTTCCAAAGCTCTCAATTCCCATTCTGACCGATCTGCCTGCTATAGGCCCACTGCTATTCGGGCACGATATTCTCGTTTATCTGTCATTTGCGTTGGTTGTAGCAGTGACTTGGTTCTTATGGCGTACACGTAGCGGACTTATCCTCCGTGCCGTTGGTGAAAACCATGATGCCGCCCATGCTATTGGTCACCCGGTTATTGCCGTTCGCTACGCTGCGCTGATGTTTGGTGGTGCCTGCGCCGGACTTGGTGGCGCCTACCTGTCAATCGTGCAGACCCCACTTTGGGTGGAGAATATGACTGCGGGACGCGGATGGATTGCCGTGGCGCTTGTTGTTTTCGCAGCATGGCGCCCCTGGCGCGCACTGCTCGGGGCCTATGTCTTCGGCGGGATAACGGTTATACAGCTCCACACTCAGGCGCTCGGACTTGAAGTTGCGCCACAACTGCTTTCCATGCTGCCTTATCTGGCCACCATCGTTGTTCTGGTTCTCATCTCGAATGACCGGACCAAAACACGCTTAAGCGCACCGGCCAACCTTGGCTACACGTTTTTTGCATCTGCCTGAGTCAACAGACAAGATTGTTCAACACAGAGGAGCCTTCAAATGACAGACTTCACATTCAAACGCATGGCAACCGCCGCGCTAGCTGCCCTTGCCTTGGGCTTTGCGTCAACAGCAAGTGCAACCGACAAAATGAAGGTCGGCTTTGTATACGTCGGTCCGATAGGCGATCACGGTTGGTCGTATCAGCACCATCAGGGCCTTGAAGCGGTTAAGAAAGAATTTGGTGATAAGGTTGAGACGACATTCGTTGAAAAGGTGTCCGAAGGGCCCGACGCTGAGCGCGTGATCCAGCAACTGGCGCAAAAGGGCCATAAGATCATATTCACAACATCGTTCGGCTACATGAATCCAACGCTGAAAGTGGCCCGGCGTTTCCCAAACGTGCTCTTTGAACAGTCAACCGGTTTTAAACGCTCAAAGAACGTCTCAACTTACAACATCAGATTCTATGAAGGACGCTACGTCGCCGGCATGATTGCCGGTAAAATGACCAAAACCAACACTATTGGATACATTGCCTC
>CAYUYL010000083.1:0-10023 GCA_964449195.1 uncultured Filomicrobium sp.
TGATACAAAAGTGCAATGCCACGAAGAAATGGCGCTTGCTCATTCAGGGGCTGGCGTGTTCCTTCCGGAAAGATCAGGATGCTGCGGCCGTCGGCTTTGACCGCAACAGCCTGCTTTAAAAGCAAACGAATGGCCTGCGGCCCTTGAGACCGATTTAGCGCGATCATCGGAGAATTCTTAAGGTACCAGCCGAAAATCGGCAGTCGGTACAGCGATTCCTTCAAAACAATGCAGATATCCGGAATGAAGACATTGAAAACCAAGGTTTCCCAGGACGATTGATGATTACAGGCCAGGAGAACCTGGCCTTCCGGAATATTGGAGCGGCCAATTTCCCGATGCTTGAGACCAACAATAGATCTCAATCCAAGGATTAAGCCGTAAGACCAAATTCTTGAGATAAAGCGCACCCACGCTGGCCGGTTTGCGAGCATCAGGACTGGTGTCACTGCGCCAAGCAGGAGTGTCCAAAGCGCAAACACGGCATCGAAGAGTTTAGAGCGGATATAAGGCATAGGGCTGAGATTTCGCGTTTTCGGATTGTGGTCTCGCAGTGCCGCTCTTTACTGCATAATACGAGAAAGATTGAGCGGCAACACGCGCGTTAGAAGCTTTTGAGGTTCGGTTGAGAACAGGCGTATACACTTTATTATGCAGCGTGGGCAACTGGCAGCAGATATCAGCAATGTTTATTTTTATTGTCCATCACCTGTGTTCATTATCCAAATCTATACCGCTGGATATCATGGAGGTTTGTTTCAAGATGCCCCGGCAGTGTTATGAATAGATAAATCCATGATCGTTGGTGTGTTTCCAGACAGCGGATTTTGGATATCCCAGTTGATCTTGATCGATTGAAACCGTGTGCCAAGAGCATCATAAATGACAAGCCGGCCTGCAAGACTGTCCCCTGCGCTGATGATTTCTTTGAGAATTTCTGTTGCCTGCAGGGTTCCCATCACACCGGCGACCGCCCCCAGAATGCCAACTTCAGAGCAGTTGAAGGCTTCTGATGCTGCGGGCGGTTCCGGAAAGAGGCAGCGATACGTTGGATAGGGCTGTCCGTCATCCTGTGTCAGGTACGGCTTAAAGGTTGTCAGATACCCGTCAAACGGTCCGAGGGCTGCAAAAACCAGTGGGGTTCTCGCGAAATAGCAGGCATCTGAAACCAGATAGCGGGTTGCGAAATTATCCGATCCATCGGCAACGATGTCATAACGCTGGAGTAAATCGAGTGCGTTGGCGGCGTCTATCCGGCAGGAATGCACATTCACCTTTACGTTCGGATTGAGACGCGTGATTGCCGCTTGAGCACTTTGCACCTTGTGTTGGCCGACGTCTGCTGTGGCGTGTGCAATCTGGCGCTGCAGGTTGCTGAGTGACACGATGTCATCATCGATAATGCCGATTGTGCCCACGCCGGCTGCTGCGAGGTACATGACTAGCGGTGACCCGAGACCACCGGCGCCGATCACCAGGACTTTTGCCGCTTTGAGCTTTTGCTGGCCTTGCCCGCCAACCTCGCGGAGTACAAGATGTCGCTTATATCTTTCAATTTCTTCCGGACTGAACCTGCTCATCTTATCGATCATTCAAGCGTAATATTACGGGTGCCTGCGTTGCAAGGCGTTCAGATCTATAAAACTTATGCATCTGTACTTAATGTTTGTAAGTTCAAGAATAGCGCGAATAAGGCATGATCTTATTCCATTTCACAAGGTTGATGTGAATATCCCGGTATTTCAGTCCTGTGCCCCTGTGGAGCCAAAACCGCCGGCACCGCGTTGTGTTTCGTCTAGCTTTGCCACAATCTGAACCGCCGCCTGTGCAACCGGCGCGACAACAAGTTGGGCGATGCGTTGTCCGCGCTCTACCGTGAAAGTCTGCTCGCCGAGGTTGATAAGCAGGATCTTAAGTTCACCTCTATAATCCGCATCGATTGTTCCGGGGGAGTTAAGGATTGTGATACCATGGTTAAGTGCAAGCCCGGAGCGCGGCCGCACCTGCGCTTCAAAACCTTCCGGCAACGCAAGCGAGAGACCGGTTGGAACAAGGCCCCGTTGGCCGGGTTGAAGGACTATGGGGGCGTCAGGCGCAACTGCTGCGGGTAGATCAAGGCCTGCAGATTGTGGCGTTTTATAGTCTGGAAGTTCCAGGCCCTCGCCATGCGCCAGCACTTTGATGCGTAGTGTGACCTGCTGAGGGTGTTGTGACATCACATGCTCTCCCTGGTGTCAGGGCCGGTTGGCATTGTTACACACGAGAAGTCGTTCGGCCTGCGACTGCGTTTCTAAGATAATACCTTCTGCTCTGCAATGACGCCGTTTCATGAATTTATACGTCACGTTGACGTATTTTGTGATGATAACTTTATCGTGTTGCGGTAAACAGCAATACTAACGCGATAACACAAAATTTTATCTGGGTACCAGGCGGCAAAATTGTGCCAGCTTAGGAATACGTCTAAGGGAGACAAGGATGATCTTGTGGTCACTTACCATAGCCATCAGTATTTCATTACTTGCATTTACGGCAGCAGAGCGCAGCGGCGATATCGGAATGGCTTATATAAATATAGCTATTGCTGCTATTTCCTGTGCTATCTTTGTCTTGCTCGCATTGCGCTCAAGCCAGCGGGTGCAGGCTGGCGGCGGCTCCCGTATGGCAATTGCCGCAGATACCGCCCTCTCAATGAGTTTGGTTTATTTCTGGGGCACACTTGGTTTGGCTGTCATATACGGGACAGGCATTCTTGGGTGGAAAGAATGGTGGCACTTCCTGCTCGCTTTTTTGGGGGTTGGCGCTGTCTGCCTTGGCATGCACTTTATTATGCAGAGTAAGGTCAAATCTGGTGAGGAAGACGAAAAGCTCTTAATTTATAGTGACTATGCAACCATGGCGCAGCTTATCGGTATGATTATCATCGTATTGGGGCTTTTGATCGATGGCAAGATGATCCGCTTCATCAATCCGCGTGCTGGCTGGGAAGACTGGGGCGCCAATAACATTTTCTTTTTCGGTGCGGTAGCCCTTGCAGTTATCAGCGCGTATGCAATGTGGACAAGAAAACGAATGCAAGATTCGTGAATGAAAATCCTTAGTGTTCAAATATGAGGTGGACTGTGGGGGGCAGGCAAATCATCGTGCTCTGGCTATTAACCGGTTTGATGACATTGATCGCCTGTGTCGTTGCTGCGGCCACTGGTAATCAAGCGCTATCCGCCGTGGCTGCTTTGATCTTCGCTGTAACAAGCATAATATCCAGCTGGCTGTTGAACCAACGTCGTGTAACAACGGCCGGTGGTGTATCGCAGGTTCTGGCCGCCCGCGAAAACGCATTAATGGTTGCAGGTGCGTTTGGCTGGTCTGGGGCAACGATACTCGGTAGCTATTACCTCACCAGCCTTTTCTGGCATCATGCGTGGCAGTACGGTGGAGCCATGGTTCTGATTGCCATCGGCCTGCTGCTCTACGAGCGTGTATTGAGACAGCCCGTTTCTCGTCTGCGCTCACGAAACATGCTCAAAGCAGCAGGCATTCTGGCTGCGGTGCAGGCATGCGCTGCGGCTGCCGGTTTGGCTTTCCTGATCAGCTCCGGAAAACTCAGCGCCAATAAGGCAGATTGGCTCGCCAATCACATTTTTCTGGCCGGTGGTTTGACGCTTGCGCTGCTGTCTATCTTCTCAGCGCGCGTACAATGGCGGGCATAGCTTTTCTGCGGTTTGGCGTTCCACAGGTCACGCTGCTGCAGAATATGATCTTTTGCCTATGACGTGGATACAACCAAGCCGTCATAGGCAGGTTCCACTCCATCCGGCAGTTCACGGCTTAGCGTGTCATAATCCAATTCGACGTTGAGGTGTGTGAGGATCGAGCGTTTTGGTTGTAGTGTTTTGATCCATTCCAGAGCTTGATCAACGTTGAAATGATTCGGATGGGGTTGATATCGCAGCGCATCAATAATCCAAACATCCAACCCAGCAAGCAGCGTTTCCGCACCGTCGTAAAAACCGCTGATATCCGGCGAATAGGCAAGGTTCCCGACGCGGTATCCGAGTGAATCAATTTTCCCGTGCCGCTGGAGAACAGGTGTTACCTGTACGGGACCGGCGTCACCTGTAATAATAAACGGCTCCGGCGCATGCACTGTATTGGCCTGCAAAATAGGCGGATATTCGTTCACACTGCCATCAACGAAGCAATATCCAAAACGTTGCCGCAAGCTTGCACGTGTTGGCTCGTCAGTCCAGACCTGGATCACGGATTTCATGCGGTATGCGAGGAAGCGCAGGTCATCAATTCCGTGTGTATGGTCAGCATGATCATGCGTGAACAGCACGGCATCTATCTTGCTAAGACCGACCATAAGCATTTGGGCACGGATGTCGGGGCCGGCATCGATGAGGATAGACGTTGTCCGCCCTTCAGAGTCGACCTTTTCAATCAGCACTGAACACCGTTGCCGGCGATTTTTGGGATTATTCTTATCGCATGCTCCCCAATCGAGGCCAACACGTGGCACACCGCCGGAGGCGCCGCAACCGAGGATGGTACATCGTACAGTCATGCTGCTGTGGCCTTTGCTGCAAGCTGGCGTGGAACCTTATCAAACATCCGGAAGAAATTATCCGTTGTTGCATTGGCTAGATCTGCAAACTGAATTCCTTTGACCTCGGCCAGCATTTCCGCAGTATGACGGACGAATGCAGGCTCGTTGGTTTTGCTGCGATGTGGCACGGGGGCCAGGTACGGGGCATCGGTTTCTACAAGGAGCTGATCAAGTGGCACTTCAGCTGCTATTGCCCTTAGGTTATCCGACTTCTTAAATGTTATGACACCTGTAAATGAAATACAAAGACCAAGTGCAACGGCGCGCCGGGCAAGGTCGCGTCCCCCTGTGAAGCAATGCAAAATTGCTTTAAACGGCCCGTTGGCATATTCCTCTTCAAGGATGCGCGCAGCATCGTCATCAGCATCGCGGGCATGGATTTCAAGCGGTAAGCCGGTCTCGCGGGCGGCTGCGATGTGGCGGCGGAAGCCCTCTTCCTGGCCTTCACGGGAGCTCTTTTGATAGTAATAATCCAGGCCGGCTTCACCAATCGCAACAACCTTTGGATGCTGGCTGAGTGCAATGATATCAGACAGCGGAATGTCAAGCTCTTCGTCGGCATAATGGGGATGGGTGCCGACTGAGCAGAATACGTTCGGATACGCGTTGGCAATGTCCAACAGCGTATTGAGATTGCGAATCCGCGTGGAGATCGTCACCATGACGCCAACGCCTGAATCTTCAGCGCGCGCAACGATCTGATCGCGCTGGTCTGCAAACTGCGGAAAATCGAGATGGCAATGGTGGTCGACCAGCATGTTCGACATTTAACCCTCTTGTTTTTCAGCTGGCGTGTAGCGCGGAAATGCGCCTTGAGGTTTGGGAAGCTCCGTTCCGGCCTTAAGCCGTCCGTCTGCTCCAAGGGCGGAGAACGTGCGTTCGTTCTGCGGCACTGCAAGGAGATCAAGAAGTTTGGCGGCGCCTGTCGGCACGACGGGTTGAGCCAGAATGGAGATTTGCCTTACGACTTCTGCTGTCACATAGAGAATTGTGTTCATTCTCACCGGATCGGTTTTGCGCTTGGTCCATGGTTCTTCGCCTGCGAAATAGCGATTGGCTTCAGCCACCACATCCCATACCGCATCGAGATAATGTTTGATGGCCTGACGGTCCATGGCTTCGCGCGCCTTCGGGTATATGTTGTCTGCTGCTGTCAGAATAGCCTGATCTTCAGCCGTGAAATCACCCGGTTCCGGTACTGTTGCGGCACAGTTTTTTGCAATCATTGAAAGCGAGCGCTGGGCCAGATTACCTATGTCGTTGGCAAGATCCGCGTTGATGCGGTTTTCGATCAACTCCGGCGAATAATTGCCGTCCTGGCCGAACGTGACTTCACGCATAAAGTAATAGCGCACCTTATCAACGCCGAATTCACGGGTAAGATTGAAAGGATCAACCGTGTTGCCGATAGATTTCGACATTTTCTCACCCCGGTTTAACATAAACCCATGAGCGAAAACGCGTTGGGGCAGAGGCAATCCCGCTGACATCAGAAAAGCCGGCCAATAAACAGCATGAAAACGGACGATATCTTTGCCGATCACGTGTAGATTGGCTGGCCAGAAAGGCCAATTTTCAGCGGTCTCGTCAGGAAAACCTAAACCTGTGAGATAGTTGGTCAGCGCATCTACCCAAACATACATCACGTGCCCGGGCGCGTCCGGGACCGGAATACCCCAATCCAATGTCGTGCGTGATATCGACAGATCCTGCAAACCGCCTTGGACAAAGCTTGTCACCTCGTTGCGGCGCTCACGTGGAAGAATGAAATCCGGCTGAGCATCGTAGTGTGCCAGCAGCTTGTCTTCGTAGGCTGACAGTCTGAAGAAATACGTTTCTTCTTCCTGCCATTCGACTGGGGTGCCCTGCGGACCATGCCGGACACCATCGTCGCCGATGGTTGTTTCTTTTTCACTGTAAAATGCTTCGTCACGTACAGAATACCAGCCGGCATACTTTGCGGTATAGATATCGCCATTGGCTGTCATACGCTGCCAGATCTCTTCTGCAGCACGGTAATGACGAGGTTCGGATGTACGAATGAAATCGTCGTGAGACACGTTCAACGCCGCAACCATATCTTTGAAGCGCGCAGCGTTTTGCTCTGCAAGTTCGCGTGGAGAGGTCCCTCTCTTAGCTGCTGTCTGCTGCATTTTCAGACCGTGCTCGTCTGTGCCTGTTAAAAAATAAACGCTTTTGCCATCGCAACGTTCAAAACGTGCAATCGTGTCAGCCGCGATTGCCTCATAGGCGTGGCCAATATGCGGATCGCCGTTCGGGTAGGAAATTGCCGTTGTGATATAAAAGTTTTGACCATCGGCCATTCGTGGGGCTCGTTTCTATTATAGGTTGAATGCTGCCATTCTCATACGAGTTTGTAAGCCAGGTGCGTGCTATGCAAGGGGTTTGGCGTCGCAATACATGATATCCTAATTGCGAGCCGCATGCTCAAGACGCATAAATATATCCAATAAAAAAGCAGCGCGGTCTAGATTAAGCGCTTTAACTTCACGCGCTTCGCGATGAAGTGCCTCCCAAAGTTCCGCCCAGTTTGAAATCTTTTCATACCTGATCGGCCCAGCCTCTGAAAGACTGCTTTGATTTTCTGTTGGCTTCAATACTGCCGATTTGATCAAATGCGCCAGCTTTTCAAGAAGTAAAGTCAGAAACAGGTCGTAATCTTGCTGAGCCTGGCTGCCGGCAAGGCGGTCAGCTAAGTCATGCTGAAAGTCAGTGTCGATATTGCCTAAAGAACTATAAATCCGTTCGACAGAATGCGCAATCTCACTCCCCGCGCCGGAAACCAAAGCTAACAGGCGCCGCGGGCTTCCCCCCGCTGCCGTCAGTAAATCCTGCCATGGTGGCGCTTCTTGTTTGTCTTCCGTGTTTTTCTGAACGGCCATGTGGGCGGCCTGCGCTGCAGAAAGAAGATGCTCATCTGCGAGTGGCATTAAAGTCAGCAGTCTGCATCGTGAACGGATCGTTGGAAGCAGCTTGCCTGTATCGGTTGCGATTAAAAAGAACACCGTCTTCGGCGGGGGCTCTTCCAGTGATTTGAGGAGCGCGTTGGCGGCGTTGAGATTCAATTCATCGCCACTGTCGATAATAACCACGCGCCACTGGTCAGGTGCGTGCCGGTAGCTCAGAAAAGTGCGTAATTTGCGCACTTCGTCGACTGTGATTGCAGTTGGAAAACGTTTTGTCTTGAGATCATAATTACGCCGTATCACGAGCAGGCCCGGATGCGAGAGCTGGCGAACCTGATGCTCTGCAACAGTATCTGGCCGTATGTTAAGATTTGGCAGGCGCTCGTTTTTGTGGGCCAGCGCGCAGGCAGCTGCTTTGTAAGCGAGTGTCGCTTTGCCGATGCCGGGTTTACCGGTGAACAGCCATGCGTGATGCATCTCTCCGCTATCTATCGCTGAGGCGAGTTCCCTGCACGCTGCCGAATGGCCGTATAAAGTCTGCGTTTGCCTTGGATGGGGGTAATCTGCAAGCCGGTCCGCCTCTGGCAGGGCTTCAGCTGCGGCTTCAATCGCACGGCGTGCCATTAAGATGTTTCTCCTGGCAATAATCTTGTTGTGACCGCCTGCCAGACTGCACGCGATATTGCTTCTTTATTGGCAGAGGCATCAATGACCACGCACCGTTCAGGCGCTGCGGCTGCAATATCAAGAAAGCCCTGGCGGAGGCGTTCATGAAATTTCATGTTGCGGCTTTCATAGGGGTCTGGTTGTTGGGTCGTATGTGTACCATCCGGTTGTCTGCGTGCAGCAACACGGGCAAAAGCTATATCGACGGGCAGATCAAGAATGATCGTCAAATCGGGCGCCGTTTCCGCGACAACAATGTTTTCAAGCTCCGTGACGATGTTATCAGGCAGGCCGCCTGCAGCACCTTGATAAGCACGCGTCGAATCAGAAAAACGATCACACACAACCCATATGCCATCTTCCAGAGATGGGCGAATAAGCGTTGCCAGGTGGTCCGCGCGGGCGGCAAAAAACAACAGAGCTTCCGAAAGAGGAGGGTGATCCGGAACTGTAGGGTCCAGGATAAATTTGCGAACCCGCTCGGCGAAATCGCTGCCGCCCGGTTCTCTTGTTATACGAGTGGCCCTGCCGTTTTGCTCAAGCTGTTTTGAGAGTGCTGCTGCCTGTGTTGATTTACCAGTACCCTCGCCGCCTTCAAATGTTATAAACCGGCCACGGTTGCTGTGGTGTCCCACGTTCGAGTCTTTCTTTCTGAGCTTTCTTTACGCCCGATCGCATAAGAAATCCTGCAAGAATATTAATAACGGAGCCACCCGCTGTCAGTGTAGATAGCAGTCCTGTACGGGTAATTCTAATCATGACTTTATTTATGGCAGCCACCCAAAGGCAAGGTGAAAAATTGAGTCCAGTCCGCGGCGCAGAGTGCCCGCGCGTTTGACATCTTCAGCAGCATAGAGAGGGACATCATTGGTTGTTCCGCTGGTTGTGCTTTGGACATGTAAAAAAGCAATCTGCTGGCCTTGTGCAATTGGCGGTTTGAGAGGCGTTTGATAGACGACTTCTGCACGCAGCTTCTTGTTCTCAGGATAAAGCGGCAATGACACAAAGATTGGCTCACGCCCGACCAATGGCACATAAATTTGTGATCCGCCCCAGACCCTCGCATAACCGATGACGTCGTTGCCTTCAAAAATCTTAAAGTTGCTAAATCCGCGGAAGCCCCACTCAAGAGCGCGCCGGGCCTCTGCCCAGCGTTGCTTCTTTGTTTTAAGCCCGCTCAGTACGGCAATCAGGCGGCGCCCATTGCGAACCGCAGAAACGGCGATGCCATAACCGGCGGCTTTGGTGTATCCGGTTTTTAAACCGTCAACGCCTATCTTGGAGAACAGCAAACGGTTGCGATTGATGAATTTGTGACGCCTGTATTTGAACTGTTTTTGTGAGAACATTTTGTAATATTCGGGATATTCGCTCATCAGGTAGCTGCTGAGTTTTGCAATTTCCCGCGCTGTCATCAGCTGGTCAGGGTGAGGCAGACCGGTCGGATTTCCAAATGTTGACCTGGTCAAGCCGATACGGCGTGCTTCTTTTGTCATCATCCCGGCGAATGCTGCCTCTGACCCCGCCATACCCTCCGCGATAGCGATCGCGGCATCATTCCCGGATTGAACAATAATACCCTGCAAAAGCTCTAACAAACTGGCGCTTTTATTGAGGGGAACAAACATTGCCGCGGTTCGCGAGGGGGCTCCGCCTGTGCGCCAGGCATGTTCGCTCATCTTGAATTCGTCGGTCAGCTTGACAGTGCCGTCATTCAAAGCCTTAAACACAACGGCCAGCGTCATAAGCTTGCTCATGCTGGCAGGCTGAAGGAGCGTGTCAGAGTCTTTTTCGTAAAGTATCGCGCCGCTGCCATGCTCG
>CAYUYL010000084.1:0-9944 GCA_964449195.1 uncultured Filomicrobium sp.
GTATTCCGGTGATGGGCGGTATGACTCGGCCACGCTTTCCGGGCCAGCAGCCGCAACAGATGCCAAAATGGATCATTATGGACCAGATCGAAGAGTTCTTTGAACTCAAAACGGTTGATCCGGCGGCTAACAACATTCCAAACGATGTTGACGTGCTTATGATTGTTCAACCGTCTGGTATGTCTGAGGAAACGGCTTATGCTGTCGACCAGTTTGCATTAAGTGGTAAGGCCGTTCTGGCATTTATCGATCCCGTGTCGGATGTTGGCCGGGCGCTCAATCCCATGGCGGGTAGTGGCACGCTGGACCCGCAAATGGCCAAGCTTCTGGGCGCCTGGGGCGTTAAAATGGATGCTGGCAAAGTGGCAGGCGATATCAGTATTGCACGGCGTGTGCAAACTGGTGGCCCGCAACCCATGGTCACAGAGTATGTCACCTGGCTGTCGGTTAAAGAATCTCTCATAGCGGATGACGATGTCATTGCCGATGGCGTGAAAGTCATAAACTTTTCGGCATCTGGTTTTCTGGAAAAAGCTGAGAAGTCCACCACGCGGCTTCAGCCGCTTTTGCGCACAACGCCTCGTGCGATGGCAATTGAATCTTCTAAAATGCTTGGGCAACCGGACCCGGTCGGACTGCTGCGCGCGTATCGCCCAGGCGGCAAGCAATTGACACTCGCCGCCCGTGTGAGCGGAGATATTCAGACGGCCTTTCCGGACGGCAAACCAAAACCCACAGCGGATGCAGGTGCCGATCAGAAGGTAGAGGAAGCTGAAAAAGAAAGCACCGCGGTTACCAAGCAGTTGAAAACCGGTACGCTTAACGCTGTGATTGTGGCTGACACCGACCTTCTGTACGATGATTTCTGGGTGCAGGTCGGCCAGCTTTTTGGCCAGCGGATACAGCAGCCAACGGCCCACAATGCTGTTTTCGTCGTCAATGCACTTGAGAATCTTTCCGGTGGCGCGGCGCTGTCAGGCTTGCGCGGCCGTGGCGTTGACGAGAGGCGATTTGTGACGGTGGACCGTATCCGCCGTGACGCCGAACGCCGTTACCGCGAAAAGGAAGAGCAGCTCAAAAGTAAGCTCCAGGACTTGCGCTCCAAACTCACAAATGTTGAGCAGCGCACCAATGATGGTGGACTTGCGCTGAGCGAAGACGACAAAAAGGCTATTGAGGAATTCCGGGGCGAAATGGTCAAAACACGCAAAGATCTGCGTGATCTGCAACATGAAATGCGGGCGGATATTGAAAGCCTTGAAGGATGGCTCAAGTTTATCAATATCGCCATCGTGCCACTTCTGTTTGGTTTTGGCGGCATGGCATTTGCCGCCATGCGCCGCCGCAAATCTCAGCGCTCGTAAACATCAGGAGGACGACAACAATGGACTCCAAGACTTTTAACATTCTGGCAATTTCTGCTGCGATCTCACTTGTGACGGCAGGGATTGTCCATAGTGCCTATGATACCTGGACACCTGAAAAGATCGAAGGCGAAAAGCTGCTTCCTGACTTCGAGCGTTATGCCGATAATATCGCCAATGTTACGCTGCAAAAAGGCGAAACAACGCTGACGCTCATCAAAGCGAAGAACGGAAAATGGAGCCTGTCAGAACGCGATTCTTATCCGGTTCTGCGTAACAAGGTACGCGGATTACTCGGTCAAGTTGCCAGGACAGAGCTTGTTGAAGCCAAGACACGTGATCCCAAACGCTACAATCTTCTGGAATTGGGGGACCCGGCTGAGAAAAACGCCGTTTCCAAACGTATAAAATTAAGTGATGCGAGCGGCCGTGTCCTGAGCGAACTTGTCATTGGCAAGCAACGCTTAAGCGCGTTTGGCAGTGGTAAATAAGGCTCGTATGCCCGCCGCGTTGGCAATGATCAGACCTGGCTTGCCAATGTGGCCATCGAAGTACCGCTGGATATCACAAGCTGGGTCGATACAACTTTTTTCAAGATGCCGTTGGATAAGGTGAGTGCCGTGACATTGACACCGCCGGATGGCAAGGCGGTCCGGCTGGTGTTGGAGGCACCTGAAAAGAAAGTTGACAGCGCCGCCAGCAAAGATGTTGATGATAAAAAGACCGCCACAAAGCCGGCAGAGCCTAAGTTTGAATTTTCGTCTATTCCTGAAGGTAAAAAGCTCAAGGATCGCGTTGATGCGACCCAGATGATCAAGACGCTTGAAACGCTTGATCTGAAAGATGTTCGTAAAGCTGGTGGCGTTGAGGCGCCAAAAGACGCAGAAATCTTCCAGGCTCTCGTTGAAACCAAAGACGAGATGCAGCTCGATATGACCGTTCTCAAGTCCGGCAAGTCCGACAGGTGGCTCACAATCAAAGTGCGCTCAGATGGTAAGGATGCAGAGGCCGCAAAGACAATCAAGGCCAAAGTCGAGGGATGGGAGTTTAAAATCCCGGACTGGCGTTCAGAGCAAATCTTCAAAACAAGCGCAGACATGTTTGAGGATCAGCCAAAGGAAAAACCGGTCGAAGATAAAAAAGCTGACAGCAAGTAAGAGATTTCGATCGCAGCGATAACATCGACGAGACCGGATGCCCTGCCACAGACATGGGGCGTTTTGCCTCTCACGCAACAAGATACGAAATCACCATCCTGTTTGCTCAGAAGATATACGAGGCATTTGACCTATGCTGTGACCGCGATATGGTGAGATTACTGGTATCGAGCCGAAAGAGACCTCATACCGGTAATGAGATATATTCGCGGGAGCATGGAACATGTCACTTGGCAAACAACTGGAGGGGGCTCCAGAGGAGTTCGCGCGCGCGGCTGTAACACTTGCAATCCGCCGTTTTGGTCTGCCGGGCGAGCTTGAAGCGAGCGCATTCGTTGACGGCTTCGGCGATCTCGGTATCGATGGCATCGCCATAGCGCTGGATGGCATCCCTCTTCAGACTGCCGATTCAATCCCTGACAATATTGCCCCGGACGCTGCGCTGGATATTATGTTCATGCAATCCAAGCGTCCGGAGATCATCAAGAAAGATGATATCGTCCTATTCGGCAATGCTGTGCGGACTTTTCTTACAATCGGCGAAGACAATCTCTTGAAATTGAAGCCAAGTGAAGAAATTCTGGCTCATTGGCGTGTCATCCATGAATTAAGAACCCGTTTTCCGGCTGCGGCTGAAGCTGCTGATATCACAATGCTATTTGCTTATGGTGGCCACTGGAAAGACTTTAACAGTGTCAATATCCATCGTGACAACGTTCTCATGGACATTCGCAATGCGTTGCCAAGCGCGCGCGTGGAGTTTGAGATCTGGGGGCTTGATCAGTTGCAGGACGCCGACTGCCGCTTTGGTGACGGTGCGGTGCGTACACTCGAGAATATCCAACTTATGCCGTTACCGCCTGGTCCTGCATCGGGCTACATCGGCTACGTTAACGCTCAGAGCCTGGTTGATTTTGCTTCAAGCCCGCGCACGGGAAAAGCCGGGGGTAAGCGCACTGCTGATGATTTCATGTTTCTGGATAATGTGCGCGCTTTTATCGGGGTCGATCACGATAAATCTGAAAAGTATAATCCGGGCGCATTCGGCCTGAAGGCAACCCTTGAGCGAGGGGAACATGGTTCCATCATCACCGGCCACAATGGCATTGTGGTTGTGGCAGACAAAGCCCGGTTGGATGCAAATGCCATAGAGTTGACGAATGCTCAGATCGTGAATGGCTGCCAATCAACGCATGTGATGGTTGCTTACAGCGGGCGGCTGAAGGATTGCCACCTACCCGTCAAAATTATTGTCACCCAAGACGAAGATACGCGGGACCTGATTGCAATCGCGTCCAACACACAGGCTGAAGTCGGTAATTATGATATTCTCGCACGCATGCCGAATGTGAAGTCCTTGGAATTGGTCTTAGGTGCTGCGGCTGTTCCATTGAACGAACGTGTCTGGTTTCAAAGGCGGCGCAATCAAACCATCGACTTTCCTGAAGTTTGGGATCGTAAACCCTGGCATAGGGTGGTGCAGCCGCGTCATTTGCTTGACGCATTCGCTTCCACAATCCTGCAAATGCCGCACACCGCGCATGATGAACCGAGAAAAGTGGTCAAGCTCGCGCACGACGGCATAGCCTTCCATCCTGACCATGAGCCGGTGCTTTATCGCCTTCTCGCATGGATGATCGTCACCGGGCGCCGTTGGGCATACCGCCGGGATCGTAACTGGAAAGACCAGTTTGAGCATGCCGGTGGCCGGACATATCCAGCACGTCACCAATATATTTGGGCACTTTGGAATATAACCGTGTTGTCTTCTGAGATGGCACAGCCTCTGGATATCGATCGCGGCAGGCAGGCACATGACACGTTCAGGGCGGCGTTGGAGCAGCTTTTATACCAGGGAGATGCATTTGGCGACCTGGCAGGTCAAGCCGTTGACGATGCCGTGCCTAAAGGGCGGCGGCTCAATGCCGATCTGGTAAGGACGAAAATGTTCACCGATAGCGTGGCAGCAGCGGCAGCGCGGCTTAGAACTTAAATTCTTTCTACTTTGTAATCTTTTGGATGGGTTTATCCGGTGCGAAAAGCCATTATCTGCAGTGCGTCCCCTTTGGCAGTGGATACTATCAACTCAATTCCATAGATGTGCATATAAACGGATGTAACGATGAGGCTTCTGCATACTGCTGATCTTCATCTGGGCCGGCAACTTAATGGTCTGTCGCTTGAGGATGATCATGCCGCAGTCCTTGATCAAATCGCCAGGTCCGCGTGCGATCATCATATTGACGTCCTTGTCATTGCAGGTGACATCTTTGATCGCGCCGCCCCGCCTTCCAGCGCGGTTCGCCAGTTCAATGACTTTCTCTCGCGCATTGCCTTGGAAACAGATGCAGCTCTCGTCATGATTGCCGGCAATCATGACTCTGGCGATCGCATTGCATCCATGGCGATTATGACGGATACGCAGCGTGCACTGATCCGTGGACCGGTTCGCGCCGACGAAAGGCCTCTTATAGTCCCCGACAAACATGGGGCTGTTGCCTTTTCCGGTCTGCCGTTTGCCTATGAATATGCTGCCCGCGAATGTTTCGCCGATGAGGATATTCAAACACCTGAAGACGTGCTGCAAGCACAGGTGGCTGCGGCGCGTTGCCATGTGCCTGAAGATATGCGTTGGGTCATTGTTGCGCACGCTTTTGTCTCAGGGGCCACGGGAAGTGATAGCGAACGCCCTCTAACCAAAGTTGGAGGTATTGAAACTGTCCGGCCTGAGATTTTTGGCGGCGCGCACTATGTTGCGCTGGGCCATCTCCATCGCCCGCAGTCTGTCATGCCCCATATCCGCTATTCCGGTGCACCGCTTGCATTCGGCTTTGACGAGGTCAATGCAGAAAAGTCCATGAGCCTTATCGAAATCGGCGCAACAGGCGATGTGACAGTTGAGACAATCTCTTTTGAACCGTTGCATTCCGTGCGCGTACTCACAGGCAAACACGCCGAGCTTCTTCTTGGCGAACCCTCGGAAGACTTCGTTAAGGCGGTGCTCACTGATGAAGTGCCGGTGATCGACGCAATGCGGCGCCTGCGTGATGTGTTTCCAAACGCCTGTGATCTTTCTTATGAGCGGGACGCGCGGGCTCCGGAGATCAAATCGCGCGATATACACGCTGTAAAGGCAATACAGCCGATTGACGTGATCAGCGGCTTCCTGAAGCTGGTAAGGGATGACAGCTTGTCTGACAACGAGCGGGACGTTGTGATGTCTGTTGTGAGAAAGCTGCACGAGAGTGGAGACATGGAATGAAGCCCGTGCGGCTCACGATACAGGCTTTTGGACCCTATGCAGGACGGGAAGTGATCGACTTTCGTAATGCGGTGGAAGCAGGTCTGTTCGGTGTTTATGGTCAGACCGGGTCGGGCAAGTCCACTATTTTCAGCGCTATGACGTTTGCACTTTTTGGCAAAGCCGCCAAATCTGAACAAGAAGCTGCGTCGCTGCGGTCCGATCATGCTGAGCCAGGTGTTCTCACAGAGGTCGAATTTGTGTTTGATGTGGGCGGCAAGCGTTTTGTTGTCCTGCGGCGGCCGGAGCAGAAGCGCCCCAAACGTCGTGGTGATGGTGAAATAAAAGAAGCCCACGAAGCTTTTCTGTTTGATGCAACCAGTTTGGCTTTGGAGGACATCAACACGAAGCAACGCGGCAAGATCATTGCCGAGAAAAAAGTGGCCGATGTCGAAGCGGCGATTTCGGATATTCTGGGCTATCGTTTGGACCAGTTCCGGCAGATTGTTCTCTTACCACAAGGCCGGTTTGAAACATTTCTGGCAGCCAAAACCAAACACCGCTTGGCGATCCTGCGAGATCTGTTCGATGTTTCTCTGTACCGCGGCCTCATGGATCATCTTAAGGGGCAGGCTGATCATGCGGAGAAGTCCGTCCGCGCAGCACATGAACTGCACCAACATCGCCTCTCCGAGGAGGGTTTTGAAAGTGCGGACGCCCTTGCTGCCGGCATTGAAGAGGCAAAGGCGCTCTATACACGGCTTTTGAAAGATGAAAAGACGGCGCGTAAAGCTGATAAGGCCGCCCGGGATGAATTACGCATCGCACAAGATGTAGACACGAAGTTTAAGGAGGCGGAAGACGCCCAAACGCAGTTGGTAAAGCTTCAGGTCCGCGAGGACGACATCGCGAGACTTCAAAAACGCGTAGAGCTGGCTGAAAAGGCACGCTATTTATTGGATGCCGAACAGCATGTGCATGAGGTTCTCCGTGAAAGCGAAGATGCAAAAAATCAATTTGATGATATGCGGGCGCTATCATCGCATGCAGAAGAGACGTTCAAGGCGGCAGCACTGTCATTGAAGAAAGAGGAAGACCGCGCCTCAGAGTTGGACGAACTTCGCAGGAGGCTCAGCGAGCTTCAGAGATATAGCGAGGCTCTCGAGAAGGCTTCAGATCATAGGCAAAAGGTCAAAAAAGCAGAAGATTCTGCGCGGCAGGCGATCAAGGCTTTTAACGATGCGCAACAAGACGTCAAAGATATACGTGCAGTGCGCTTGGAGAAAAACAAGACTTTGAAAACAGCGCGCCAATCTGAAGCCCGCCGCAGGGACATGAAAGAGCGGCTCGCAAAACTATCGGCGGATCTTCTTGCAGCCCAAACGTATCAGAAAGCCGAGCAGGACGTCAAAAAAGCGCAGATCAACTTTGAGCGGCAAAAAACCAACCGTGATGCAGCAGAGCAGACTTCTAAAATGGCACGGTACCAGTTCGAAAAAGCGGAACGCAATTTCTCTGCCGCCCAGGCCCAGCATCTGGCTTCAAAACTTGAGACAGACATGCCCTGCCCTGTTTGCGGAGCAAAGGAGCATCCGGCGCCCGCGACAGGCACTATAGAAAATGCCAGCCTTGACCGTGCCTGCCATGAAGCCAAAGACGCGTTGCAGCAGGCTGATGAAATTTTTCGTGAAGCAGCTGAAAAACTTGCACGAACGCAAGGCGCACTCAAGGAACGGAAAGACCATCTCACAAGGCTTGCCCGCCCTGCAGACAGTGTGGTTGAACTAATAGGCAGGACCGAAGAGGTGCGTAAAACTCTTGATCAGCTTGGCCCTGTGATTGCCATTGAGGCAGAGGAAGACGCACTTGATCAGATAGACAAAACCATCTTAACCATGGAGGCAAGCCAAAATAAGCTGCGCGAAGCTGCAGATGGCAGACGGCGCCACGCCGACGCCGAAAAGACACGGCTCGAGGAGAGGCTTTCGGCCGTTCCAGAGCCTTTGCGGATATTGGATGTTCTGACTAACACCCAAGCGGAAACTTTGCAGGCACTCGAAGCGCGCGAACTGGCCAAAAGAGAGGCTGCGGAACATGAAAAGAGAGCGCGTGAGGCAGCTCTTGTTGCACAAAAGGATTGCGAGGCTGCTGGGAATGTTATTTCGGCTTGTCGAAAGCGTCATGATAAAGCAGTCAGTGATCTCAACGAAAAGCTATCCAAAGCCAGTATGAGCGAAGAAGAATTCCGCGTGCTCAAGCCTGCCATTGTGACGATCGAAACAGATCGTCAAGCAGTTGCAGAGTATGGGCGCCAATTCAAGAATGCCCAAGAAACTGCAAAGATCAAAGCCGAGGCTGTTGCAGCGCTGGTGCGCCCCGACCTTGATTTGCTCCAGGAAAAACAAGGCAAGGCCGCAGACAATCTAACTGAAGCAACGGAGCGGCGCACCGGTGCAGCCAATGATGTCGATCGCCTGGTAAAGCTGAGTGATAGTCTTACTGAAACGCTGCGCCGTGTTGACGCTTTGGAGGAGGAGACCGGGCCTGTACGTGCGCTTTCCGCGCTTTTTAACGGCAATAACCAGCATAAACTGGATCTTGAGACTTTTGCCATTGGTGCGATGTTTGACCGGGTTATTAAAGCTGCGAATCTCCGTTTCGGCCCCATGACCTCACATCGCTACCAAATGGAGAGAGATCTTGACGGGGGCGGTCGTGGGCGCCGCGGGCTTGGCATCCAGGTTTTTGACATTTTTACAGGAAAAGCGCGACCGACGGCTACGCTTTCGGGAGGAGAAACGTTCATCGCCGCGCTTGCACTGGCGTTGGGACTTGCCGACGTCGTCGAAAGCACGAGCGGCAAGGTGCGTCTCGATACGATATTCATCGACGAGGGGTTCGGTAGCCTTGATACCGAAAATGGATCGGGCACGCTTGATCAGGTTTTACAAGTACTGAACGATTTAGTCAGCCAAAATCGTGCTGTCGGTCTTATTTCACACGTTCCGCTTGTGCAAGACGCTGTTCCAAACGGCTTCTATGTGAGAAAACAGCCGGCAGGAAGCAGCGTCGAAGCACGGGGGCAGGTCTGATGCGCAAGCTTATTGAGGCCAGCCGCATTGTTACAGCTGATTCTTTTCACATTTGTTGTGTGTTTGAGGCCTAATTTGACATCATCTGATTGCCGTAATCCCGGCCGCCAAGCTGATAGACCATCGCGATGTCGTTTGTGATGTCATATTCGCAATGGACTTGAGAGGCAGGCTCATCAATCGTCACGTAGATATAAGCATTGCGATACCGGGCATTCCAAAGGCGATGGCCGGTCTGCCACAGATAGACATCAAGATCCGATTTGCCAACAGCCAGGCGAACACCGCTTGGTTGAGCCCAGGAGGCGGGCTTAATAGTTGTGCCGGCCTTGTGGCGGCAGGCTGCAATCGCATGCTCGCGATAAGCGTTGACGATCACCTGGCCCATCGCATCCTGGCGCACATATTCATTCAAGCCAAGTTTGCCGACAAGGAGCAAGGCCCCCGTTGTCATAAATGCTTTCCACAAACCCATAACTTTGCCCATGCTCTTGTTATCCCTAATAAAAACTTTCGGGATGTCTTCTGTTGCAGGCTTGAGAATCTAGAAAGAAAGTAAATTTTTGGTTTACAAGCGAGTTCATATAGAAAAATTGAGGTGGATACCGCATGATTTTAAAATGGCTGTAGCGCTTTGCCCGGCTGTAATCCGCACCTATATCAACGCATGAATGTATTTGCTGAACAGATGCAACCCGTACGGATATAAAGATTTTTGCCATGAACGCGCCGGATCGCCTTGAGACGTTTTTTCATTTTGATAACAGCTACACCAGGCTGCCGGACAGCTTCTATGCCAGGCTTGCTCCGACGCCAGTCAAGGCACCGGCTCTCATCAAGCTCAATCGCAATCTGGCAGATGACCTTTGTCTCGATTGTGATGATCTATCGTCTTCTGAAGGTATAGAGGTACTTGCCGGCAATCGCCTGCCGCGTGGTGCTGACCCAATTGCGACCGCTTACGCTGGCCATCAATTTGGGTCCTGGGTACCTCAACTTGGCGACGGTCGCGCTATTCTGCTCGGCGAAGTGATTGCCCCCGACGGTGTGCGGCGCGACATTCAGTTGAAAGGTGCCGGCCGCACACCGT
>CAYUYL010000085.1:0-9825 GCA_964449195.1 uncultured Filomicrobium sp.
GACCAACATGATACTTGCGTAATTCGGCCGTCATATCGGCGACGGATTGCGTGGTCATACTCTGAAATTCATCGAGATACACAAAGAAGTTCCGGCGCTTGTCTTTCGGTACATCCTGCCGGGAAAACGCGGCCAGTCCGAGCGTCGTTACCAACAACCCACCCAAGAGCTGCGCCGCGTCACTACCGATCTGCCCTTTGGCGAGATTGACCAACAGGATGTTGCCTTGATCCATAATGTGCCGAAAATGGAGATCGGTCTCCGGTCTGGTGAGCACACGTCGTAGGGTTGGGTCAGCCAAAAACGCTCCGACTTTATTGAGAATTGGCCCGGCACCGCTGCCACGATTTTTCGCAAAGTATGTCTCGTATTCATGCTCCCAAAAGCGGCGGACGGCTGAATTAGTAACTTTTTTGATCAATTGGGCGCGAAAGACGTTGTCATCCAAGAGTTTGATAATATCCGGCAATGTACTGCCCGGCACCTCCAACAATGCCAGCAAGATATGCCGCAATAAATGCTCCATATTCACACCCCACGCATCGGGCCAGAGCCGTTGCATGACTTCGAGCATGCCTGATGCAGCCAGTGAACGTTTGTTGGGGTGCACATACCGCAGCGGGTTATACCCGTACGGCTGTGCAGAATCAGGCACATTGAAATCAATGAGGCGTTGCTGCTGTTCCGGCGGTACCGCTGCTTTCACCTGCGCGACTAAATCCCCGTGCGGATCAATCAGACAAAACCCGCGCCCGGCTTCGATGTCCTGGCGCATCATTTTTAGCAGCAAGGTTGATTTGCCGGTGCGGGTCTTGCCGATGATATATAAATGGTTCAACCGATCTGCCTGCTTAATGCCAAACGGCGTAAACGTCTGGCGGGCGTTGGTGGTGCCGATCATGGTGAGGTCGTGCATGACCGTCAGTGTGCGGCAGATGCATATAGCGGCGTAGACAGCAGAATGTGCCGATCACACCACGCCAATGCAAAAGTCTTCGCATCCCGCTCGTTGCCACATACCAGTCAGCAAATCTAACTTGGGCGCAGGCGGTTTAAAAATGGCCCCAAAGGCCGACCAACACTGAAACAGTTGGTAGCTGTTGCCGCCAGCCCCGGCTTCTTTGGTCGTGAGTGCCAGCAGGTTTTGGAGCCGCTCGGGTGCGGTGGTCACATTCAAGACCAACAGCGGCGCGGTTAACTTAAGGTGCTCTTTATACGGACCGCCTACCACGTATTCGCGATATTGCGACAGACTCCGGGCAATACTCTTGCGATGAGTGTTGCCGGTATTGACCGGCTCGGTGGAACGATCCGCCTCGAGCACAAAGAACCGATACCGCTGCCCACCTTCGTGCTGATACTGCAGGCCAAAGACGGTGTCGGGAATGAGATCTTTGGTGATGCCAGCTACCGGCACGGGATAGCGCAGCGTTGTCTTGGCCCGGCCAATATCTCTGTCCTGCGCCGACGCGCTCTCGACGTCGCCCGCTGCGACAAAACCAAGGGGTCACTCACAGGAAAAATCAAATGTGCCGGGTGGAATGAAGAGTTCCTTATAAAAATGCTAAGCCAAATGCGATAGCCCTGCTATGTGTCCCGGCTGGTTGCGCCTGCTTAGTCAAAAAGGTGACGATCTGATCGCTAGCTCATACTCCATTGGCACGCTCACATGGCAATCAGCCTTAATGAGAACAGTACTTAAAAGACACACACTCTCCTTAAAAAAAGGAGAAGCGATAGCGGAGCGCTATGAAACCACTTTTCGTCATAATATAGATAACGCTATGGCCGGAATGAGTATAAGATTGAAACGAATATGTTTTTAGGGTAGGTCTTAAGTAAATGCGTAAATGGTTTTTTTATTCCTACGATCTATTCGTTACAGCCGCGGCACCGTTGGTGGCGCTCATCATCCGTGAAAACTTTACGATCGATTGGCAAAAGGCCGAATTGCTGCTTCCCTACCTCGCAATAGGCACAGCGGTCGCAGCGATTTGCCATCTTGTTACCGGTACCCATAAGGGGATCTGGCGTTATGCGACACTGTCCGATTTCACCAGGATCATGGCGGCCATTACAGTCAGTACCATGATCACCCTGACCCTTTATTTCGTTATTACCCGCGGCGAAGGTATTGCGCGGTCCATCCCGCTGATCCAGTGGGCTATTGCCGTTGCGATGATGACGGGAGCACGTCTGTTGGCCCGTAGTTATTTCCGCAGGTCGGGAAATCCCCAATCGAGGAGAGTTGCGCCAAAAGAACACACGCTGGTGGTCGGACTGAACCATGTTGCGGAACTCTATCTGCGCTGTGTCGCCGATCTTGACCAAGGCCGCGTCGCGGTGGAGGGCATCCTCGATGAAGCAGCTGTTGTTAAGGGACGCCTGCTGCACCATCACAAGGTCATCGGGCACCCCGCGGAACTCACGCGAATTCTAGATGATATGCGCGTTCACGGGGTGGAAATAACCCGTATCGTCGTGACCCTGCCATTCGAAAAGCTCTCTCAGGAATCTCGCACAGCTTTGCTCGATTGGGAAAAAAGTGGCAAAGTTACCCTTGATCTGTTTCAGGAAAGGCTTGAATTCGGCGCGCAGAGAGACCACTCAGCACAAGCTGATGAGACGACCAACGTTTCTGAAGTAACGTTTGCCAGCCACAATCCCTACACCGCTGGAAAGCGCGTGCTGGACATTGTCGGCTCCCTAACTCTTATCGTTTTGCTATCACCGTTCATTGTTCTGACGGCATTGCTGGTCGCCATTGATCGTGGCTTTCCCATCGTATTCTGGCAGCAGCGTCCGGGGCGCTTCAGCCGCCCGTTTCGGCTTTACAAATTCCGCACTATGGGGCCGGCCCATGACCGCCACGGCAATCCTATTGCGGATGAGGACAGGCAGTCATCGATCGGTTATTTCCTACGCCGCACAAGGCTTGATGAGCTGCCGCAGTTGTACAATATCCTGGTTGGCGACATGTCCTTTGTCGGCCCGCGGCCATTGCTGCCGGTCGATCATCCAGAAAATGGTGAAATCCGTTTCGCCGTTCGTCCGGGGATCACCGGCTGGGCCCAGATCAACGGCGGCAAGCTTGTCACGCCGGAGGAAAAGCTGGCCCTTGATGTCTGGTATATCAAACGCATGGCCCTAAAAGAAGATCTGCGGATTGCACTCAAAACGCTTCAAGTCGCCATTGCCGGAGATCGGATGAACCGCGAGGCTATCCGCGACGCAATGAACGATGTCGATAAAGCAAAAAAGGAACTGCAGATATTGCAACCTCAGTTCGGCAAAAAACAGGCGAATATGACGGATAATATCGAGCAAGAGACAAAAGGATATGCAGCAGCTTAATCAGGCAAGTTCAGCTCCTCTAATCCCACTTACAGTGCCCGCTATATGCGGGCACTTGTTTTGATAAGCACGCTGTTTTAAATCCGAAGAGTTAAGTGGTTTTGCAATATTTTAGTCATGACCAGAAGGCAGGATCAGGCAAATCGTTAGGGAAGTGAAGCATCCCCCAGCGTAAAATCCAAAAGGCAATATTTATGCGCGTCCTCATAATATTCGGTACACGGCCCGAAGCCATCAAAATGGCGCCGGTCGTCAAGGCCTTTCAAAAAACAATGATCTAGATCGGCAGTTATCAGAGTGCGCTTTTCCTTTTGATATACTTTAACCAGATCATCATCACTTTCTCTTGACATGGCCTGATCACTCACAGTCAAGGCATCGAACCCGGTTGCCCGCAGCATTGCGGCGTAATCGTTCGACAGATTATCGTCTATCTTGAAGTTCACGTTGTTGCGCGCTTGGGCAGCAGCATGGCTTTCTCGTGCACCAGCTAGGCAGCGTAGACAATGCAGGCGCTGACCTGTTGTTTGTTTAATGGTGGATAGTGTTGTGTGATCTCTTCAGGAGCCAACCCGGCGGCCAGATTATGCATAACAACGGAAATCATAATCCGTATGCTCTTGGCGGTTGCGCGACTGCGGCAGATCACCGGATCTCTGACAATATTATATTATCATTTCATATAATTTTTCTTTTGAAAACAAATAATCCTCGCTCCTTTCACTCATATTACTTTAGCCGGAACGACTGGTAAGCCATATCGGAGTAACTGGCAATGGATGAAACGGTGAATTTGCAGCTGCCCTATATCATTGCGGCACAGGCGCAAAAACATGTCACGCACAATGAGGCGATCCGGGGACTGGACGCGCTCGTGCAGCTATCCGTCATCGATAAAGACCTGTCTTTGCCGCCAGTTTCACCGGCCGACGGAGACCGTTATATTCCAGCAAGTGGTGCGAGCGGTGTGTGGGCGGGCCATGAGGGCAGGATCGCCGCCTATCAGGACGATGCCTGGATGTTCTACACTCCGCGCGCCGGCTGGCTGGCCTTTGTGGTGGATGAAAACCTGCTCTATGTCTATGATGGATCACAATGGTCAGCCTTTGCAGGCAGTGGTCTCGGCGGCGCATCAGCTGTTCTCAACATCGCGCCCCATGGTGCCGAAACGCGGTTTGAATTGACCGAAGAAGAGCTGACGCTGGCAGGCGCTTTTACCGACAGCTCGATGCAAATTCCCGATCGCGCCATTGTCTTTGGCGTTTCCACCCGCACCACGCAAGAGATCACCGGTGCGATCTCTTACGACTGCGGCATCGCTGGGGAGATCAACAAATATGGCGGCTTGCTGGGGATCGCAGAAGGCAGCACAAATTCAGGCGTTGTAAGCCCCAGCGCTTTTTACGCCGACACACCTGTGCGCCTGACAGCCAATGGTGGTGATTTTACTGGCGGCAAGGTGCGCATCAACGCTCACTACATGCTCTGTAATGTTTCAACATCCTAAACCCTCGGGAGGTTTGAATGTCAGGCACCACAGCAGGCGTCGAATTCAGTATAACCGGCGAAGATACGCATATGCGGATTTTCCGAGGCAAGACGCTTCATTTCGACATCATCTGGGGAGGCAGCAGCCCTATAGATAGTACGGGCTATCATGCTTTACTGCAGATCCGCAATCTGAAAGGCGATCTGGTTCTTGAGATGAGTACTGACAACGGCAAGGTCTCGGCTGGTGGAGAGGATGGCAAATTTACCTTCACCGGTAGTGAGACAGATACCCGTGCAATCATAACGACCGGCAAATGGGAGCTGGAACTGACCGCGCCAAACGGCGATATCTATCGGGTGCTTTCAGGCATTGTTACACCTGTTGAGGAGATCGCCCTATGAGTATTGAAGTTATTATTAACCCGGGCGGAATCACAGAGGCCATACTCGGGACGCAAGGCCCAACCGGCCCACAGGGTGAACAGGGCGTTCAGGGGGCAACAGGTCCGCAAGGTATTCAGGGCCTCCAAGGCGAAACCGGCCCACAAGGCCCAGCAGGTGCTGATGGGGAGAGTGCTATTCCAGCCGCTTTTGGCACGGGAGATCCGATCAACACGGATTATGCCAATGCAAGAGGCGTGAACCTTGTTACAAATGGCACAGGACTGCTGGGAAATAACTATAACTTTCCAAGTTTCACTTTCGATCCGGTTGAAGCGCCTAACTTGCCGGGTTCATTTCGCCATGACGGCTATTACAGCCCAAATGTTTCCAGTGAATTTATTGCCGTCGACCCGAACCGTATTTATCGACTGACGGCCTATATTCGGCAGCAGAGCGCGCCCGGCGACTGGTCGGCCTATACCTATAGCGAGCGCCATTTGCAATATATGGGAATTTACTGTTACGACGTAGATAAAAATCTTATCTCTCCGGACGATTACACACGCTATAAATTAGACGGGTCGGATAGCCTAACTACGCTTGCCGCACCATTAACACCAGGCGACATAACAATGGCTGTGGCCGATGCAAGCGGCTGGGACAATAGCGGCACCGGAAGCTATAGCCGGGGGCCGATCATCTTCGAATATAAGAACAGCTTTGGTTATAAATATCCAGACTACAGCAAGATATGGCATAGGCAGCTATGGAACTTTGGAGGTGTTAACAAGACCACTGGCATCATCACACTCAACCAGCCTTTCCCGGCGCATCTCGGCAACCCAGATGATGCGAACGGCACCTGGCCCGTGGGCACCAAGATCGCCAGCAAATATTCAGGTGGCTATCAATACAGCTTCTTCTCTGGACTGATTGCTCCGGAAGTCGACAAGTGGTACCGGACAACCGGTTTTATCGGCGGTATTAATCGCTCAGGTGTCAGCAGCAACACCAACTTTCCACCCGGCACCGCCTTTGTCAAATTGTTATGGTTTCCGAATTACTCCAACCGTTCTGGTGGTTGGAGCGTGTATCCGGACACCGGTGCCGCTCAAAGCGTGTGGTTTGCCGGTATCTCTGTTGTGCCTGAGCCGCAAGGCGTCATTATCGCTGAGACCAACGGCGCAAAGACGCTGAAAGTGCCTCAGGCGAACATCTCAACCGGCGTAATGGATGTGGTGACGGCTGGGCTTACCGTGGAGGAAGCGTGATGAGTGACGAAATGGCAAACGTTGACGAATTCCTGTTGCAGAACAAACCCATTGTGCCGAAACTCTTCGACCCGGCAGCGCAGGCAAGGCGCATCCCGAAGCTGGTGCTGATTGACCGCTTGCAGGCGGCGGGCCTGTTCGAAGCGGCGTTGACCGTTCTCAAATCCAATCCACTGCGATATGAGCGTTGGCAGGCCTCGACCAGCGTAGATCCGCAGAGTGAAGATGTGCAGGCACTGCTAACGGCGATCGGTAGCGATGTGGACGAGGTGTTGGCAGGAGAGTGAAACTTCGTGTCGATCGCTTCAAAACGAAGAAGTTGTCGTATTATACTCAGCCTTAAAATACTGGGGAATGCTACGTATATAGTGCTTTTATCTGATTGTCCCAAAATATCCGACACCAAAGCTCGATACAAATAAGGGAGAAAATCGTGTGAGCGGCATCTATTCTACCATTTCGATCTGCTTCTAGCAGGCAGATGAAAACGTCCTCGGAGATAGCGGCAGGCGAATAAGATTCATTATTTCCCATGCACAATAACGGCATAGGGATAAGAGATGCGCGGCAGCGCTGCCACGGCGTCCCGCCAAATACGGCCTGTCGCGCAGCTTTGAGGCCGGCATGATCGTCGGAGTATTTTTATTTGTTCTATCGGCTATTGCCTACTTGAGAACAGTATATCTAATATCGCGAAGACCAGGCGTCACAAGAGTTTGCAGCCCCGGTCCTCAAGCAGCCGATAGGACAACAAAAAAGCGCCTCCTCAAGTAGCCGATAGGCGATAGGGCAACAAAAAAAGCGCCTCCTTAAGCAGCCGATAGGCGATAGGACACACAAAAATGCCCCATGACTTTCTCGACATCACGGGTTGAAACACCCCGAATATACATCTCGGCAACGGCAACCTGCAGGGCGCGGCTCGGGCGGGCCCACGCTCCAGGGATTGCGGATAAAACGGCTGTTCCGTTTCACGAGTTTTGGGAATATCAAGTGTGATCGTGCCGACCTTTGTATCGACTTTCTTCGGCTTGGTGCCACTGGCATACCTAAGACGCTCCGAAGAGCGTTCATAACTGGCGGCGTTCAAAAACTGCTCCCGTTCAAGCCGCATGGCAAGATTGAACAGAGTTGTGAACATCTTCGCTGTTGCGGCGCTAACTGTCGGAAATTACGCAATAATACGCGTTTTAGAGCATCTCTTCGTGATGCCTTCCGCACGGCTCATAATCTGAAGGTCGTAGGTTCAAATCCTCCCCCCCCCCGCGCGCAACCAGCTTGACCGCTTCACAGAGATGGATGTTCGCACATCTTCAAAGTCTTGGCTTGCCGAGTGTTTGCTGCTTCGAAGCACTATGGAGAAAGTGGCGTCCTATGGAGGCAAGTTTTGCATCTTGATAGGCAGGCGCAAGCAGAGTTACGCCAAACGGCATTCCATTCTTATAAAAACCTGCCGGACAGGATAGGCCGCTTAAATCAAGTATGTTTGCAAAGTATGAGTAATAGCCATGATGATTGTTGCAAACGATTGGATCGGCTTGCATTTCAGATATGCTGTAGAGGGTTGCGACGGTTGGGACAATAAGTGCGTCAGCGTTGGCAAATAAGCTGTTTGCGTAGGTTTGGATCTCTTTGGCGCGATACATCTGTCTAAAGGCATCTATAGCTGTCCATTTGCGCCCATTTTCAACGATAGCACGCGTTGTTGGAAGTATATCATTTGGCTGCGTTTCTAAAAATTTACCTATTGCTGTATAGCGCTCTGCAACCCAGACGCCTTCAAACATCATTTGGCCTGCTTCTGCGAAGGGGGCAAAATCAATTGGGATGAGTTCAGCGCCTTGATCTGAGAATTTCTCAAGCGCAGTGTTATAAAGCTTATGGCCTTCCGTATTGCCAAAAAATTCTTGTTGCTCCGGCTTCACAATTAAAAGCCGCGGGTCTCCAGGGGGAGTGGGTATGGAGGAGAATGGACTGTTGCTTAGGTCTGATCTGAGAGATGCATCATCACGATCAATTTCAAAAGCGGCTGCTGCCACCTCATGGGCATCCTCTATACTCAGTGCAAAAACTGACGGGCAGTCCAAAGTTCGACAGCAGGGCACCAAGCCTTTTGTACTCAACGCACCAACCGTGGGTTTCAGGCCAATGACATTGTTGAGCCCAGCCGGAATGCGACCGGAACCACCTGTATCTGTGCCGATCGAAAATGCTACTTGATGAAGCGCAACCGCAACGCCTGAGCCAGAGCTTGAGCCACCTGATACCATTTGAGGGTCGAAGGCCGCGCCGCATGGTCCGTAGGGAGACCGCGTTCCGTTTAGGCCGGTTGCAAATTGATCCAGATTTGTTTTGCCGATGCAAATCGCACCCGCTGCTTCCAGTTTTTCAACGACCTTTGCTGAGCGTTCCGGCATGTATGCGTACGCGGGACAGGCGGCTGTTGTCTCAAGATTTGCAGCATCAATATTATCTTTGACGCCGAATGGTAGTCCATAAAGAGGCAAATCCGAGGTCGGCTTAGCAGGGAGTGCCTCTGCAATTTCAAGCGTCTTTTCAAGCGGCCTTAAAGATATCCAAAGACCAGAACGATTGTCTTCAGCAATGCGGTCATACGCAAGGCGAATAATATCAGCAGGCACCGCTTTACCAGACGCATAAAGCTCTCGAATTGAATGAAAGTCGAAAGCAACTTGTTTTATCGGCTGACCCATCTCAATTCATGCCCTAATATAAAAAATAACACTGGAATTTATATATTTGGTCGTGTCAGATCTTGCGTGAAGGCCAGCCATAGGCCGGCTGTCACTTTCTTGAAAAACGCCGAATTTATTTCGCAACAACTTTCTCTAGATACTTGGGAACAAGGAAATCTTCGAAATCTTTGCGCTTTAGAAGCTTCGGAAGACGGTCTTGTGAGACAAGGAATTTGGATGTTGCCACCAACGTATCGGCGAATTGTCCAATCTTGCCGGTCGGGCCGATATATTGAGCTGTCAGCTGTTTATCGCATGGTACCATTTCGGTACCTTTCATCATGCGGGTTGCATCTTCCAGAGACAGTTCCAGTTCCTTAGCAATGATTTTTGCCGTCTCTTCAGGATTCTTAATCCAGTAATCAATACCTGCGCATTCAGCTTTGACGAATTTTTCGACATAGTCAGGATATTTCTCGGCAAATTCGTTCATCACGATGCCAACGTCCCATGTCGGATAGCCGCGCTTTTCCATGATGCCGGAGGTCATGAAGATATTGCCGCCATCATTGACAGTTTTGTTCAGGTTTGGCTCCCAGAACCATGCCGCATCAATATCGCCACGCGAC
>CAYUYL010000086.1:0-9784 GCA_964449195.1 uncultured Filomicrobium sp.
GAGTGGCTTAGGCGGCGAGCTTCAGGTAATAAATCTCACGCGCGGTGGTGAGCAGATCACATTTACCGTCAACCCACCGCCCGAGCGCAGCACCATAACGGTCTCATTCCCAGAGGACGACTTAACGGCGCTACGTGGTGGCCTGGCACGTCTCGGGCTCGTTGGTTTTGAAACGGATAGCTTCTCCTGGCCGCCGCCAGATGAGCCGGACCGTGCTCCATTTCGTGGCCTTGAAGCGCTTGATGTCAAGGATGCAGGTGTGTTCTTCGGCCGTGACGCCGATCTCGTTCGCGCCCGCGAAGAATTGATCGAACTGCGCGGTAAGGGGGGCAGGAAGCTCTTTGTCATCCAAGGTGCCTCCGGTTCGGGTAAATCAAGTTTTCTGCGTGCGGGCATGATCCCACGTCTGGAGCGCGAGGATCGGGATTTCACGATTGTGCCGCTGGTCCGCCCCGGAACGGCAGCGTTAAGTGGGCGAACCGGACTTGCAGCTGCACTTGAACAGGCGTTTGACCGGTTGCGTGAGCCCAGGCCGCTGGGCGATCTCATGGCCGCGCTTGACAGGGATGCGAATGCCCTACTGCCGCTGCTCAATGCCCTCCAGGTGCTGGCTATGAAACGTCTTGTCGGAGACGCCGCGCCACAGATTGATCGACCGCCGACAATCCTTCTCGCAATTGATCAGGCTGAGGAATTGTTCACCACGGATGCGGGCCATGAAGCGGTCAAGCTACGTCAGCATCTGGCGGCAGCACTGACGCGTGGTCCAGACATGATTGCACTTTTAACAATCAGGTCAGACCGCTTCTCGTTACTACAAAACGATGTCGATCTTAGCCCGCTTCTGGCGCCGTTCAACTTGCCGCCGATACCTGTAACCGCCTATCGCGAGGCTATTTTGAAACCGGCAGAGCGGATGACGCCGCCGCTTGCCATTGATGCCCGGCTTGCCGATGCCCTCATTAAGGATACGGCAGCGGAAGGTGCTGATCCCTTGCCTTTGCTGGCGTTTACGCTGGAGCGTCTTTATCGGGGATATGGCAAAACGCCAGGCGGCCTCTTGCTCAAACACTACAAAAACCTTGGTGGTATCGCAGGATCGATCAACGCGGCCGTGACGGAGGCTTTTTCCAAACCTTTGAGCGAACCGCAAATACCTTCAGAGAAAAGTGAGCAACAAAAACTTGTAACCGCAGCCTTCATTCCAGGATTGGTGGATATCAACGAAGAAAATGGGGAGCCGGTCAGCCGAATTGCCAGTGAGAGTGAGATCCCCGCTGAATGCCGTAACGTCGTCCACAGGCTTGTCAATGCCAGATTGCTTGTCAGCAGTGAAGGTCCTGCTGATGAAGTCGGCACAGCAACTTCTATTTACCGCGTTGCCCATGAAGCCCTGCTGCGCCGCTGGAGCTGGCTGAAGCAAGTCCTGGCTCAGCGTGCAGGAGACATCAAAACTGCTCAGTTAATCGAGCGGCAGGCAGAAACCTGGCATCGAGCCGATCGCGGGCGCTCATGGCTTGATCTGCGCGGCATACGCCTGCGCGAAGCCAGTAAACTGGCCAAGCGAGAAGATTTTAAGCGCCGTTTGAAGGGCGTGCCGACAGCCTATCTTGCTGCCTGCCGTGGGCAGGAACGTCGAGGAAAGTTGGTTGTCGGCGGGGCCCTGGCTGTTGTTGCACTTGGCGTAATCGGTGCAGGTGTCGTGTTCATTCAGCAATTGGCTGATCGTGAGCGTATTGCTGCGGATCGCGAGCGTATTGCTGCCAGAGCGCAGATGGCCGAAAGGTTTATCGCTCGGCCCGCAGTGCTCAGTGAGGCCGCAGAGCGGGCGCTTAAACCTCGCGAAACCTTTAAGGAATGTGATGCATGTCCGGAGATGGTCGTGTTGCCAGCCGGTGACTTCATGATGGGCTCACCCGCAACTGAAAAAGGTCGTGATAGCGATGAGGGGCCACAACGAAAGGTCACCATTGGCAGAAAGCTCGCTGTCGGCAAATACGAAATCACTTTCGCTGAATGGGAAGCATGCGTATCAACCGGCGGCTGTGCTTCGAATAAAGCGCCAAATGATCGAGGCTGGGGGAAAGGTACGCGTCCGGCCATCAACGTGTCCTGGGACGATGCCAGAGAATATATCGAATGGCTGTCAGTTAGAACAGGCAAGTCGTATCGGCTGCTGAGTGAAGCAGAGTGGGAATATGCGGCACGTGCCGGCACAACAACAGTTTATTCCTGGGGTGACGAACTCGGCAAGGGCAATGCCAATTGCTATGGCTGTGGTAGCGAATGGGATAATAAGCAAACGGCGCCGGTAGGCTCCTTCAAGCCGAATAAGTTCGGTCTCCATGATATGCATGGCAATGTTTGGGAGTGGGTGCAGGATTGTTTCAAGGCTAGTTACGATGGCGCGCCAACAGATGGCTCGCCTGTGCCGGAGGTGTCGGGTTGCTCTCGCGTCGTTCGTGGCGGCTCCTGGCTCAACCTCACCAGGTATATGCGCGCGGCGAGCCGCCTCAGGGACAGGACGCACAACCGGCTCATCAATCAGGGTTTTCGCGTTGCCCGTGTTCTTTCTCCTGCCAGTACGCCCAACCAGCCCTGCCTTTGTGCAAGGTGGCCAGAGCCGATCAGATCAAGGTCTCATCGGGCGTGCCTTCTGGGCGTCCAAGGCTGCTCATGTTGAGCACGGTCGAGGACTTGAACAGACCAAAGAGCCAATCAAAGAGGTGAGGTGGGTCGCTCGATACCGCAGTGGCGCCTGTCCTGGGAGACGCATGAGCTCCGACAGGCGTCGCTGGTCCTGCTGAGCGGTGCAAACATACCACAGAACATCAGATCGCTCGGCGCGCTTTGGTTCTGAAGGTAGAAAACGATAGATTTCCGTTTTTGGAAGTATTGCCGCAGTACTTTTTCAATTCTGTGATAACGCTCAATAGTCTAATCAAACGTCCGTTCCATGAGAATGTGAAGCATTAGCGCTGCCGATCTATACGCTGTGCATGCAGCTCATGGTCCTTCAACTTCTACCATTACAATAGCGCGACAAGCGCGCACGGTCCAGGCCACAAAGCAGCTGTTGCGAGAGAAAAAATCATCAGATGTCCGCAAAGCATTCGGTTGCGTGAATTTATCAACAAGACTATAATTGATCATAAGAGTTGTTGAGGGTTAGCAACAGTGTCATTGTACTGCGCTCACGGTCTATCCGAGAAGCAGGCGTGGTGTGTTTTCAGACTTAAGGATAATGACTATGTCTGAAGCCAAAAGTACTTCTGCAGAAATTGAAGTACTTGGAAGAAGTCTTCCAGACACATTAAGGCGAAACGCATTCGGATATTTCACAATTTGGCAGCGTCTGATTTCCGTCGAAAACAACCGTTGCCCTGATAACTCATTGGCTATATGGTTTGAGATATGCATGTCGTTGGCATTAGTCTTGCGTGTCTTTTTTGCAACGCATGCTTGGGATGACTTGAAAGTTTTTGATCGTCGGCGTTAAATGTTTGTGCGTAACATTGCCAGAAGAAGGTTATGACGCATCTCGGGTTCAAGCTTCCTCATCCAAAGAACAGCAACGAAAATTATGTACTTGCCTGCATCGAGTCTGCTGGATTGTGTGGTCGTACCGGTTTCTGTAAAAGCGCTAAGCGGTAAAAAAGACCCTCACTCAAATAATTTCTAGCCATTGTATGGCACCAGACACATCTCCGGTAACAAGTCTGCCATCAGGTAGAGCTATAAGGATAGAAAGAGAAGCGTCAACTTCGATACGAGCGATTTCTTTTCCAGAAGCCAGGTCCCACAACCGCACTGTATTGTCATAAGAGCCAGAAGCGAGGCGACCATCGGCAAGTGCCGTAAGCGCGCTTACCGAGCCTGAATGCCCCTCGAGGACGTGTGCTTGGCCGGTTGCTGTGTCCCACAGCCGCACGGTGTTATCATGAGAACCGGAGGCTAGACGACCGTCGTTTAGCACAGCAAACCTTCTGATCCAGTTTGAATGTCCCTTGAGGACGTGTGCTTGGCCGGTTGCTGTGTCCCACAGCCGCACGGTGTTATCATGAGAACCAGAGGCGAGGCGACCATCGGGGAGCACCGCAAGCGTGCTGATCTCGCTTAAATGGCCCTCAAGGACCCGTCCATGGCCAGTGGCCAGGTCCCACAACCGCACGGTATTGTCATAAGAGCCGGAGGCTAGGTGGCCATCGGCAAGCACGGCAAGCGTGTTGATCCAGCTTAAGTGTCCTTCGAGCACTTGCGCCTTGCCAGTAGCCAGGTTCCACAGCCGCACGGTGTTGTCAGAAGAGCCAGAGGCGAGACGACCATCGGTAAGTACAGCAAGCGTCCTGATCGAGCCTGAATGTCCCTTGAGGACCTGGGTCTGGCCAGTGGCCGGATCCCATAGTCGCACGGTATTGTCATGAGAACCGGAGGCTAGACGACCGTCATTAAGCACAGCAAGCGTGTTGACCCAGCCTGAATGTCCCTTGAGGACTTGCGCTTGACCGGTGGCCGGGTCCCATAGTCGCACGGTATTATCAGAAGAGCCAGAGGCGAGACGACCATCGGTAAGTACAGCAAACGTTCTGACCCAGTTTGAATGCCCCTCGAGGATCTGTGCTTTGCCGGTCGCCGTGTCCCACAACCGCACGGTGTTATCATCAGAACCAGAGGCTAGGCGACCGTCGGGAAGCACAGCAAGCGTCTTGACCCAGTCTGAATGCCCCTTGAGGACTTGCACTTGGCCAGTGTTCGTGTCCCATACTCGTACGGTGTCATCATTAGAGCCGGAGGCGAGACGGCCGTCGGGAAGCACCGCAAGCGTACCAATCTCTCCTGAATACCCCTTGAGCACCTGCGACTGACCGCTGGCTACGTCCCATAGCCGTACAGTATTGTCATCAGAAGCGGAAGCGAGACGGCCGTCGGGTAGCACTGCAATAGTGCTGACCCAGCTTGAATGTCCCTCGAAGACCCAGGGCTGACCGATGGCCGGGTCCCACAACCGTATGATATTATCATATGAGCCGGAAGCGAGGCGGCCGTCAGGTAGTACCGTAAGAGTACTGACCCAGTTTGAATGCCCCTTGAGGGCCTGGGCCTGGCCGGTCGCCGTGTCCCACAACCGCACGGTGGTGTCCAAAGAGCCGGAGGCCAGGCAGCCGTCGGGAAGCACCGCAAGCGTGGTGATGCTGTCTGAATGGCCCTCGAGGACCTGGCACTGGCCGGTGGCCGTGTCCCACATCCGAACGGTGTTGTCGTTGGAGCCGGAGGCCAGGCGGCCGTCGGGGAGCATTACAAGCGTCGTAACTCGGCCTGAATGCCCCTCGAGGACCTGGCACTGGCCGGTTGTTGTGTCCCACAGCCGCACGGTGTTATCATGAGAACCGGAGGCTAGGCGGCCATCGGGGAGCACCGCAAGCGTGGTGACTGCAGCTGTATGGCCCTTGAGGACCTGGCACTGGCCGGTTGTTGTATCCCACAGCCGCACGGTGTTGTCATCGGAGCTGGAGGCCAGGCAGCCATCTGCAAGCACAGCAAGCTTTGTAACCGGGGCAGTATGCCCCTCGAGGCGAAGCGTTTCCGGTCCGCCCCCCGCCTTGAGGCTATTAGGCTTTGGTAGAAATGCAGGCGATGCAATAAGAGCTTGCGCGCGTTCCGCAAACTCTTGAATGCGTGGTTCAGTCTGGAGATGTCTCGCCTTTAATCTGGCAACAAGCTGTGGCAGGAGCTGGCGCTCATCGCGCGCGAGTAAGCCGGATATAAGTTCCAGTGACTGGCGAAGTAGTGTTGTGGTTTGATTGCCTGGATCGGCATGCGCCAGGAAATCAGCAACAAGAGATTGCGGATTTTTGAGAACGCGCAGTTTTGCGTCCAGCCAGGCCGGATCAACCATCAGATCACGAAGTGTTTTAAGGTCGCCTGCAGCATCCAAGTGGTGTGGCAAGTGGCGATAAAAATATTGGCGTTCCACATCCGTTGCGTTCTTCATTTCAGCCATACCACCCATGGCATCGATGAGCTGTTGATGTTGGGTCGTAAGTGTATCTTGTCTTGCTGCCTGCTGAAGATAGTGGCGGATAGTGTCATGGAAACGCAGAATGCGCCGGTCAAGATCAAGATTGAGCAGCAGGGAGAGGCTATAAAGTTTCTTAAGAAGGCGTCCGGTTTTTAATTTATTAAGGCCTGCGCTTTTTGCCCATAGCCGCTCGACAATTTTAATTGGAATGTCTGCGTCTTCTGGAAATACGTCCAGCTCTCCAAAGCATTTCTTATAAATTTCGGGCAACAATCGCAAGCTGACAGCAATGGTCTGGGCCACAGCTTTTGTGCGTTCCTCGGCGTCGTTATTGTCAAAGGCGGTCAATCCCTCTTCATCAAGATACAGGTTGGCCTCAGCTATGGCGTCGCCGACGGATTGACCGGCACTAGTATTCTCGCGCATAAAACCATTGACGAGCTTCAGAAGCAATGCCCATTCACCAAGCCGGGTCACAAGAGATTTAAGCTCTGCCTCCTGGCTGAAAACCTCAGTTTCGTCCAAGCCCCAGGCCAACAGGCAAAAAGCCTCCTCATCGCGCATGGCGTCAACCTGCTCACGCACCGCATCAGACGGCAGGACATGATTAATGCGCGTGGTGATCAGTCGTGTCGTATACGGACCGCCCTGGAGAAACGGGTCAAGGTCTTGTTTGCGCCAGACATCATCAATAATGAGAAGAATGCGCCGATCTCCAAGGGCTTCAGTCAAAGCCGCACGGGCTGCAGTGATGGTTTCAAAGCCCGGCCGTTCTCCAGTCATTTTCTCAACAAGATCAGCAACAATGCTGAGAATATTGCCTGGCTGTTCGCCCAGCTCAACCCAGAGAATGCCATCGAAAAACGCATCCTGAATCTCAGCATCATGCGCAAGGGCCTTCGCAAGTGTCGTTTTGCCATAGCCGCCCGCCCCTTTCAGAGCTGCGGTAATGCCAACAACGGCGTCTTGCTTGTAATCCAGCAGGCGGCTTTTCAGCGCCTTAAATTCATTTGGACGCGCAACGAAGTCCGGTGGTGGCTCAGGAGCCATCATGGCTACACGCTTTTGTTGTGATGGAAGTTTGAGTATACGGATCAACGTATCTCGATGTTCGACAAGTTCGAGATCGCAAACCTGCCCAAACCATCGCGGTAACGTGCTCAGATCGTCAAGGCCCGGCCCTTTGACCAGATGTACCGCTTTACCTTCTTGGCGTGCCAGGCGAATCTCTGCGCGGGTTATTGAGCTTTTAAGCGCCAACGGCGTAACTATTAATAATAAGTGCTGCAATGTTGGCGATCTTATCGCGTTCTCTATCTGGCGCCACCAGTCAAGTCCACTTTCAAGTGCTACAAGATCTTGCCATACAGAAACCTCTTGCTTCTGTAGAAGTTCACGTAGAGCGCGAGCAGCGTTGGCTCCATCGCCGCGGGAGTAAGATATAAATACGCGCTCTATGCCTGTACCACTACCAACCGCAACTAACTTTCGATGAAGTTCGTCAATCTTGGCGATTGCTACCGATGAATCTGAAAATCGTACTAATTCACCGGCGGCCTTAGCCGCAGCTTCCGCGAGCCGTAGTTCTCCGTTAGACAAAAGACGGTTCGATACATCATGCATAGCAGTTACATAATCTAAGACGACCGAAGGCTCTAACCTGCGCGGATCTAAGCTCTCAACACGATTAAGTATAGCTTCTAAAGCTATAGCAGCAGGTTTTTCTAATATACCTTCAATCCATGCCTTCTCTGGGTCATGGAACCTAACTATTCGGAAATATTGTTCTCTAATAGAATGAGGTATTTCAGGCTGCTTAACAGATAATCCGCTTTTATTAGCTAAGCATGTTGTCAGCCACTCCATGTCTGCAAGTAAATTATTCCTACCTCCTGCTGTTTCCACAAAAGCCGCAAGCAATTCTTCGAAGCCATAGGTAGGATAATGTGGAACTTCTGCGCTTGACCAATAGCTAGTCTCAGAACTCTGAAGTTGGCTTTCTGAAACAAAAGAGGATAAGTGTTTAATGGCAAAGGTTCTGGCTTTATCAATCCCAACAACATCTTTTACGACGCGTGTTGCAATTGGATACAAAATAATATCCTGCCGCTTTGCTATAATACTTCGCGCTACGGCTGCTATTCCTTCAATGCTCTGCCTGTTGTAAGTATAGCATAGCACTACTTCGTCCGGCATTTGGATCGTGCAAATGCCGGATGTATCTGCGACACCAGTTCGGCTGTCTATAAGAATGAAGTCATAATGATCTCGACAATTCTTGGCAAATTCTTCAACAAACGCTGAACCGCCAAACCTTTCATAAAACGAAGGCCAGTCAAACCCCCGAATTCGCTCAGGATAGCCACTCTCCTGTTTGCCGGCTCCAATAATGTGAAGCGCGCCCATATGGGGGAAATCAAACTCTATGGGTATTGATATAAGTCTAGGATCAGCGAGTTCTAATGGATTGTTTGTGAAAGGAGGCATATCATCAGAAGTTAGGGCAAGATGTTCCACATATAAGCTTAGTAAGTCAATCAGGCCGTCCGATTGGCTCAGATCAGAATCATTAATAAACGGAAAGAAGTATTTATGTAATCCAGGCGCTTCTAAATCCCAATCAATGGCAAGCACTTTAGCGCCATTGGAGGCAAGCAGCCAAGCCACATTTGACAGAGCCATAGTTCGGCCTGTTCCGCCTTTGTAAGAATAGAACGTTATAATTCGTGGGGACTTTTCAAAAACAGTCATTTTACCTCAGCCGGAAATTTTATCCCAGGGAGTGGAGCATCTCCTTTGACGCGAATTTGCGGTGTCATTTGTGAAACTTTTAATATCGGGCGTTCCAACTTTGAAAACTTAAGGTCATCGTCATTGCAAATAAATGCCGATGGAATTTCTGTATAATTCAAACTGCCATCAAATTTCGGCAGTATTGGTAGCTCCGAAATTTCGACTATTCGCTCACTAACGGTAGAGATAAACCTGTAGTAATCTTTATATGAGTTAAGGCGCCTAATTTTGTGCAAGCCAATCTTAGGATACTGCTCGGGCAACCCGTGCTGTTGATGCTGATATTTTAACAGTAACCTCTTGGCGCTGGGAGTAGCAGCTCTAAAGCAATAATAGTTACTCTCCCAGAATATTGGTAATATTCGTGATGGAAAGTACTTCTCGTTTGTTTCTAAGATGTTCTGTCGTGATAGGAAGACGGATACTTCCTTTCCACAATTTTTATTTTTATCTCGCAAATACTTGGGAGTAATCAAGGCAATTAATACGCGGGCTGTACTTAAGTGAGTGGTTAGTTCTTCACACCAGGGGTCTCCTATTTTCAGATCTTTGTGATCTTTATAGCTGACTTCATCGTCGGCTAACGCCGTTAGCGCACTTACTTCTTTTGTTAAGTCATTGAAAAATTCATCAACATAATTCTTGCGATCACCGTCCTCTTTAGGAAGTGCGTAAGCTGAGTTGCGATCCGAATGGGAATAGCTGAAGAAAAATAATCTACTCATCGTCCCAGCCTTGTTGTCTTCACAAGTATAAGCTGCCGAAAACTCAATTGTAAGTTGCGCGATCATTTACAATTGCGATGATCACAGCTTGATGCTCGCCTCCTGATTGTATAACTTGTGAATAAATGGTTGCAATCAGCTTCTTAAAATTCATCTGTGTCAATTACCAGGGCTGTTCAATGCTTTCCACACTGTTTTCACGGCGATTTACGTAATTAGGATTCACCTCGCTCAAAAAGTCTGAATC
>CAYUYL010000087.1:0-9758 GCA_964449195.1 uncultured Filomicrobium sp.
ACTACGGAAGCCATGCTGGAACAAAAAGGCAACATTAGGTCGGAACACAGCCAAAGCAATATGATTATACGCATTTTTGCGATCAATCAGGAATGTATAAGGCTGGTCGAATTTAGTTTCGTCACGGTTGCCGGAGACATACCACATGGCAATTTTGTCGCCTTCTTTTATTGTTTTGCCGCCGATTTCGATATCCTGCAAAGCTGTGCGCCGCATATGTGCAATGGGTGTTTGCCAGCGTATCATTTCACAGATCATGTTTGGTATGAGGCCCGGATTGGAAATGAGTTTCGTGTATTCATCCTGATATTCATGCAGAGCATGCAAACCTCCGGAAATCGAATGCGTTGTTGTGTCATTGCCGGCAATGATCAACAACATGAGATTACCAAGAAGGTGCATCGGCTCTTCATGCATATTCTTGGTGTCTGGATGATGGGCGAACAACGATATAAAATCAAACTTAGGCTCCGCCTTTGCGCGCTCCTTCCAAAGCTCCTGCAAACATGCAAGACAGTCCAGAAGGATTTCACGCCGTTTTTCTTCTGATAAACCAGTGTCATTTCCACGCTCGGTCGCTGTTGCAATGTCGGACCAGTATGTCAGCAGATGACGATCCTTCTGCGGAAAGTCGAACAACGTTGCCAGCATGCGAGTTGTGATTTCTACAGAGACATGCTCGACCCAATTGAAAGTCTCATTACGTGGCAGAGCATCAATGATTTCAACGATCTGCAAACGGATCTTCTCGTGCAACTCTACCAATCTGGCAGGCCCGAAAGCTGGCATTAAAGGTTTGCGCCACAAGCTATGACGTGGCTCATCTGCGGCTATAAAGCTTCGCATCTTAAGGTCTGGATACAGATCTCCGATAACAACCCCGCGTCTCGACGACAGTGCCTGATGACTTTTCTCTGCCTCCATAATGTGATCATAATTCAGAATGGACCAAAACGGATCGACTTGGCTGTCTTCTATATAATGAACCGGGTTTTCCCGGCGGACGCGGTCAAAAAACGGCCAGTGAATGTTAGCCTCAAAACGCTTTGGGTCGGAAAGATCAATGTTCTCAAGTGACATCGCGTAAGCCGCGTCACGGGCTGCATCCAGGTCATCTCGTTTTACTTCTAACATGCAAGATTTCCCTTATGACAAAAACCCAGGAGAATTGTCACCGCCGTTACTGACGCCGACCGGGTAATCACAACAGACGTATGGCCTTCTACAAAACGCAGCAAGATACATATTGGATCATTCATTGAGATATGAGTTGCATCTGGCTGCGGTGCTTCTATCGAGAAGGGATGTGGAAGAGCAAAATCTGAATATCCAATCATCCGTTCACCACAAAGTTCAAATAAACTCTGTGAGAATAAACATAAGCCGTAAGATCATCCGGCGTTCAACAGAAACGCTTATTCTGTGAAACCGGACACTTTTGTACCGCCCATCTCTCTCAGAGCTATCAGGCCGCGATTAAGCTCGGCACCTAAAATAATGGCAACGGCTGTGATTTGAAAAAAGATCAAAGCCACCATCAACTGCGATAAACCGGCGTAAAAACGCGTGTAGTTGGAATAGCTGAGATAATAAGAATACAGCGTTCCAATGGCCAGCCATAGCAAGACCGTAAGCACAATACCCGGCCATATATCCGACAACATGCGGCGCCCTGCAACCAGCCAAAGATGCATCGCGCAAAGCAGAAACCCAATCACAAGAGCCGCAATTGCGTAAAGCGCACCAGACTGCATCAAGGCAGAATTCATGAAATTAATGAGAAACTCTGATTGTATAATTTGGACAAGGCCTGGCGCAACAAGGAGCATCCAGGTGAGAGCCAGCATAATGATGATTGAGCCCAGAATGTGCAACATACTCAGGCCAAGGCACAAAAGATAATTTCGTTCCTCGCGGACACGATAGGCTAAATTTAAGGCCGCCCTCAGCGTTTCAACGGCTGAAGTCGCAAAGAACATCGTTATCACGCCGCCTAGTGTAAGCAAATCGATACGGCTCGTCGTCATAACGGTTTTAACCTCCCGTGCCAGCCCTTCGGCCACGTCTTCAGGCAGGGCATCGAAGAGGTGCCCGATGGCCTGTTGAGCAAGTTGGACGTCGCCAATGATACCGGCGACGGCTCCCAGCAAAATGCAAAATGGAAAAAGTGATATCAGGAATGAGAACGCAACGGCGCCCGCCATAGAGAACTGTCTATGCTCATATAAGCGATAGATGGCCTCCCAAATAGCTTGCTTTTGATGCATACGCCCCCGCCCCAATATAATCTGACAATGTGTGCGGCGACAGTGCAACTCCGTGCCTTAATTTGCAAGGATGAATGCCGGGGCCTGTTGATCATATGCCAGAACCTGCAGCGGCGCTTCGCCCAAATCAGCCGAACCCTCTAGAAGTTTCATGCAGTCTGATGCATATAGCGGAAACGTAAATTATTATCATCAATCTGACTTCGTAAGACGTGCATGATTAGTCATAAAGCCTCAAGCGAAGGAGAGACGACATGGTCCGCCCTCATCCCATGCCACAGCTAACAGGTCACCGTAAATTCATAGTGGATCTTGTCGAAGGTCCACGTTTCGTCACCTTCATTACAGTGTTGATCATGATTAATGCTGTCACCCTGGGTTTTGAAACGGATAAGTCCATCATGGCGCAGTACGGCAGCGTGCTGCATATGCTCGACAATGCAATTCTGTTTATTTTTACCGCTGAACTGGCGTTGAAATTTTATGGTTACCGGCTTCATTTCTTCAGATCGGGTTGGAATGTTTTCGACCTGTTCATTGTTATCATTTCCTGGCTGCCATCAGCCGGACCTCTGGCAATACTGCGCGCATTGCGGATTCTGCGTGTTTTGCGATTGCTATCGGTCGTGCCGGCATTACGCCGCGTGATCAGTGCAATCGGCCATTCCATTCCCGGCATGATTTCAGTCATCGGAGTGCTTGCGCTGGTTTTCTATATCTCAGCCGTGCTGACCACCAAATTATTCGGCCAGCATCCTGATCCGCGTATGCAGGAATGGTTTGGCACGGTGGGCGCCTCCGCTTACACGCTGTTTCAGATCATGACTTTGGAAAGTTGGTCGATGGGCATCGTACGGCCAACAATGGAGCTTTTTCCCTACGCGTGGATCTTTTTTGTTCCCTTCATCATTGTTACAAGCTTCGCTGTTCTGAATTTATTCATTGGTATTATTGTCGATTCCATGCAGAGCGTGCATGAAACTGCAGAGGCCGTGACAGACGCTATTGATAAGGAGGAGGCGCGCATTCACGAACGCTTCGACGCCCTGCAGACTGAGCTGACAGAACTCAAGGCGTTGATCGCTGAAAACAATAAAATAAGTTGAAATTCTTCAAAAAGATGCTGGCAGTATCATGCGCTGCGATCTGGGATCTCAATCCGGAAGGCTGCGCCGGCCTCGGCCTCTAAAAGCTGCAGCCGCCCATGATGCGCACGCACGAGTTCAGCGGATATCGCAAGGCCCAATCCGGTTCCACCCTTGCGAACGCCGCCCTGAAAAGCCTGGAACAGGTTTTCTTTTGCTTTCTGCGGAATACCTGGGCCATTATCGGTAAGATCAATCACCGTCGTACGGCCGTGGCGCATAGCTGTGATCGTGATCTTGCTGCCTTCGCTATTCGCTTGTGCCTCAAGCGCTTGCGCCGCATTGCGGCAGATATTATTTAACACACGAAATAGATGTTCCCGGCCGGCATCGATTTGCAGCGTAGCAGACATCTTGACCTCAAGCGCGATCGTCTCACGGGGAAGGTCGAGACCGTCCGTCACTTCTTCGACTAAAGGCTGCAACTGGAAGATCTCACGCCGCGGCGGCGCTTCTTCCGCACGGCCGAACTTAAGCGTATCATTACAGAAATTAATGGCGCGATCCAGGGATGCAATCAGTTTCGGCGCAAAACGCTGGACGGTTGGATCCGGTAAATCCGCGAGTCGGTCAGACATCAGCTGCGCACTTGCCAGCATGTTTCGCAAGTCATGATTGATCTTTGATACGGCAAGACCGAGCTGGGCCAGCCTGTTTTTCTGTTGCAACAATGAAGCAAGTTCGCGCTGCATATTGGCCAACTCCCGCTGGGCCGTACCGATTTCATCGCGCCGGTCGGTCGGCTCAATCATGGAGCGCGTATCCTCCGGATTGCGTGAGAATTCAATCATGTTGGAATATAAGCCCATCATGGGACGGACAAGAACACGGCTGAGTGCCAAGTAAATTAGGCTTGCTGCAATCGTGGAAATGATAATGGATAATATTAAAATATTGCAGGCATATGTAATCATGGCATTGCGTAAGGGCTTCTCCGGCATCACGATCTCGACAAATTCATTCATCGTCGCTTTGCCAAGCCCCGTATTGGCTTTGCCATAAACGCGGATAATACGTTCATCGCTGTTGATGAAAACTTTAAGTGCATCACCGATGAGGCCTGCACGGCTGCTCAACCAGTCGATGTAATTATTCGCCGGCATACCACGCAAATCATAACTTGCTGAAATTGAGATACGCTCTTCTGGATTTGGAGGCAGGACCAGCCGGCGCATGTTATCCTTTTTGATTGCGACCCCCTTAACCTGTGCGGTATCGAGCAATTCCTGCTTGACCATCGGCGGAATACGCCGCTGTTCAGCCGCATCAGCCGCCAGAGCAGCAAGACGTGCGGATGTCAGCCTCGCGTTCAGCCAATTCACTCTGAAATTCGCAATCGACGGCAGAAAGATCAGCACTTCCGCCAGCATGACAAAGGCAACCGTGAGCACAAGCAATTTAGACTGCAGGCCAAGCCCGGACCAACCTTTGCCTGTTACAGATTTGAAATAACCAACCCAGACTCTAATGCGGGCCAACGGCAGGTAGGCCCGCAGCCCCCCCAAGCTGGTGGCAATATCTATTTTGCGCTTGCTGGTCAGTGGCATCTACCCAAGCTTGGTCAACGTGTTTACGACAGCTCGAACCGTAGCACTGCTCGCCGCCGTGCTAAAGTAGCGATAAGCCGCTCTCTTGTTTACTTCACTTAACGTTGGGTACGGCGAAATCCAGTCGGTCATCGCCTTGATTTTCATTTTTTGTGAAATCGCAAGCGACCACATCTGAATCAGTTCGCCGGCATGTTCACCGACGATTGAAGCCCCCAGGATACGCCCACGCTTGTCGGTGACAACCTTGACGAGACCTACTGTGATGCGTTCAGTCTGCGCGCGGTCGTTTTCCTGATATGGCCATCTGAGCACGTTAATTTTGCCATGCGCAGCTTTGGCCTGCTCTTCTGTGAGGCCGCAATGTGCAAGTTCCGGTTCGGTAAAGGTGACCCATGGGATAATGCTCGGGTTCACCTTAGCCGGCATTTGGAACAGGGCCCGGCGGATAACAATGCCGGCATGATAGTTGGCCACATGCGTGAACTGCAGACCGCCGGTGCAATCACCAATCGCAAAGATCTTGCGGTTGGACGTGACCATACCATCGTTGACGGCAATACCGCTGCGGTCATATTTGACACCTGCCGCCTCAAGGCCCAGTCCTTCCACATTGGGTTGACGGCCAACGGCGAGAAGCACGTGGGTGCCGTCGATCGTTTCTTGACCCTCAGCTGTTTTAACGGTGACTTTGATCTCTCCGGCCTGGCCGTTAATGCTTTCGACCATCGCACCTTCGCGGATAGTGATACCTTCCTCACGCAAATGCTTCAACACAACCGCAGCCAGTTCCGGGTCGTCTTTGCCCATGGCTCTGGCTCCCTCTATTACCGTGACTTTTGAGCCGAGCCGGCGATGTGCTTGCGCCATCTCCATACCAATCGGGCCGCCGCCGACAACCAGCAGGTGATCCATAAACTCCTTGTTGTCGAACAGCGTTTCATTGGTAAAATAGGGCGTATTCTCCAGGCCTGGGATGGGTGGAACTGCCGGTGCGGAACCTGTCGCAACAACAAAACGGCGGGCTTTGATCAGTTTGTCACCGGCTTGCACCGTCGATTTGTCGATAAACTTTGCAGCCGCCTGAATGACATTGACGCCGAGCCCCTCGAAACGCTCAACAGAGTCGTTCGGTTCAATTGCTGCAATCACGCTCTTGACGTGATTGTTCACCTTCACGTGGTCGATCTGTGGTTCAGCGGGTGCAATGCCGAAATCAGCGCTTGAACGCATGATATGCGCGCGTTTGCCTGCTGCAATCATGGCCTTTGAAGGCACACAGCCGTAGTTGAGGCAATCACCACCCATCTTGTGTTTCTCGATAAGTACAACCTTGCGCCCGAAGGCGGCCGCCGCGGCTGCCACTGAAAGGCCACCAGAACCTGCGCCAATAATGCAAATATCGGTTTTGATGTTCTCAGTCGCAGCGGCGGGCACCGGCGCCTGAGTATCTGCCTGATGGTCGCTACGCTGCTGCATGGTTAGATTTCCTTTTCTTATACCAGTTGATCACTACCGGGATGAGTGCGACGACCGCCAGGGCAGCGAACGCCATAATCAGCTCCGGGGTAACCAGATCGGCAAATGAGAGATTATATACACAAGAGTTACTGCCACTTGCAGCGACGCAGGCCTGATACTCGGCATTGGCTTTGGCAAAAATACTGCCCGCGCCTTCACCGAGCAGCGCATAAGCTGTGGTGCCTGGGATAATGCCGATGAATGTGCCGATAATGTAGGTGCGCAGCGGCACGCCGATCAAGCCCGGCACGACGTTAACAACGAAGAATGGGAAAGCCGGCACCAAGCGTAGGAACAGCATGTAACTAAGCGCGTTTTCGCTGAAACCGTCACGCAGCTTATCAACCCAGGCACCTGCCCGGTCTGCCAGCGCCTGACCGATCGAAGTCTTAACGATAAGGAACAAAATTGTCGCTCCGATTGTCGCTCCAATCACAGTTGCAGGGACGGAGTAAAGCGCCCCAAAAACCAGACCTCCGCCGATTGTCAGCACTGAGCCGACCGGCGGGATAAGTACAACTGCCGCAGCATAAGCAGCAAGAAAAGCAAGCAGTGATACCAGCAGATTCTGTGATACAAAGGCTTTGATCGCATCGACGTTTAGGCCTATTGTGCGAATCAGAGCCGTATGCCAGCCCATCGAAAAGACAAGTATCAAACCTGCGGCCAGAACAATCAGAGGCAGCCAGCGCACAAACCCGCCATTTTTCTTGGCAGTCTCAGTTTTATCAGACGTTGTACCGGACATCTCGAACCCCTTTCCATTTCAAACGGTTTGTGATCCATTACTTGACGATATCATTGAGCCCCCAGTCGTACCCGAAACCGCCAATATCATTGATTTTCACCAGCTTCGACTTGAGCTTCGGATTAGCGTATTTAATCGCATGCGCAATCACGGACTGTTTGCTGCCGCCGAAATCAACTTGGAACCAGCTGTAGATAGAGGACGCAGTGATGCTACCGTCTTTCACCGCAAAGCCGCGTGGGCTGTTGACGTAATCGACGGCTCCGGCGTTCAATTCCGTTTCAAGATTGGCGCTGGTAAATGCGTTGGTCCGCAAATTCGGGCAGCCGATTGAGGCACAATTAACCGCATAGTGAACACGCGGATCTTTAAAGACCGGACGCATTATGGCGTGCTCAATATCATCAAGGCTAAGCTTTTGGCCACTAATCTCCATGATCTTGGCTTTCCACGGCCCACCAACGCCGACGCTTTTCTTGAGGAAACCTAAAAAACTGTCATTGATTGAGATTTGACGGATCGAGGTAACCGGGTAGTAGTCAAGAATAACATCGACAGTTTTTGCATTATACAGGTTGGCCCAGAACGCAAACTGCTCGGTTCTGTTCAGTGTTGCAACTGGAATGGTTTCCAACGCCTTGATATAGGCTTTCAACGCGTCGTGATCATTTGCCTTGAATGCCGCATAGTCGACGCGGTTCAAACCTGAACTATCTGGTTTAACGTAGGCTTTCAGCAGCTTGTCCCATGCACTGTGATCAATCACAACAGTTGATTGCGCATTGTTTTGACGAAACATCTCAGTCACCGATGCAGCCCAGGTGGCATGCGCTGTAAACATCGAGACCAGACCGACCAAAGCAAACGAAAATCCCTTCAGCATTTAAAAACTCCGTAGCACGGTATGTTGCATCCTATTTTCCGACCTGTACTATTCAAGTATCGCTTGACAACTTGAGCACACACTTTAGGTGCACGAAACCAGTACAGATTGGAAGCGGCCCTCAAGGGTTCGTGATGATTTGCAGTAAGAGTTGAAGTAACGTGATGGAAAGGAAATTTTCACTTTATTATCGTTTCAGAATACATCCGTGGCGACAGGGATGGGCCACCAGCGTTGACTTGACGCGTGCGCGCACGTATATGACATTGCAATAAAATATAAATCCAGCCCTGCAGTTGTGGTATTGGAATTGAATTTTCAGTGCGATTGCCACCTCGTGCCTTAATATAATTCGGAGCTTACTCCCGTGAAAAGAACGTACCAACCAAGCAAGCTTGTTCGCAAGCGCCGCCATGGTTTCCGCGCACGTTGCAGTTCCAAAGGTGGTCTGCGTATTCTGTCGCGCCGCCGGGCGAAAGGCCGCAAGCGGTTGTCAGCCTGATTTGAGCTGAATATCAAAGGTTATATGTTATAGCGTTTATCTGCCTTTGTCCGTGTGGGCACAATATCATGTCGCTTTCGACACTTAAAAAGCGTAGCGAATTTATGCGTGTACGAGGTGGACGGCGGTGGTCTACCCCGGCCTTCCTGATTGAGTGCAAAATACGCCCGCAAAATACTGCGCGAAGTGGGGGTATCAATAGCGAGTATCTGGAAAAAGCTGCTCCAGCCAAAGGCTTTACAGCTAAAGAACATAGTGCTCGCTTCGGTTTCATAATAACCAAAAAACTAGGCAATGCCGTTGTAAGAAACCGCATTAGACGCCGATTGAAAGCAGTATTGTGCGAGTTGGAACCGCAGTTTGCTAATCCTGCCTTCGATTATGTGCTTTTGGCGCGTCAACCGGCCGTTAACCTTAAATTTTCAGATCTGAAGCATGATATGCATACGGCATTTCATCGCTTACATGCCTCCGGCGAGAAGCAATCTAACAGGTCTGGCCATCGTCCCCGTCACCGCCGCTACCGGCAGACGCCAAGCCGGACCGGCCATCGGCCTGCAACTGAATAACACTATTGACATCTGACGAATGAAACAAGCTGAGCGGTAGATAATAATATCGCATCCGCGACTTAGGACGAGCCCATGAAAGCGCAAGATCCAGGCGATCAAAAAAACCTTCTGCTGGCGATACTGTTATCCATAGGCATTATGCTGGCCTGGGAATATTTTTATGCGGGTCCCAAGCGTCAGGAAGAGGTCGAGCGGCGCAAAAGTATTGCAGCCGAGCAATCCCAAAAGGATGCTGAAGCAGGCTCTTCGACAGTAGTGACGCCAGGATCACCCGCAGGTACGTCGTCTGCGATACCAAGCCCTATGGCAAAAGCGCCGAGATCATCAGTTGCTGGCCGTGTTCCGACGGCAACTGTTTCGACGAGAGAAGTCGCATTGGCGGCGAATAAGCGTTTGCCGATTGCAACGCCTTCTCTGACGGGCTCGATCAATCTTACAGGCGGCCGTATTGATGACCTTGCGCTTGTGAAATACCGCGAGCAGGTCGATCCTCAAAGTCCGAACGTTATACTTTTCTCACCGGCGAATTCACCAAATGTGTACTTTGCGGAATATGGTTGGGCGCCGGCGCCC
>CAYUYL010000088.1:0-9708 GCA_964449195.1 uncultured Filomicrobium sp.
AGTCCGCTGTATAGCGGACCGATCCGGCTTTTAGCCGTAACTTGAAGCCACCGGCATTGACAATCCAGGCACGCCATCCCGTTGTTGGTGGGAAGAACATCCACGCGGCGTCCCTGTATGCTGCAATTTTTCCGTCGTGCCCGGCCCATAGTCCGGTGGCAGAGCCGCCAATGATATAACTGTCGCCTTCTGCCGGTGTTTCAGGTGCAAAATTCAGTTCTCGACTATGCACGGTCAGTTGCACCAGGACATCGAGTGCGCGTAATGCCTCGTTATGGGTGATGTGTTTTTGTGCCTGGGCAGCGGCAATGTATGGCAAATGAAGAATTGGTGTGATGTCGCTCATTGTTTGGCCTCTCTCTTCAATCTGCAACCCATTGTATCTGCAAAAGAAAGAGCGGGGATAATGGACGTGCCTCCTAAATTATCTGATTATGAAGAGTACACATATCGTCCTGATGACTGCTCAACGGAGAACGATGAACGATGTATGGTCAGGCTCGATATCTTCGACCGCTGTCGCTTGCGGCGTGGCAGGCCAGCATTGGTTGAAGCTCTCTGGATTTTAGCTCAGGCCCTGGTTGTGCGCTCGTTCATTCCCGGATCGTATCAGCGGCGACTTGTGTTGCGCCTATTTGGTGCGCGTGTGGGAAAAGGGGTTGTCATCAAGCCAGGTGTGCGCGTCAAATTTCCATGGCGTTTGGAGATCGGCGACCATACCTGGATTGGAGAGGGTGTTTGGATTGATAATCCTGCGCATGTCAGGATTGGCCACTATTGCTGCCTGTCACAGGGCGCGTATGTATGCATTGGCAATCACGATTGGTCACATCCTTCATTTGAACTGGTGGTCAAGCCGATTGAACTTTGCGATTGCAGCTGGATTGCAGCCAAGGCCGTTGTTGCACCAGGTGCAGTTGTTGAAGAAGGAGCCGTTGTGTCGCTTGACAGCATGGCGTGCGGGCGGCTTGATGCCTGGTGGATCTATTGCAGCGTACCTGCGGTGAAAGTAAAGCGCCGTGAGGTTCAACGCTGATACACGTTTGAGAGCCTTTCAAAACATGAGATTGGCGCCTCTTGGGTTTGCTATTGTGGGATGTGGCCACATCGCTCAGCGCCACAGTTTGCATGCCCAAAAAGCAGGGCGCCTTTGGGGTGTTTGCGATATCCATCGGGAACGCGTCATGACGCTTGCCCATGAAAGAGGTTGCAAGCCTTTCATGGACTATGGGCAAATGCTCAAAGCGCTCCAGGACCGTGCCGATGTCATCGCCATTTGTACGCCTAATAACCTGCACTGCGTCCAGACAATTCAGGCATTTGAGGCAGGTTATCATGTGCTGTGCGAAAAGCCGATGGCGTTGACAGTCCACGACTGCGGCGAAATGATTAAAGCGGGGGAACGCGCCAACAGGCGGTTATTTATCGTTAAGCAAAATCGTTATAATCCAGCAATTCAGCATCTCAGGCGTCTGCTGGATGACGGCGTTTTGGGCCGTGTATACAGCGTACATCTAAACTGCTTCTGGAACCGCAACGCAGCCTATTACAGAAGCAGTTGGAAAGGCACGTACATAGCGGACGGAGGAACGCTATTTACGCAATTCAGCCACTTTATCGATCTGCTCTACTGGCTCATCGGTGATGTGAGTGATGTCGGGGCATTCATGGATAACTACTGTCATCAAAGATGTGTTGAGTTTGAAGACAGTGGCGTTGCAATCCTGCGCTTTCATAATGGGGTAATTGGTACTGTGAGCTTCTCGATAAATAGTCATGACAGAAATATGGAAGGTTCACTGACGCTGTTATGCGAGCGCGGTACGATCAAAATCGGCGGTCAATATCTCAACATCGTCGAATATGAAAATATTGCCGGCGTCGAATCCGTATCACCGCCGCCAGGCAGGTCAGCAAATGATTATGGCGCTTATCAGGGCTCAATGTCGAATCATGCAGATGTTTATGCCAACGTGCAGCAGGTTCTGACAAGCAGCGGCAAGATGGATACGCTTGGTCTTGAGGGGCTGAAGACTATAGAAATTATAGACAAAATTTATCGTGCAGGCGCTGCCAAACAATAATCCGCGCTGCGTCAAATCTGCCAGCTCAGAGCGTCCCTTCACAAACAGTAACATCAATGCAATTTCGCCCCTCATATTTAAAGACCATTGGTATCGCTGATGTTGTATTCGATGCCGGCGTTACGGTTGTTGAGCCTGTAAACCTGTATGGATGCAGCATCGGGCGGGAAAGCTTTATCGGGCCTTTCGTTGAGATTCAGGCTGGCGTGAAAATCGGACAAAAGTGCCGAATTCAGTCTCATTCATTCATCTGCAGTCTGGTTACCATCGGTGACCACTGCTTTATTTCACATGGTGCAATGCTGATTAACGACCGTTTTGAAGCTGGCGGACCTGCGGAGGAGGATCGCAAACGATGGCGCGCAACGTCAATCGGCGATTATGTATCTATCGGCACCAATGCAACTATCTTGCCGGTTACTATTTGTTCACATGCCGTCATTGGCGCTGGCGCCGTGGTCACGCGTGATATTACCGAAGCCGGCATTTATGCAGGTAATCCCGCCCGTAGACTCAGATCCATAGATCCTCCGGAAATCACAGCAGCGGTTCCCCGTCAAGACAAGACATGAAGTTTGTTGATCTTAACGCCCAGTATCAAGAGCTTAAGTCTGAACTGGATGCAGCTATTACACGCGTGATCGCCAAATCAGCTTATATCCAGGGTGAAGATGTTGAGATGTTTGAACAGGGGTTTGCAAACCTATGCCGCCTCAAACACTGTGTATCATGCGCGAATGGTACCGATGCCATCTTCATTGCCCTGAAATCTCTCGGAGCCGGGCCGGGCGATGAGGTCATCAGTCATCACCACCGCCCATAGTTGGATCTCAACAAGCGAGGCCATCACGCACACAGGAGCACGCGTTGTGTTTTGCGACACAGAAGACGCTTACTTCACGATTGATCCTGCGCAACTGGAGGCAAAGATCACACCACGCACAAGAGGGGTTATCGTTGTGCACTTGTACGGTCAGCCTGCCGATATGGACACCATTGATGGTATATGCCGCCGGCATAATCTCTGGTTGATTGAAGATTGCGCTCAGGCACACCTTGCGACTTATAAAAATATTCCAATCGGCCATTTCGGTGATGCCGCAACATTCTCATTTTATCCCGGCAAGAATCTTGGGGCCATGGGCGACGCCGGATGTCTTGTTACAAACCGTGACGATATTGCCGAATTCGCAACGCTTTTTGCCCGGCATGGTGGCAAAGGTGACCATGTAATGGAGGGGATATGCAGCCGTATGGATGGACTGCAGGCAGCTGTGCTCAATGTAAAAATGCCGTATCTTTCGGGCTGGAATTCTGCGCGCCGGATTGCGGCACAGTATTATCATGACATACTCGCCGATATTCATGATTTAAGTCTGCCCGTCTGCCGGCCTGAATGCGAGCATGTTTACCACCTCTATGTGGTGCGTTCGCCCTGCCGCGATAAGCTTCACGTGCATCTCAGCGCTGCAGGTATTCCTTGCCGGATACATTATGAACGTGCTCTGCCATTTTACAAAGCCTACAACTATCTAGGTCACACATATCAGGATTTTCCAGTTGCTACGCAACATGCTGGCGAAATCCTATCGTTGCCGATGCATCCTTACCTTAAGGTGGAAGAGCAGCTTCGGATCGTGCATGTAATCCGCGAGTTTTCTGGCACAACCACGTGAATTATGTGGTGAACCGGATTGTTTTCCGGATTCTTGATCTACCGGTGCGATCTTATGAGGGAGGGCAGATGGGAGCATGTGCCCCCCCTGCCGTATGAAAGTCTTTTTTGAGGAGTGTTCAGCCTATCCGGTTGCGGTAAAGAAAGCGTCGGCGATCCGGAGGACGCAGCCTTGGGCCTGCAGTAACTGATTTTGTATTGGCATCAACAAGGCATGCGCTACGGCGTTGTATAACATGAGGTTTATCAAAGCTTGCAGCAAACAGGCCACCGGCTGCTGCGGTAAGGCGCTCTATATTGCGATCACGGATGGACAGTTTACGCAGATGCATGCTTGTGTTGACCAGATATTCTATGTTTGGGCCTGACCGGCCACGTGCAGCACGTATGATTTTCACTTGATGCTGAAACGGCAGGCGACCCGCATAGCTCGGATGTGCCGTCTCCACAATATAGGTTATGGCATGCCGTGTCTCACCACCCTGCCCGAGCAATTGGATACGCACCTGCGTTTCGCGATAAACACCGCTAATTTGCTCCCGGGCTCGTAAATAGCGAAGTGTTTCATCTCGGAAACGTGCAGGTATGCGAAAGGCCATGCCGTCACAAAGACCACCACGGTCGAGGCCGAGAACGAGGCCGGGCTGACGATCATTGCCACGATGATGCGTTGAATAAATGCAAAACGAACGCTGAAATCCAGCAATGCGCGCCGCTTGTATTTCACTGTACTGAAAACCTGGATTCCATATCAGGGACCCGTAGCCAAACACCCACAAATCATTTGTAGCGCACTCAAAGCCTGACACGGAATTTCATCCCTCAAGTTTTTTGAAAATGGGGGCAAAGCCAGAGCATTCCGATATACAAGGTACGCCTTGCCTCGATCTCAGATGATAAGAACGTGAGTTTAATAGTCTGAAAACAAGTCTCATTCTGGTTTCACGGCGCCGTCCTGATGAGATCTACGCCCAAAATCCGGTGCATCGGTGTCTTGGCCAGCCTCAACGATGCCATCGCGAATACGGCGGGAATTGCTGAAAATTTGAAACAGCTTCTCGCCCTCTCCATAGCGGATGGCCCGTTGCAGATCGGTTAAATCCTCCGTAAAGCGGCCAAGCATTTCCAAAACAGCTTCTTTATTGTTCAGAAAGACATCGCGCCACATGGTGGGATCAGACGCGGCAATGCGCGTAAAATCGCGAAATCCACCAGCAGAATACTTGATTACTTCAGCATCGCTGACACGTTCCAGGTGGTCTGCCGTTTTAACTATATTATAAGCAATCAGGTGTGGCAGATGCGATGTGATTGCAAGAACTAAATCGTGATGCGCAGCTGGCATAATATCGATATGAGATCCGAGACCTTCCCAAAAACGCTTAACTTTGGCGATGGCGTCAGGATCTGTGTTGTCATGGGGCGTTAGAATGCACCATTTGCCGTCGAACAGCTCTGCAAAGCCCGCTTCCGGGCCTGAACGCTCTGTGCCGGCAATCGGATGCGCCGGAACAAAGTGGACACCTGACGGCAGATGAGGGATGACATCTACCATCACGGCTTCTTTCACCGAACCGACATCGCTGACAATGGCTCCGGTTTTCAGCCCGCCCGCCATTTTCTTTGTAACGCTGCCGCAACTTCCAACCGGTACACATAAAATCACAAGATCCGCATCTTCGACCGCTTCTGCGGGATCTTCACTGACGGTGTCCACCAGTCCCAGACGTAATGCTGTCTCGCGCGCAGCGGAATTTTTTTCAGCTCCCGAAATCGTGCCAACCAGTGCGCCTCTGCGGGCGGCGCGGCTGATTGAGGAGCCGAGAAGCCCAAGGCCGATCAGTGCTAATTTCTCAAACAGCGGTTTGCTCATCGTTATCAACGGCCGTCTTTCATAAACTGCGACAGCGTTGCAATCACAGCTTTGTTTTCAACTTCGGTGCCGATCGTCAGGCGTAAACAATTGCTCAGGCCGTAACCGTTTGTTTTGCGGGCAATAATGCGATGCTTTTGCAGAAAAGTATCGGCGGCAGAAGCATTGTTCGTGCCTTCTGGGAAATGTATGAGAATAAAATTGCCAACACTGTCCGTTACTTGAAGACCGAGTTTGCAAATCTCCGCAGTCATCCAGGCTAACCAGATATCATTGTGATGCCGTGCACGCTCGATATGATCAAGATCTGCAATGGCGGCTGCACCAGCGGCAATGGCCGGGGCACTCACATTAAACGGGCCGCGAATCCGGTTGAGCACGTCTGCGATGCCGGCGGGGCAATATGCCCAGCCCAGGCGCAGGGCCGCTAGCCCATGAATTTTTGAGAATGTCCGCGTCATAACTGTGTTAGGCGTTGTTGACACCAATTCTACACCGGCTTCATAATCATTGCGGCGAACATACTCGGCGTAAGCACCATCAAGAACAAGCAAAACGGTGTCCGGCAGTTCTTGGCGTAATCTGCGTACCTCTTTGATTGGCACGAATGTGCCGGTAGGGTTATTCGGATTGGCCAGAAAAACAATTTTCGTGCGATCCGTGACACATGCGAGAATGGCATATATATCGGCTGTAAAATTGCGTTCTTTGGCAACAACAGGGATTGCGTCAGACGCGAGAATAGCAATTTTATATACGAGAAAGCCATGCTCGGTGTAAATCGCTTCATCCCCTTCGCTTAAATAAGCCTGAGCGATCAGATTGAGAAGTTCATCTGAGCCGGCTCCACACACGATATGTGTTGGATTAAGGCCATAGACTTTGGAAATCGCCTCTTTAAGAGCATTGGCTGCACCATCTGGATAGCGTTCCAGTTTTTCGGCAGAAGCAAGGAAGGCTGACGTTGCTTGCGGACTTGGACCCAGTGGTGTTTCATTGGCAGACAAGACAATAGGATCTACATGTCCAGCAATCTTATGATCGCCTGGGACATAAGCCTCGATATTTAAAATGCCCTTTCTTGGTTTGGGACTTTGTGAAATATTCGTCATGCTGTCATGTGCTCGTATGATTACTATCGTTCTTATCAGCCCGCTTAAACCTGCTTAGCAGGGGGTGATATGCGCTCTTAAGATCCTTGCTTTTGCCATGAAACCAATAAATTTGGAAACTGCTCATAACGTCTTATACGCGAGCGTGTATTGGCTGACCTTTTTTGCTGCGGACATAGGGCGTTGATAAGACAACGGTTTTCCAAATACAAAAGAATTAATCCTTTTGCGGCTCGGTATTAGATCAGCGCAACAGCAGGTGTCTTTCATCAAAGTCACGTAAGGCGTTTGAGATCCAAAATGAAGCTTATCTATGTGTTTTTGCATTCAGAACTGATGTCTGATGAAGTTTTAATAAAGGCAAGTTCTTACAAACAAAAAAAGGCTGATTCAAAAATCAGCCTTTTTTGAGCGAATGTTTAGATATTAAAGCCTATTTGCCAAAGGCCATGGCCAAAGGCTGGCTCATTTTTGCCCCGATGGGCATATCTCGATGACGCGGCGCTTCAACTATCGTCCATGAGGTTTGATCTTTGAACAGCTCTTGTAAAGCATATGCGTTTAAACGATGGCCGCCGCGTACAGAGCGGTATTTGCACAACAAAGGTAACCCTGCCAAAGAGAGATCACCGACTGCATCAAGCATTTTATGGCGTACAAATTCCTGATTGTAGCGAAGCCCTTCCGGATTTATGACTTTGTCCTCTCCAATCGCAACAGAATTTTCTAACGATGCGCCAAGGGCAAGGCCGGCTTTCCAAAGCTGCTCTACATCCCGCATAAAACCGAATGTCCGGGCGCGAGAAAGTTCGTTTCGAAAAACTCCGGGTGTAATTTCGTGTGCGATGCGCTGGCGGCCAATAATTGGCGTATCGAAATCAATCTCAACGTCAAGATGGAAACCGGAATGGGGGCCAAGCTCAGCCCAGCAGTCGCCATCGTCTACACGAACGGGCTTCAAGACTTTTATAAACTTACGCGGAGCATTAAGGTGTTTCAATCCCACTTTATCGATTGCATCAACAAACCGGCAGGAACTGCCGTCCATAATCGGCACTTCTTTGCCATTGATCTCGATATAGCAGTTATCTACGGCAAGACCGCGCAAAGCAGCAAGAAGATGCTCTACAGTTCCCACTGTTGTGCCAGTCTCATCACCTATAACGGTGCAAAGCGTAAGATTTTTTACGTTTTTAACATCGGCGATGATCTCGGATATAATTTGACCACGTTTTGTGACCATAAATCTATAACCGGTATCCGCTTCCGCTGGATGAAGCACAATATTTACAGGTGCTCCGCTGTGTACCCCCACGCCAGTCAGCTCGATTTCTCGAGCCAATGTTGTTTGTCTGGCGCTGACAAATGCTTTCGGCATATTTCGCCCCGTCCCTCAAGCCTGTCTACTACGCAAAACTCGCAAGCAACAAGGTTGGCTTTGCGATGCCAATGAGCTTAAAATTCTTTGAGCTTATTAAATTGCATCGCTGATCTACCCTCACCTTAACAAATTCATTTGCTGTGCTGATGGTTGTTATTACCTCTTTGCAACAGCATTGGACAAATCACGCTTTCTTACTCTATGTTACGATCAAGTAATATGTTGACCGTGTTCTAAATGTTAACGTGATTCTATCACGGCGTGGATAGAAAATAACGGTTAAATTTCAATTATGTTTTACAGACACTGATATTTCCACTGATTTGTGAAGCGCGGCCCCCAAGACAAATGCGTTGCAAAATGGTGTCTGTTTGCGATTTCTTCATTGTAGGGCGTTCTTTTTGATTCCCATGTGCCTTGTTCGCGTTTGGAATGGGGGGCTTGTGATGAGAACCTTAACGATGCAAGAAAAAAGGATCTGCTTAGATAGCTCATCTCTCAAATGGCCGTACAGCGCCATACATTATATTGCTGAATAAAAGACACCGTGCTCCGGTGCCCTGCGACGGGAAGCATTTTCTTATGATCTGCGGATTATGTATGCGGCACAATGTTAAGATTTGCGGGAATGATGCCGAAGATTTAATAAAATATCGGCTTCAGATCTAAGGATTGGGGCATCATATGAGGCTGTGGTATTGGTTTACCGATAGAGGTCATGTGATCCTCTGAGCAATGCAAAAACATTCTTCTGCTGGCCCAGATGTATTCGATGAAAATTTGAAATTCTCATCGTCCCAGCCATGCAGACAGGTGGTATCCCCGTGCTTTTTTACCGACTATCCATCCACACGAGACAACAAAACGATTGTGTGTCGTGTGCGTGTGCATAAAGTTTGGAGCACGGTCATAGTGGTTATCCGCAGGCCTCAATATCCGCCCCGGACAAAGGACTCCTGCAGGCGGCTGTGACGCCGCGCTATGTTTGGTTCTCAAAGTTTACGCCTCAATGCAGAAATCATTGGCATACGGCGTATTTCCGCGGGGAACTAGGAATATCTTTAAGTTTGTCTTCCAATGCCTGCCAGACGCTTAATAATATTCGGCATATCCCCTGCTTGTTGGAAACCGCTGCCATTTTGAGATGTTTTGGCTTTATAGGCGCGTTGTGCAATTTGAGGAAACTCGCTCACATCAGGAAGCCGGCGCGGAACATCCGCCGGTGGTGCAGGTCTGAAAACTGAAACTGTCTCGGGTGCTGCTTGTGGCGAAGTGGCTGCATCGGGTAAAGGAGGGGGGGCAAATGCCGGTTCGAAGCCATCCTCAATCTCAACACCGTCATGAGAGTGCCAGGAATTGGCTGACTTGCTGTTATCGTCTGCTCCATTTGGGGGATTGTGATTTTCTTCATCTTCGTCAACGGTGCCGATCACTTCGGATAAGGCGCGTGCAAATTCATCTGCTGATGTTTGTCCGAGGTAAGGGTCGTCTTTCGCAGATGCATGGGTTGGAGAATGAGGCAGTTCCGGTGGCCCAGCAGGTGTGGTGCCAGACTTTGTCATCCTCTCAGTATAGGGTGGCGG
>CAYUYL010000089.1:0-9698 GCA_964449195.1 uncultured Filomicrobium sp.
GCATTGAATCATAACTGATTCCAGTGACTCAACATTTTTATGGACGGACTCTTAGCGATGGCCTCACTCCGCAACAAATCATCGGTTTTCACTATCACGTTGTTTCAGGTTTCGGAAGCGTATGAGCATGCGAGCATTCATTAATGATTATACCTGCTTTGTGATACTGCAATATTTTCCGGCATTTTAATGGTTAACCGGTCCAGTCACGGTTGTTCTGAAGGAGTGAAGTAATTTTATCAGAACATATTTTTCTTGACTTTTGACATAAAGATATCCTGATATCTTTCTGTGAGGTGCTTATGCAGATGCGTTTTGATTCACAATCCGGCCTTACGGCTTTGCGGGCGGTTGCCGAGCAAACGCGTTTGCGTGTGCTGTTTTTGCTGCGAGCTGGTGAGTTGACCGTTAAGGATCTCACACGCGTGTTGGGGCAAAGCCAGCCGCGGATCAGCCGGCATCTGAAATTGCTGCATGATGCAGGTCTCGTGGATCGCCATCGTGAGGGAAGCTGGGTGTATTTCCGTTTAAGTGAACGTGAGCCGGGCCGGGCGCTTGTGGGCTCCATTCTGGAGATATTCGATGGCAGTGATATTGCCTTCCGGCTGGACCTTGACCGTCTTGGCCAACTGGTGGAAGAGCGTACAACTGCTGCGCAACACTACTTTGAGACAAATGCAGGCGATTGGGATCGTTTGCGCTCACTCCATGTGGATGATCGGCAGGTAGAGGCGCAATTATCACGTCTGTTTGGTACAAAGCAGGTGGATAGACTTGTCGATTTGGGCACTGGCACCGGACGAATGCTGGAATTGTTGCATGACCGTTATTTCCAAGGCATTGGGATTGACGCGAACTATGCGATGCTCAACTATGCACGCTCACGTCTTGAGGCCAAATGCGGAAACGCTGCTCAGGTTCGTCAAGGCGATATTTATCAGCTCAGCTTGGATGATGGCTCGGCTGATGCCGTGATGATGCATCAAGTGCTGCACCATCTCAGGGAACCGTTGGCCGGACTTAAGGAGGCCGCGCGTATTCTGGCTCCAGGGGGGCGATTGTTTGTGGTAGATTTTGCGCCACATGAGCTTGAATTTCTACGTGAAAAATATGCGCACGAGCGTTTAGGCTTCTCAACCCAGCAAATGGGCCAATGGTTTCATGAAATCGGCCTGGAAGAGCTGCAATGCGATACGTTGGAGCCGGCACTGCCAAAAGTCAAGCAATTGACAGTTATGTTGTGGGTTGCACAGAGACCAGCTGCGACTTTGAATATGAGTAACACGCCGCGCATGAAACGGAATTTGGAGACAATTCAATGACCAGACCTTTTGATATGACGCGTCGCAGCCGTTTGATCGGCGCCGATGAAATTGACGTATCCTTTGAGTTTTTCCCACCCAAAACGGAAAAGATGGAAGCAAACCTCTGGGCTGCTGTCCAGCGTCTTGCACCCCTTGCGCCACAGTTCGTGTCTGTCACCTATGGTGCTGGCGGTTCAACACGAGAGCGCACGCATGCGACGGTGGATCGTATGGTTCGTGAGACAAACCTGCAGCCTGCCGGCCATTTGACGTGCGTTGGGGCCTCGAAAGCGGAAGTTGATGACGTCATTCGCAGTTATTGGGAAGCGGGTGTGCGCCATATTGTAGCTCTGCGCGGTGATCCGCCGGAGGGTGTGGGTGCAAAGTTTACAGCTCATCCAGAGGGATATGCAAGCTCCGTGGATCTTGTCAAAGGTATACGTGATATTGCTGACATCGAGGTTTCAGTCAGTGGTTACCCGGAGATGCACCCGGAAAGCCCGTCTCTTGAAAGCGAACTGGACCACCTCAAGGCCAAGGTCGATGCTGGGGCCTCACGGATTATCACACAGTTCTTTTTTGATAATGCGCATTATCTGCGATTTGTAGAGAAGGTGAGGGCGCGTGGGATTTGGTGCCCTGTCATTCCGGGCATTGTACCAATTCATAATTATAAGCAGGTCTCAACATTTGCCGGGCGCTGCGGAACCACCATCCCACCATGGCTGACACGCCGCTTTGAGGGATTGGACAACGATCCTGCAACCACGCATCTGGTTGCTGCCGCCGTGGCTGCCGAGCAGGTCATGGATTTGGTGGACCATGGCGTTCAAACGTTTCATTTCTATACGCTCAATCGGGCTGATCTCGTGTATGCAATATGCCATTTGCTTGGACTTAGGCCGCATGCGAACGCGTCTTCCAAGGAGTTGGCAACGGCATGAAAAGTACAGGCGAGCGCACCAAGTTGCTTGAGGCAGCCATTGCTGAGCGCATTCTTTTAACAGATGGTGCAATGGGGACGATGATCCAGCGGCTTGGGCTGGATGAGGAAGACTATCGTGGTGAACGGTTTGCAAATTGGAATCAAAGCGTAAAAGGTAACAACGATCTTCTGGTTTTGACACAGCCTGACGAGATCCGGAATATCCATCTGTCGTATCTCGAAGCTGGCGCAGACATCATCGGCACGAATACGTTCAACGCCCAAAGTATCTCCATGGCCGATTACAGTATGGAAAGCCTGAGCTTTGAAATGAATGTTGCAGCCGCCGAAATTGCGCGTTCTGCAGTCGAGGAATTTTCGCAGAAATCACCGGATTATCCACGTTTTGTGGCCGGAGCCGTGGGTCCGACCAATCGCACGGCATCAATCTCACCCGATGTCAATGACCCTGGTTTTCGCAATATTACCTTTGATGAACTGGTCACAGCCTACAGTGAACAGATTCGTGGTTTGATGGAAGGCGGTGTCGATCTCATCCTGATTGAGACCATCTTTGATACTCTGAACGCCAAGGCCGCAGGCTTCGCAACCTATCAGGTTTTTGATGAACTCGGGGTGGAGTTGCCACTCATTATCTCTGGCACAATCACGGATAGATCCGGTCGCACGCTATCAGGGCAGACGGCAGAGGCTTTTTGGTATTCGATGCGTCATTTGCGTCCGTTTGCAATCGGCTTCAATTGTGCGCTTGGCGCGGAACTCATGCGCCCGCACGTGGCTGAAATTTCCGCCATCGCTGATACCTGGGTATCTGCTTACCCTAACGCCGGTCTACCCAACGCCATGGGCGAATACGATGAAAGCCCGGAAGAAATGGCAGGCCATCTGGCACCATGGGCCAGGGAGGGGCTTGTCAATATTATTGGTGGCTGCTGCGGTTCGACACCCGACCACATTGCAAAGATACATTCGCAGGTTAAAAAGGTAAAGCCGCGGAAGCTGCCCAGCTATGAGCCAAGACTGAGATTGTCCGGGCTTGAAGCTTTTGTGCAGGCTTAAGCGGGGAGTTTCGAGGCAAGACAAAGCGAGTTGAGTAGCAATGGCGGGGCAGATGCAACAAGTCATAATTCCAGGACGTATATCAATAGAGGCGGCAGAAGTGCCTGATTTCATAACAGCCGAAGAGGTTGCAGCAGCCGGACGCCGGCGGGTTGAAGATGTTTTGGTTGTGCTGGAACATAATCGGGCAGAATTGGAAAAGCGCCTGGGGACCAAGTCTAATGCTCTTGCGCCAAAAGTAGACGTCACAGCCTCTAAACTGACTTTCGAGCCCGAAGAACCAAATTTTACTGTTGTTTTCGAGGCACAGGCAAAGGATGGCGAATATTTTAATCGCAGCGAATGGCAGAAGCAGTTACCGCAGCTTGTGTCTTCTGCGTTTTCAGATTTTATAAAGGAAACGGCGACGTCTGTCGGCCATTGGCAGGTTGAAGTCTCAACAAACCTTGTAGCCCAGACCGGCAATGCATCGGAAACCAAAGGCCGTAACAGCAGTCATGCGCAGTTTAACTTGAATCACGGTCTGGCATTGGTGGCCGGGCTGGTAATCGCAATGGGTGCGCTAGCACTCTTATTGATGCTGTGAATGCCTGTTTAACGAACATACCCGGCAAGAGCTGCGTAAAAGCGTTTGCACCGGCACTGAAAGCCATACTTATATTTAAAGAAGTGTCGTCCAGGCGCTTTGAAGAATGGATGAGAAGGAAAAAAGAATTGTGACTGAGTCGGCAGCAGCATTTATTAATATCGGTGAGCGGACGAATGTGACGGGCTCCGCGAGGTTTCGCAAGCTTATCGCCGCCGATGATTATGCGAGTGCCGTTGCCGTAGCTCGCCAACAGGTTGAAAACGGCGCCCAGGTTATTGACGTAAATATGGATGAAGGGTTGCTCGATAGCGAATATGCTATGACTAAATTCCTCAATCTGATCGCGTCAGAGCCTGATATTGCGCGCGTGCCGATTATGATTGACTCATCCAAATGGTCCGTCATTGAAGCCGGTTTGAAATGTGTTCAGGGCAAAGCGATTGTGAATTCGATCAGCCTGAAAGAAGGTGAGGCGCTCTTTAAAGAACAAGCCAATAAAGTTCTGCGTTATGGCGCAGCCACTGTCGTTATGGCTTTTGACGAAAAGGGGCAGGCTGATAGCATTGATCGCAAATTTGAGATCTGCAAACGCGCCTATGAGCTATTAACACAGGACGTAGGCTTCCCACCGGAAGACATCATTTTCGATCCGAATGTGTTCGCTGTTGCTACCGGCATTGAAGAGCATAATGACTACGGTATTGCGTTTATTGAAGCGACGCGTCTTATTCGTCAGAATTTGCCGCACGCGCATGTCTCAGGCGGTATTTCCAATCTGTCATTTTCATTTCGTGGCAATGAGCCGGTTCGCCAGGCTATGCACTCGGTATTTCTGTATCACGCCATTAAGGCCGGCCTTGATATGGCAATCGTCAATGCCGGGCAGATCACGATTTATGATGATATCGATCCTGATCTCAGAGAGCTTTGCGAAGATATTATTTTAAATCGCCGGGCGGATGCTACAGACCGGCTGCTTGCGGAAGCGCAACGGTTTAAGGGAGACGGTGAAAAGCGAAAGGCGCCGGATCAGGCCTGGCGTAAGAGTGATGTTACAGAGCGTATTAAGCATGCTCTTGTGCATGGCATTACCGACTTCATTGAGGGCGACACGGAAGAAGCACGCAAAGCCTCCAAGCGGCCGCTGGACGTTATCGAAGGACCTTTGATGTCCGGTATGAATGTTGTCGGAGACCTGTTCGGTGCCGGCAAGATGTTCCTGCCGCAGGTGGTGAAGTCCGCGCGTGTTATGAAACAAGCTGTGGCGTATCTGCAACCTTTTCTGGAAGAAGAAAAAGCGGCGTCCGGCCTTGATGCATTGCCGGCGGCTGGAAAGGTTCTGCTCGCAACAGTAAAGGGTGATGTCCACGATATTGGCAAGAATATTGTTGGGGTCGTTCTGCAATGTAACAACTATGAAGTTATTGATCTTGGCGTTATGGTGCCTGCAGCCACAATACTTGATGCTGCAAAGGAAAAAAATGTTGATATTATTGGTCTTTCTGGGTTGATTACGCCGTCGCTTGATGAAATGTGCGTGGTTGCAAGTGAGATGGAGCGCGGAGCCTTCAAGGTGCCGCTTTTAATCGGTGGGGCAACTACCAGCAAAGTGCATACGGCAGTAAAAATCGCCCCTAACTACACATGTGGTCAGGCCATTCATGTTACGGATGCCAGTCGTGCGGTCGGGGTTGTGTCCAGCCTGCTTTCCGACGAAGCACGCGAGAGCTTCATTGGCGTTAAACGTGCAGAGTATAAGAAGGTGCGTGACGCGCATCTCGCTGGAGCAATGCGAAAGCAGCGTGTAACGCTGGCAGATGCGCGTGCCAACGCTAAGTCAATCGATTGGGGGCAAAATATACCGCCTCGGCCTCACCTTGTGGGGTCTCTTACGTTTCCCAACTACGATATCGAAAGTCTGATTCCCTACATCGATTGGTCGCCCTTTTTTGCGACTTGGGAGCTCATCGGCCGCTACCCGGCCATTTTCGACGACAAGACTGTGGGTGAGGAAGCCCGCAAGTTGTTTGATGACGCGCAGGCCATGCTCAGCCGGATTGTTGAGGAAAAATGGCTATCAGCCAGTGGCGTGATCGGCCTGTGGCCAGCCAACTCTGATGGCGATGATATCATTGTTTATACGGACGAGCAGCGGCAGAGTGAGTTGGCGCGGTTGCACACATTGCGTCAGCAAATTGCACGTCAACGGGGGCGCAACCGGGCACACATGGCGCTTGCAGATTTTGTCGCGCCGGTGTCTGCAGGGGTGCCGGATTACATTGGCGGATTTGCTGTCACAGCAGGTCTTGGCGAAGAGGAAGCCCTGGAGCATCATATCGCAACCACAGACGATTACGGGCGCATCATGCTGAAGGCTTTGGCGGATCGCTTTGCTGAAGCATTTGCCGAGCATATGCATATGCGGGTGCGGCGCGAGTTTTGGGGATATGCCACAGACGAAGATCTTTCCAACGAAGAGCTCATTCGTGAAGATTATCAAGGTATTCGCCCTGCACCAGGCTATCCGGCACAACCTGACCACACAGAAAAGGCAACGCTGTTTAGATTGCTCGATGCTGAAGCACGAACCGGTATTCGTTTGACGGAAAGTTATGCCATGCATCCTGGGGCTTCGGTTTCCGGACTTTATTTCGCGCACCCGGAATCTGCGTATTTTGGTGTTGGCCGGATAGAGTGCGATCAGGTGGAAGATTATGCCGAGCGCAAAGGGTGGTCGATCAAAGCCGCAGAGCGCTGGCTGGCCCCCGTTTTGAACTACGATACGCAAATTGATGTGGATACGGCCGCCTGATAGTAGAGACCTTGTTACGCCAGCTCTTTAAAGTAAAGCAGAGAAGCATCTGGCTATTGACAGGCTCTATCTAAAAGGGCAACAGTCTTATGTTGCTCGTATGTGTGGGGAGACGAGGGGATTGGGGTTATGTTCGCACGCCTTGTGCTTAGCGTGGTTCAGCTGCTCGTCGGCCTTTCAATTGCATCATATGCAGTGATGCATCTTCAAAACTACATTCCATTACAAGGTCCGGTTGATCTGTTTATGCTTGCTGTTGTGTACGCAGCCGTTGTTTGGATTATCGGATTGATTGGGTTTTGGATTTTACATGATGTCGGGCAGCCCACGCTGTCAAGTTTTGCATCGGCCTTGATTTTTGCCTGCGCTCTCGCAAGTCTGACACTATTTCCCGATGCTGTGATGGCTTTGAATAGAGTTATTCCAATACCTTTAACGGTCTATCCACTGATTGGTGCAGTTGTTGGTTATGCCATTAGCCGTTAGCTTTGAGCCATATTTGACCGATACGATCCGGAATAAGCGGCAGCGTATTGAGATGAAAGTTTGCTTAATTTTTCTGAGCAAAATAAACTCGGAATTATGATGAATAAGGAAGCTGTGCCGTGGCGGAACTTTCGATGGCCTATTCGAAGTCTGCGGCAGATAAAGCAGATAAACCTGTAGCCGTGGTTGATACAATCTGGCAGGAAATGCGCTGTGAAGCAGAGAGAGCAATTACGGCTGAGCCTGCGCTTGATGGCTTTCTGCATGCAGCAGTACTGACGCATAACAGGCTTGAAGATGTCGTCTGTTACCGGATCGCCCAGTTCCTGGATCATAACGACATTGGTTCCGGTCTGATCAATCAGACATTTCTTGAAATCGTTGACAGTACGCCTGACCTGAGCCGCCTTTTCCAGGCGGATCTGGCAGCCGTGTTCGATCGTGATGCGGCGTGCAGCCGCTACCTGGAGCCACTGCTTTATTTCAAAGGTTTTCACGCCCTTGTGACGCACCGTTTTGCCCATGTGCTATGGCGCCAGGGGCGTAGGGATTTTGCACTTTACCTACAAAGTCAGTCATCACGGACCTTTGCCATAGATATTCATCCCGCCGCAACGATCGGCGCAGGCATCATGCTTGACCATGGCCATGGGATTGTCGTCGGTGAAACGTCTAGAATTGGAGATAACGTTTCAATTCTGCATGGTGTGACGCTTGGCGGAACAGGAAAGGAAAGCGGTGACCGCCATCCTAAAATCGGGAATTACGTTATGATTGGTGCCGGCGCCAAGGTGCTGGGCAATATCCGGGTCGGCTCTTGCAGCCGGGTGGCTGCCGGCAGCGTTGTGCTGAACGATGTGCCAGAATCTCAGACCGTCGCCGGTGTGCCTGCGAAAGTTGTGGGGCCTGCCGGATGTCCTGAACCGGCAAGTCTTATGGATCAGCGGATCCCGCTTGCTGACTGATGCAAAAGACGGCATGATCGCGCCGACGCCATAAGCTGGTTTATTCTCTTGTCTGGCCTCGTTACATGTTTGCGTCTGGCAATCCTGATCTAAGTGGTAGGATTTGAGATGCAGGCTGGCGATGGTGTTCCAATCAATCCAAATGAAAACTAAGGAGCTAATATGATCAAGGACGATGCACCAAAGCTGCAGCGTTATTTACGTAAGACGTTTGGCAACGATCGTCTGCGGGTGGTTCCGCATGCAAAGAAAAATGATATGGCGGAAGTGTTTGTAGGTGATGAGTTCTTGGCGCCGCTGTATCGCGAGGAAGAGGATGGCGAGGTGAGCTATCAATTCCAGATGGCGATTTTGGATATTGATCTTGATGAGTCCTGAGTAAAGAGAGGTCCTGCCATGGCGTTATTTACCCTTGATGGCACGTCTGTTCGCACTGCGCAGAGTGGACAGTGGTGGGTTGCGCCGAATGCCACGGTGGTTGGCAATGTTGAGTTGAAAGATGACGCCAGTGTGTGGTTCAATGCTGTCATACGCGGTGATAACGAGCCAATCGTCATCGGCCGCGGTTCAAATGTCCAGGACGGCTGCGTCCTGCACACTGATCCTGGATTTCCGCTGACCATTGAGCAAGAGTGTACCATCGGTCATATGGTCATGTTGCACGGCTGCACGATTAAGCGTGGTGCATTGGTCGGGATTGGGGCGATCGTTCTCAATGGCGCGGTCGTGGGCGAGGACTGTATGATTGGCGCCCACGCGCTTGTCCCCGAGGGCAAAATCATACCGCCACGCTCTGTTGTCATGGGGGTACCCGGTAAAATCGTTCGTGAAGTCACCGATGATGATATCGCCCGCAACCGGCGCACCTGTGCCAACTATCAGCAGAACTGGCGCCGTTTTGCCGAAGGTTTGGAGCCGCAAGCGAGAGCTTGATGGATAGAGCACGGAATCATAAAAACCGAGCCACATTTTTTCGCCCGGCCTGCAAAACCACACAGCCGTTACGGTCGTTATCATTCAAAGAATACATGCGGTATGTGATGAAAGGCTATAGATAAGTTTAACTACTACTCTGGGCATGAGGTTAGAGCATGTCAAAAGCACACAAAATGTTGCCAATAACGTCCATTCCGTGTAGATAGACTCCAAACAGGTCTTTGGCTGCGATGTGCTAAGCACCCATCACAAGCGTAGCGATAAAGTGGCAAAAAATAAGTGATAGTATTTGGCACCATCGAAATATTAAGTCGCACTAATGTAGTAGAGGGCAGTTGCTGTCAATTCGTCTGGCAAATTGCTATAATGATGGCTGTCCATAACACAAATTCAAAGAATATTGCGATATGGTGCCGGGATGAAATATTGGAAATGTACAATATAGCCAATCCCAATATTTCGATTGGCCAAATCAATACTGATGAGATCCAATTAAGCCATAAGAATGAATTGCCTGGATATCTACTCCGACCATCTTGATATAGCCCTTTAGAGTCTTTAATAGGGGATCAGTAAACCCCTCGCCTTTAGGCGACAGGAT
>CAYUYL010000090.1:0-9665 GCA_964449195.1 uncultured Filomicrobium sp.
CACCTCACGAGATTGGGCCATTTATGGATGATTGTTAGATTCGCTTGGTATAAGTTGGTGAGTTGAGCAATTTGTGCGCTATCGGCGGCATCAACTGCGATCTTTACCTCGACGACACGTGTGTCAAAGTTCGCCCTCGGCTTTGTTTCAACAATCTTATTCTGTCCAACAATGTGTCCAACCCGCTCAACAATGCCACGGAACGTGCCGGTAAATCCATCGCTTTGAATGATAGCTGCTTGTCCTTTCGACACGCGGCTAATGTCAGTCTCATAAATTTCGGCACTAATCCACATCTGGTCCGTACGCCCAATTTCCAGGATACCGTTATCTGTAATTCGTTCGCCGGATTGCGTATGGACGACAAGGACTTTTCCGTTGATTGGAGAGCGCACCAGTGTTGTTTCTAGTTCAGCCTTCGCCAGGGCAACAGCAGCCAAGGCATTCTTCAGCTCGGCTTCACGCAGAGTAATATCTTCTTTCCGAATAGTCGATAATGTTACCAGTTTGGATTGAGCTGCTTTCAGGCGTTGCAGCAAGATATCCTGCTGGGCACACTGGCGTTCTGACGCCGCTTTGGATGTTATTTTCTTTTTTGCGAGTGCAACTTGTCTCGCACATTCTGTTCTCGCGAGGTTAAGTTCAACTTCAATCTGGCTTATCGCTGCTTTTTGTGTGTCAAGCTCACTTGTGCTTGCACCGGCTATGACACGCGCGCGGCTTGCTTTTCTGATATCGACGTCTGTGAGAGCTTTATCCAAAGCCGCTTTGAAGCGTGCATGGTTATCTAAAAGCGCAAGAATTTGCCCTTTGGAGATATAGTCGCCTTCCTTAACTTTCAATTCGGCAACTGAGGCGGCGCCCGATGACACGGGACCGCTTAATCTTATTACCCCTCCGGCAGGTTCAACAAAACCTAAACCAGATACAGCGTTTGGTGCCTGGCCAGCCACCCGGTTGGCCGTGAAAACGGTCATGAAACAAATCAATATGCTTGCCCACTTTAGGACATATCGCAAAGACTTAGCTAATTTCATCGCTGACTGAGGCATGATTTGGCGTAATATTTTATTAACTTAAGTTTGCATACTTCCACCAAACAGTAAAGAGACAGGCTATTAGGCTATTGCTTTCATTCCGTAGAGCGGACTCTGCGGTTTTGATACGGAAAACTGCGGGGCATGTTCCGCATTTTGGGAGTACATCCTGCGGACATTGTATCGGCACAAATCGTTCGTCTATGCTAAACCACCGTTTGCAGGGTCGAAGGCGGGGCTTATTAGCGATCTATCCCGTTACACGCGTCACGCCGCAATCTCTAACAGCCTGCTACAACCACCCACGGGTTTCTTCTTTCGAGAGTTTCGGACACCTGTCTGCGCAGGAGTTTCCTCCCCCCGGCGAGTGTCCGAAAGCCTACGGATAACCTGACATGCACAGCATATCGTCAACCTCATGGACGCCAGGACTGGCGTGGTTGGTCAGCTTCTTCGCGGGCGCGTTCTTCATCTTTAGCCTGTTGAATCGCGGCGGACAGGGCAAACAGTGCGTTGCGAACGCCATCACCCGAGACGGTTGAGATCTGCATCACATTGGTGCCGGTTGCATGTCGCAGAGTGTCAGCTTTTGCGCGACACATCTCTTCGCCAACAGCGTCGCACTTTGAAAGGGCTATAATTTCATGCTTTTGGGTGAGGTCTGCGCCATAGGCCTCAAGCTCACTGCGGATTGTGTGATAGGCACCGGCGACATCGTCTTCCGTAACATCGATGAGATGCAACAGCACACGGCAACGCTCGATATGCCCCAGAAAACGTGTGCCAAGACCAACGCCATCGTTTGCCCCTTCGATCAGACCGGGAATATCGGCTAAGATAAAATCGTGCTCACCGGCACGAACTACGCCAAGGTTTGGGTGCAGCGTGGTGAATGGATAATCGGCGATTTTTGGCTTTGCTGCAGATACTGCCGCCAGGAATGTTGACTTTCCAGCATTTGGCAGCCCGACAAGACCTGCATCAGCGATCAATTTCAAGCGCAACAATATGGTTAGCTCTTCACCGGATAATCCGGGATTAATGCGGCGCGGTGCCTGATTGGTAGCCGATTTGAAGTGCGCATTACCAAAGCCGCCATTGCCCCCCCTAGCGATGCGCGCACGCTCACCTGGCTTTTTTAAATCAGCAATGATCGTTTCCTGATCCTCGTCATAGACCTGTGTACCGGGCGGCACCTTGATCACACAGTCATCCCCGTTGGCGCCCGCGCGGTTCTTTCCCATGCCCGGGCGGCCATTCTCAGCCTTGAAATGTTGCTGATAACGATAGTCAATCAGCGTATTGAGATTGGCGACGCATTCCACCCAGACATCACCGCCCTTGCCGCCGTCCCCACCGTCGGGGCCGCCATACTCAATAAATTTCTCGCGCCGGAACGACAGGCACCCATCGCCGCCCTTGCCGGATTTTATGTAAATCTTGGCCTGGTCAAGGAATTTCATCTCAGTTTTGCCTCGTAATTTTCACGGCTCAGATGCGTACTAATGGACGGTCGCAAAGAACCGTGGGGCGCGCAGAACAGCTCGCTTTCACCAACAGTTTCAAAGCCGAACGCGCGTTGGATACGAAGCGAAGCCTCATTGCCGCGTAAAACGCAACTGACAATCTTATTGTTATCTGCCACCTCAAAATAAGATTTCAAAAATATACCAACAGCTTCGGTCATATAACCTTTGCCCCAGTAAGGCTCTCCCAGCCAATATCCCAAAAGCGTTCCGCACGCATTGGGTTCATGGCCGACCATACCTGCCAGCGCACCATCAATTTCGATGGCCAGCCTGACTTTGTTCCACGTCGTCTGCTCGGAGCTCACACGCGCAATGAACGCCTCGGCATCACTCAGCTGATAGGGGTATGGCGGATTGGAGAGCCATTGAATGACATTCCAATTGCTGATGAGTTTCGTGATCTCTGGTGCATCTTGATGCCTCAAACGGCGTAGCAACAAACGCTCCGCTTTGATTTCATTTACGAATTCAAGTTCACTCATTGCCAGAACTCAAAATTCAGAGTGCTCGAATAAAAAAGGGGATGGTTACCCATCCCCTTCATGCGATGACATATGTGTACCGCGTGCCTGATGGGCTATTCCGCTGCCTCGGCAGCGATAGGGTCAACCGAAACATACATGCGGCCGTTACGCTTTGTGGCAAACTTGACGTGGCCTTCAGTTTTGGCAAAAATCGTATGGTCCTTACCCATGCCGACATTATAGCCTGGATGCCACTTTGTGCCACGCTGCCTGCAAATGATGTTTCCAGGAATTACGTGCTCGCCGCCAAACTTTTTCACACCGAGACGTTTGGATTCTGAATCACGGCCGTTGCGTGATGAACCGCCTGCCTTTTTATGTGCCATCTCTCAAATCCTTTCAGGCAGATGATGCAAACTAAACAGCGCTATGACGCCGTTTATAACTGCAAAACCCTTTTATCAAATTACTTGGCTCATTTTCAATCGCCCAAAGCTGAACATTTTTGCACAGCATGGCGATTTAAATGTTCGATGTCTGCGTTAAGCGCTTATTTCGGTAATACGGATCTTTGTCAGATTCTGCCGATGTCCCTTCTTGCGGCGTGAATTCTGACGGCGGCGCTTCTTGAAGGCAATCAACTTGGGGCCGCGCGTCTGATCAACGACTTCAGCAATAACTTTGGCCCCTTCTACAATCGGGGTGCCGATTTTGATATCTTCTCCAGTGCCAACCATCAGCACATCTGAAAACTCAACTGTTGAGCCTGCTTCACCATCCAGACGTTCAATTTCAAGAATATCGTCGGCTGCAACACGGTATTGCTTGCCGCCGGTTTTAATCACAGCGTACATATTCGTTCCCTAATTCTTGCCGCGCCCTATGGCGTCGCAGTTGCCTGCGAACTTATGTCATGAACATATTCGTGTTCTGAAATCGTGCTTCAAATCTCCCCATCAAGTTGGGAATATATCGTGTCATCGAAGCAGCGATATTCTTCAGCCTAATGCTGTAAGCCTCGGGCAGCGCTTTTCAGCTTAAGCGTTATATATCTCTGTAAAACGGGGAAAAGTCAATCAGTCATAGGCGTTTCTTGCGCGTACGGCATGCTCAAAATGATGTGGTTGGAAGAAGAATGCAGCAACTACCGACAATTCCGGTCATCGAAGCAGGACGGGAGTTTCCCTATGAAAGCCTGGTGGCGGACGAACAACGCGCCCATGTGCTGATAGATAGCGCCACACATCACGCGCCCCAACACATCTTAAAGGTTCTCGATCACCTGTCACGCCAATGGCTTGTCAAGTGGAATAACGCGCATCTGGGTGAAATCGACAGGATTGCCGCGCGGCTTAGCCGCCCCGGTGCTTATTTCCTGTCCGTGAATTATGAATGGGGTTGTACGGTTGGTGTGTACTCTGCACCGGATCATAAAAGCGCACGCCTGGCCCGCGTGCTTGACTGGCGTACACCTGGGCTGGGCCGCCATATCATGGCGGTCAAAGTTGCAGGATATCCTGGCGGTCCGTTCGTAACTATGACATGGCCCGGATATACGGGCGTGCTGCAGGCCCTGGCGCCTGAGCGTTTTTCAGCTGCGCTTAATCAGGCCCCAATGGCCAAACGCGGTGGTGGTTTTTACCCATTCGACTGGCTGGCAGACAAGATCAGGATTTGGCAAACACCACACCCAGCACCAGCTCATGTTCTCCGCGAGGTTTTCGAGCAATCAGCTGACTACAACGATGCCCGGCAACGCCTGATCGAAACGCCAATTGCTGCGCCCGCCATTTTTTCCCTGGCCGGCGTTCACGCAAATGAGCTGTGCATTATCGAGCGAAAGGAGGAGACGGCTTATGTCTATGACGGCGCAAAGGCGGCGGCGAATTCCTGGCAGGCGCCTGGCTGGTCAGGGCGCGAACGCGGCTTAAACAGTTCAGGCCGGGTTGAGGATATGACACGCCAGGTTCTCCAATCAGCCTGCGAAATGGATGGTGCATTCGCATGGCTGAAACCGCCTATACTTAATGATCGCACAAGACTTGTTATGATGAGTGATGCTGCTCAAGGAACTTTAATCGCACAGGGCTATGAAGCTCAAGGTCCGGCTATCAGGACACTTGAGTTGCAGCTGCCAGCCTGACTATATTTCCAGTGATATCATCTAGGAATACCTGCACACTTATTCGATATACACTATGTGAAGTGGCAGCATGTTAGATTTACAGAGCCGCCAATGATTTTCCTCTTATTTCTTCCATAAACAGCTTTTAACGGCCTGCTTTGATCTACTTATTTTCTACGTTTTGGTTCTGCATGCGTTCTCGATGAAGTGTATAGGCTGCAGCGGAAACGATGAGTGCTGCCCCCCAAAACACACGCTGATCGGGCCATTCGTTGAACAGCCAAAAGCCGAAAATCACAGCATACACAAGGCGCACATAATCAAACGGTCCGACAAAGCTGGCTTCGGCAACTCTTAAGCTTAAGATATTGCAATACTGGCCCAAAGCAGACAGCACACCAATAACTATAAGTGTTATGAATTCACCTGAGGTCGGGGTTTTCCAAAAGAAGATGGTAGGCGGTATCATTAAAAAGCCAACGCCCACGGCCTGATAGGTCATAATGGTGATCGGTTTATCGATTTGGCTCAAGATCCGAATGATAATAATGACGGTACCAACACAGGCCGAACTGACGATCGCCATCAGACCATAAAGGTTGAAAGCTCCGGCGCCTGTGGGCCAGGCAATAATTACAACGCCTAGAAAACCGACGATGACAGCCCCCCAACGGCGCGGCTCAACCGTTTCCCCCAGCAGCACGATTGCAAGCACGGTTATAAAGAACGTCTTGGCAAATGTAATCGCTGTGACTTCCGCAAATGGCAGGTGGATGAATGCAGAAAAACCAAGGACCATCGCAAAAAAAGCAATCGCAATGCGAAGCGCCTGAAGTCCGGGGCGCGCTGTATGGAGAGAACGCGGGAAATCGGGTAAAATAACTGGCGCAGCAATGACAATCATTGTCAACTGGCGAAAAAAAAGAATTTCCGTGACGTGAAGGCGTTGACCTATGGTTTTAATCAGCGCAATCATGATTGAAAAGAAAAATACTGCAGCAAGCATATAAACGCCACCGCGCATATTGCCAGGCAGCGCATGCCATTTGAACATTAGACGTGTGTGGAGACCAGCCGCCTTTCCGGGAACACGCCACAGCGGCAATAGATTATCAAGTAGCCTTCTCAAATAGTATCGCCAAGTGCATTTGTGTTTGCTTTGCCATATCAAACAGGCACGATGTTAATGCATGATTGGCGGTTTCAGAAGATCGAGCCGATCAACTGACTCGATCACAACATCCAAAGCATGGCCCTCACGGTGGACTCGAAGTGGAACATCCACGCCCGCGTCGCCAAGTGACCAAATGTAACGGAATAACTGCGCTAGATCGGATACATGGCGTCCATCCACGGATACGATAATGTCACCGATGGCAAGTTCTGTGTTATCTGCAGGCCCGCCGGAGGCAATTCCAGCAACAAGGATATTATCGTTCACGTCCGCCGCATAAATACCGAGCCATGGACGCGCAGGCGCAGACCTGCGGCCTATGGTTTTAAGGTCATGTAGAATGGGCTTTAAAAGATTAATTGGCACGACCATGTTCAAACCAAGATCGTTGCTATCGGAATCAGCTTGTTGCACTTGCAAGGACCCAATGCCGATAATATCGCCGGCCGTATTGACGATGGCTGTTCCGCCCCAGTGTTTATGAGCCGGTGCAGTAAAAATTGCTTCGTCAAGTAAATATTCCCAGTAACCGGCAAACTCCTGCTTCGCAACGATCTGCGCGACCACGGCATGATCAAGCCCTCCATAACCGCAGACAACGACCTCTTCACCGATGCCCACCGCGCTCGAATCTCCGAATTTTAAGCCATTTTTCTTTAAACGTGCCAATGCTTGAACCAGTCCAAAGCCGGTACACTGATCATAGCCCAGCACATGGCCTGGAACGACCGTTCCATCCGAAAGACTAAGCCATATCGTTTCCGCTTCTGTTATCAGATAGCCGATGGTGAGTATTAGGCCATCATCAATGATCACACCGTTTCCGGAGCGCTCTGTTCCCAAGACGTCGGCTGTCATGGCATCATCCGGTATTACAGCTGTAATACCGACAACGGCATCCAACGTCTCTTCGAGATCGAAATCGTAATCTTCGGGTCTTGGTCTCGGCTGCATCAATCAGATCTCAAAACAACAGATACGCTGCTTTTCAAAGACACATGTATTGCGTGTGTTAGACGTAGTACATAGAAAGATAATTTTCCATAGGCTTCAATCATTGCGTGTATAAATCGTAAGAATTGGACACTTTGTGGTCAAAGCCACTTTTACATCGTATTTGCCAATACCTGGGATGCGGTATTTCTATAATTGCTCATATCAGCCAGGCCTTCCGGATACACGCCCTTGCACTTGCGTTCCGGCTTATGGCGCGCCGTACCAGAAGCGTCTTCCCCGAAATACTAGATAGGCTTTTGATTCTATTCTAGTTTCACAAACGCTAGACAGTCTTCGTCCGGGAAGCAAGCGTTTGCGAAACTAGAACATTATCTGGGTTACATTACTGCAAAAAAGACGCTGCGCTCTTTCATGCGCTCAATACGGTATAAAGGAACAAACATGTTATGGTGCTTAATGGACTCATTTTGCATGTCTGCAGGTTGTCCACTGCAAGATTTATATACACCGCGCTTGCTTATGGCTTAATTTTCCAAATGGGCTGTCATGATTTGATTAAAACTTTTTTCCGAGCATGAACCACTATATTCGAAGTCCGACACAAGGGTGCTATGAACGTGAAGTCCAAAAAAACATCAAAGAAAACAATATCGCGTTCTGCGCCGACCAACGACAAATCGATTGATTTTGTCTCGGCCGTGCTGTCTGCAGCCACTGCTATAGATAAACGTCAAATATTCGAGCCAACACCATTACAACTCAACGCGTTTTTAAGCGCCCGGTATGGCGCGAGGATTTATCTAAAGCGTGAAGACCTAACCCCGGTTCGCAGCTATAAATTGCGGGGTGCGTTCAATTTTTTCCGTAAATCCCTGGATCGTGTCAGCAAGGATAGCAAATTCGTTTGCGCCTCTGCGGGCAATCATGCTCAAGGTTTTGCCTTTGCATGCCGGCACTTCGATGTAAAGGGAACAGTCTACATGCCTGTAACAACGCCGAAACAAAAGATACATAAAACGCAGGTTTTTGGCGGTGCCCATGTCGATATTCGACTCGAGGGCGATATTTTTGATCAGTGCAATATTGCTGCACGGGCCTTCGCTGACGATATCAAGGCACATTTTGTGCCACCATTTGATCATCTCGATATAATCGAGGGGCAGGCCACTGTTGGCCTGGAGATCTTGGATCAATCTCCTGAACCTATCGATATCTTGATCATTCCGGTTGGCGGTGGAGGTCTTGCAGCGGGCGTTACGCAGATTATGTCGTCTCTCTCTCCAAAAACAAAAGTTATTCTGGTCGAGCCAGCCGGTGCTGCGAGTTTGAAGCAGAGTCTGGAAAGTGGGAAACGTGTTAAGCTCCCGCAAATTGATAACTTTGTTGATGGTGCCGCAGTTGCGCAGATTGGCACAAGCAATTTTGATCTTCTTCGGGGCTACAAAGCCGAAGATGTTATACTCATCGACGAAAACAAGCTTTGCGAAACCATCATTGAGATGCTTAACATTGAGGGTATCGTACTGGAACCTGCCGGCGCTCTGGAAGTGGATGCACTACGCTATATTCCGTCTGACATGCTGAAAAACAAAGCTGTTGTCTGCCTGACATCAGGCGGCAACTTTGATTTCGAACGTCTGCCAGAGGTTAAGGAACGCGCACTTAAAGCTTCAGGACGCAAGAAATATTATATTCTTCGCTTGCCCCAGAGACCCGGCGCGCTTCGTGAATTCCTAGATTTACTGGGACCCGATGATGACGTTGCCCGCTTTGAATATCTCAAAAAATCAGCACGCAATTTCGGGTCAATTCTTTTAGGGATTGAGACGCCAGAGCCAGAAAATTTCGAAATCTTAAATGAAAAAATGACGAAAGCCGGATTTCAGTACGAAGATATCACCAATGATGAAGTCGTCTCCAGCTTTATTATATAGGGGACCAAGGTGGTTTATGCGACTCTTTTGATACATAAGGGATTTTGGCGGAATAAGTTCCGGAAAATTCGTAAACGGCTGGAATGCCCGAAAGTTATTAGAAATAGAACACTCAATCACACCATTTCACCGTTCGCAAAGTTCATATAGAGCGGTGTGGCGCGGATTCTTCGATCAGATCTGGATTGAGCTGCGGTTGCGTTCAAAGCATCATTAGGAGAGCTTGCCTCCACCGACACTATCTTGAGCTGGGAAACGTGTCCATTTCAGAACCCATTTAATCCGATGCCTAAACGAGATATGTTTAGGGTCAGCATTTACGCATGGTGCGTCACTCACAGCTGCGTGCAATTCACCAATACTGTGAAACGACGTTATTTCTCGCTTCAGCCTTAGAGTCTGTCCCAATAAAAATCTAAGCATTTCTCAATCTTACAATTCTCCT
>CAYUYL010000091.1:0-9534 GCA_964449195.1 uncultured Filomicrobium sp.
GCCTATGAGAAAACCCGGATTAGGGCGACAGCCAGTGGCACAGTTCTGCAATTGGGAATCAGGTCTGGTGAAATTTCAAATCCAGCGAGCCTGGAGCCTGCAGCTGTTATTGGTAATCTTGAAAAACTGGAAGTTACGGCCGAAGTCGAAGAGCGCGATATCAGCCGGATTCGAAAAGGGCAAGCCGTCCTCATCCGCTCGGACGCCTTTGAAAATCAGAGTTATTCCGGGCGTGTTATTCGCCTTGCGCCACGCATCAGCATGCCTGGACTTGGTTTGCGCGGGTCAAGCAAGCCTCGCGATGTGGAAATTGTGAAGACCTACATCGTTTTGGATGACAAACCGCCATTGTTACCGGGCATGCGCGTTGTTGTGTTGTTCAAGCAATGAAGGTGCTTCGGCACAAGCAGTAGATCTGTTCGCTGTGGGCCTTTGTAAAAAAAATGAACACTTATGTACAGCCAGGTATTTTATATATGGAAATAAAGATAGTCGTTTTACTATAAGAGTTCTTTCACGAACGCGCTCGCTTTTGAAAAGTCCATTTGTCCCGCATACTTGCCCTTCAGTGAAGTCAGGATGCGCCCCATATCTTTTAAACTGGATGCACCTTCAGCCTCAATCGTTCCGGCAACTGCAGCCCGTATTTCATCTTCTGACATTTGGGCTGGTAAAAATTCCTCAATAATAGAAATCTCAAATGCTTCTTGTTCGGCAAGTTCTTCACGTCCAGCTTTGCTATACGTTGCCATGGCTTCGCGGCGTTGCTTAACCATTTTCTGCAAGAGTTGCAGAATTTCGCATGGTTCAGCCACTTTCTTGCCTGTGCTTTCCCCCTTACCATTGACGCGTGAGGCGATGTCGCGGTCTTTAATAGCGGCAGAAATCAAGCGCAAAGTAGATAGACGGCGCTTATCGCCTTCTTTGAGTGCAATCTTTGTCGCGACTGTAATCTGCTGTCTCATGGCGTCATCCCCTAAATCCAGATGTCTGGGTTTATGTGAACTGAAATCCTGATAAATTTGCGCAAATCACCGTGATTCTGCTAATGATAAATGATTGATTCACAGCTTAGCGTCACATATACCGTGCAAGATTATTCACTTAGTGTAAATATTGTGACATGAATGCATCGCCATTTGTGATGTAAAATGCTCGGAGTTACTCTGTGGTTATAGCCAATTCTGCTTTAAATGATCCTGCACCCTGGAGTGAAGCGCGGCCAACGGCTGTAATGGTGTTGGCTGATGGTCGCGTGCTTCGTGGTATCGGGCTTGGTGCGCGAGGCAAGGCCATTGGTGAAGTCTGTTTCAACACGGCGATGACTGGTTACCAGGAAATCCTGACTGATCCGAGCTATACGGGCCAGACCATCGCCTTCACATTCCCGCATATTGGAAATGTCGGGGTTAATCCAGATGATATGGAAACGTCAAACCTGTCTGAAGCTGCGGGAGCTCGCGGTTGTGTGCTGCGTGCAGATATAACTAATCCGTCAAATTACCGTGCGCTTGAGCATTTCGATAAGTGGCTGCAATCACGCAATATCATTGCAATTGCAGGCGTTGATACACGGGCTTTGACAACACTCATCCGTGAAACGGGAATGCCTAACGCAGTGCTTGCACATAGCGATGATGGTGTGTTTGACTTTGAAGCTCTGAAGCAGGAAGCTGCGTCGTGGAGCGGCCTCGTTGGTCTTGACCTCGTTCCTCAGGTCACGACAGGGCAGTCCTACACTTGGAAGGAAATGCGCTGGGATTGGAGCAAAGGCTATCAAGAGCTGGAAAATCCTGCATTTCGCGTTGTTGCAGTAGATTATGGCTTGAAGCGGAATATTTTACGATGTCTTGCTTCTGCTGGCTGCGAGGTCACCGTTGTACAGGCGAAAACGACGGCGGAAGAGATTTTGGCGCATAACCCCGACGGTATTTTCTTGTCAAATGGTCCTGGTGATCCTGCTGCCACAGGCGTTTATGCCGTTCCTGAAATTGTAAAACTCATACAATCTGGCAAGCCTATGTTTGGCATCTGCCTTGGCCATCAGATGTTGGGGCTGGCGGCCGGCGCAAAGACAAAGAAAATGCATCAAGGGCATCATGGTGCGAACCATCCGGTGAAGGATAAAATAACTGGAAAAGTTGAAATCACCTCTATGAACCACGGCTTCACGGTTGATCAAGATACACTGCCGGATGGTGTTGAGGAAACGCATGTATCGCTCTTTGATGGTACCAATTGTGGTATCAGGCTAAGCGGAATGCCGGTTTTTTCAGTTCAGTACCATCCTGAAGCCAGTCCAGGTCCCCAAGATAGTCATTACCTCTTTACCCGCTTTGCCAATTTCATGCGGGAAGCCAAAGGGCAGCCGGCTGTATCCGAACATTAAAACGCTCAAAGTGGGAGGGTCTCATATTATTTGCCACTTACATGTAGTGCCAAGTGAAACAGATAATCACTCATAAATTGCCCAGCCCTGTGATGTGGTGCTTTTCACGACGCCGGGCAGATTTATGAATGCCTCCCAGGCGTCACATCCTGGGATCAGATTGCGATTCGTTTGCCTTTGGTCTTTTCGGCCAACTCCGTCATCAGATCAACGACGGTACCATGAAACTTTTGGGCGGTGTCCGGCAGACCATGCCTTTTATCGGTGCGCTCAGAAGCAATGGCTTGACCACGCTGATGGTCTCGTCAAAGATGCGATCAACCACGATTTTGCCGGTGTTCGATAAGATCATCAACCACAGCTGGTTCCGCAAGCGTTGAGGTATCCCCAAGATTGGCGAAATTATCTTCGGCAATCTTACGCAGGATGCGGCGCATAATCTTGCCGGAACGCGTCTTGGGCAAGCCTGGCGCAAATTGAATAAGATCGGGAGAAGCGATTGGGCCAATATCCTTGCGGACCCATGCGATCAGGTCTTTCTTGAGATCTTCGCTATAATCTTCACCAGCCATCAGTGTGATATAGCAATAAACACCCTGACCTTTGACATCGTGCGGATATCCCACGACTGCAGCTTCAGATACCTTCGGATGCGCAACCAGCGAGGATTCTATTTCAGCCGTTCCGAGGCGGTGCCCGGATACGTTAATAACGTCATCAACGCGGCCCGTAATCCAATAGTAGCCATCAGCGTCGCGGCGGCAGCCATCGCCGGTAAAATACATGCCGGGATAGGTCGAAAAATACGTCTGCACAAAGCGATCATGATCCCCGTAAACGGTGCGCATCTGCCCTGGCCAACTGTCCATTATGACGAGATTGCCATTGGCAGGGCCTTCAAGTACCGCGCCTTTCTTATCAACAAGGGCCGGCTGAACGCCGAAAAATGGCCGTGTTGCAGAACCGGGCTTCAGCTGCGTTGCACCTGGAAGTGGCGTGATCATGATGCCGCCGGTTTCAGTTTGCCACCAGGTATCGACAATCGGGCAGCGGCCTTCGCCCACAACCCTGTGATACCATTCCCAGGCTTCTGGATTAATGGGCTCACCCACGGAACCGAGCAACCGCAAAGAAGAGCGCTGGGTATTTTTTACGAAATCATCTCCGGCACCCATCAGCGCACGAATTGCCGTTGGTGCCGTATAAAATGTATTGACCGACCATTTGTCGACAACCTGCCAGAAGCGTGATTCATTCGGATAATTCGGTACCCCCTCGAACATCAAGGTCGTGGCGCCATTGGCCAGCGGGCCATAGAGTATGTAACTGTGACCGGTCACCCAGCCGACGTCTGCGGTACACCAGTAGATATCACCATCCTGATAATCAAAGACATACTGATGCGTGACTGAAGCCCAGGTAATGTAGCCGCCTGTGGTGTGCAGAACGCCTTTCGGTTTGCCGGTCAAACCTGAGGTATAAAGGATAAAAAGCGGATCTTCTGCGCCCATTTCCACTGGTGGGCAGTCTGCGGTGACTTTCACAAGCTCTTCATGAAGCCATAGGTCGCGTCCCGGTGCCCAGTCGACAGGGGCGCCTGCTCGTTTAATCACCAGGACCTTGAGATCGCTTTTGCCTGCTTTGACAATCGCTGCATCCGTATTGGCTTTAAGCGGAATGCGGCGGCCGCCGCGCACGCCCTCATCAGCAGTTATGACAAAATTGGAGCCGGCATCTAAAATACGGTCGGCAAGGCTATCAGGCGAAAAACCACCGAAGACAACGGAATGCACTGCCCCAATGCGGGCGCACGCCAGCATTGCATAGGCAGCCTCGGGGATCATCGGCATGTATATCGTAACGCGATCGCCTTTTTGGACGCCATTGGCCAGCAGCACATTGGCAAATCTGGAAACGCGCTCAAGCAGCTGATTATATGTAATCTTTTCGTCTTCTGCGGGATCATCGCCTTCCCAGATGATCGCCACCTGATCGCCGCGTTCTGAAATATGCCTGTCAACGCAATTGGCACAGATGTTCAACGTACCGTCTTCATACCATTTGATAGAAATATTATGCGGCTCATAAGAGGTATTCTTAACCTTGGTGTAAGGTTTAATCCAATTAATTCGCTTGCCTTCATCGCCCCAGAAACCACCTGGATCTTCGATTGAACGCCGATACATCTCTTGGTATTCGTTTTCACCAGCCCACGCCCGCGCCGACCACTCAGGTGGAACACGATAAATTGTCTCGGACATCGCATTTTTCCTTCGCTATGCATATTGTTTCGTTTCTGCGCCGGCGCAGTGCGAGATTCTATGCGGTGGTATTATGACGATGTTGGCTGATGACGCAAATATTTTACCTGCATATCCGCGAACGACAGGGCAAATACAAAATATCAGCCAAACGCTGGTCCGAATTTATTTGAGCGTGGAAAACCTTTGGGCGCGGGCTTTCCAGCCTGGGCGCGCAGGCCATACCAGTCCCCGAGTTCCTCAAGGGATAGCGTGAACTGACGGCCTGCCGCATCAAGCCAAGTTAAGCCGGATTTGCCGTCAAACACGCGCGCATCAGATAGTACTGAGTCCTTCAAGCGCTGTAATATGACACCTTTGCCACGCGCCATCTCGTTAATCTCACCAAGTGTGAAAACAAGAAGCTTGCGATTTTCGCCAACCGTCGCAATCATGTCGCCATCGGCAGGAACACAGAGCTTTGCCTGATCCGGCATGGTCACATTCAAAACCTGCTTTCCCTTTCTTGTTGAGGCGACAATGTCATCCTCACTCACAACAAAACCGTAACCTGCCCTTGAGCCCACAAGCAGCTTGCGTCCTGGCTTATGCACAAACACGTCGGCGATGCCGTTCTTTTCCTCAAGATCAATCATCAGACGTACGGGTTCACCATGTCCGCGCCCGCCTGGAAGCTGATCGCAACCGAGCGTGAAAAAACGGCCATTGGTTGCAAACACCAGAAGACGGTCTGTTGTAAATGCCTTGATGGCGGTGCGCAGTTTATCACCTTGCTTGAAATCAAGCCGGGACAGGTCATCCTGGTGGCCTTTGAGAGCGCGCAACCACCCTTTTTCTGAAATGATAACCGTGACAGGCTCTTTTTCGATCATGGCCTGTTCAAGATCTGCCTCGATCTCAGGCGCTTGTGAGAATTGTGTCCGCCGCGCGCCAAGCTCTGTTTTCTTGGAGTATCTCTCCCGAACGTCGGAAATTTCCTCTGAGATTTTGTTCCACTTCAGTTGCTCAGAAGCAAGCAGCTCAAGCAGTGCACGCTGTTCGTCGCTCAGGCGGTCGTGTTCGGCGCGAAGTTCCATCTCCTCAAGTTTGGAAAGGGCACGCAATCGCAGGTTAAGGATTGCTTCGGCCTGGATTTCTGACAAATTGAATGTTGCAATTAACTTTTGCTTCGGCTCGTCTTCGAAGCGGATGATGCGAATAACCTCGTCAATGTTCAGAAACGCAATCAGATAACCGTCAAGCACTTCCAGTCGATGCGCAATCTTTTTGAGCCGGTATTCAGATCGCCGTGTCAAAACTACCATGCGATGGTCAAGCCATTGCTGTAGCACGTCACGCAGGCCAAGCACATTCGGCACCTGACCGGCCGACAGCACATTCATATTCAAGCCGAATCGTGTTTCCAGTTCGGAAAGTTTGAACAAGCTCTCCATCATTACGATCGGGTCCACCGTGCGTGACTTCGGCTCGATAATAAGCCTTATATCTTCAGCACTTTCATCCCGAACGTCGCCGATGAGCGGGAGTTTTCGTTCGGTAATGAGATCAGCCAGCTTTTCAACCAGCTTGGATTTTTGCACTTGATAGGGAATTTCTGTGATGACGATCTGATAGCCACCGCGGCCCATGTCTTCCTTGATCCATTTCGCCCGCAAACGAAAACCGCCACGGCCCGTTCTATAGGCCTCAACGATGTTCTCAGGAGTTTCAACAAGCACACCGCCGGTTGGAAAGTCAGGACCAGGGATATATTCGATTAGCTTCTCGACGGTCGCGCCGGGGTGTTTGATCAAATGCAACAGGGCATTGCAGAGTTCTTCTGCGTTGTGCGGCGGAATATTGGTTGCCATACCCACCGCAATACCGGACGACCCGTTCGCAAGCAGGTTCGGGAATGCAGATGGCAGAACAACGGGTTCTTCATTGGCAGAGTCGTATGTCGGGCGGAAATCAACCGTCTCCTGGTCGATTCCGTCGAGCAACGAGAGAGCCGTTTGTGTCATACGGCTTTCGGTGTATCGCATAGCAGCCGCATTATCACCATCGATGTTACCAAAATTTCCCTGCCCGTCGACAAGCGGATAGCGCACGGCAAAATACTGGGCCAGACGCACAAGCGCGTCGTAGATGGCCTGGTCACCGTGAGGGTGGAAGTTACCCATCACCTCACCGACAATCTTGGCGCATTTTTTATAGGCTTGATCGGGGTTCAGCCGCAATTCCCGCATCGCAAAAAGAATGCGCCGGTGAACTGGCTTGAGGCCGTCACGCACATCCGGCAAGGCCCGGTGCATAATCGTTGACAACGCGTAGGCGAGATAGCGTTCTTCCAACGCCTCACGAAGATTGACGGGTTCAACAGGGCCGCCACCTGCGGGAATCAATGTGTCGCTCATATCTATCGGTTAACCAAGCCTGCGCCTTGCAGCAAGTGCTTAAAACCTGAAATCCCCTGTTGTGGGGCGGTCTTGTGTATGAAATTGAAGATCCCTGTCTTAAATGAAGCGATCCCATTGATCAGGATTGGCGGCGGTTATCGGCCGGAATCGCGTAATATCTCTGAGACGCGTGAACGCATATCGGGCAGAACTTCGTCCTCAAACCAGGGATTTTTTTTGAGCCAGGCATTGTTGCGCCAGGACGGATGCGGCATGGGAATGTACTTGGGCGTGCCATCAAGATAGGTTTGCCAATGTTTGACGGTTTCGGTCAGATTTGCTTTGCAGCGTTCGCCGAGGTGCCATTTCTGCGCATAAAAGCCCACAAGTAAAACGAGCTTGGGCCGTGGTAGAAGATCAAACACCTGGTGCCGCCATGTACGTGCACATTCCCGCCGTGGCGGCAGATCGGCCCCTTTTGCATTAAGTCCCGGAAAGCAAAATCCCATGGGCACGATTGCAATATGGGTAGTGTTATAGAATTCAGCTTCATTCACCCCCATCCATTGGCGCAGACGCACACCGGACGGATCGGCAAACGGTTTGCCTGAAGCGTGAACGCGTGTTCCGGGCGCCTGGCCGCAGATGACGATACGCGAAGTTGAAGAGACACGTAGAACCGGGCGGGGCGCGTGCGGCAGCGGCACCGCATCTGGTGTGTCCAGGCAGATGCGGCAATCATTGATTTCGCGCACCAGTGTTTCAAGGTCGCGATCAGTGTGAGTTGTAAACTCAGGCATATCTTCATGCTTGCCTGTCTTGGCTGCGTCTCGGTGTTTTTGTCAGCTCCCGGAATTGGATTGGGCGCTGGCGGCACGTTGATCAGAACTGACACCAAGGGCGCGCAGCTTGCGGTGCAAAGCTGAACGTTCCATGCCAACGAATTCAGCAGTGCGTGAGATATTTCCGCCGAACCGGCTGATTTGCGATAGGAGATAATCCCGCTCGAAGATTTCCCGGGCTTCCCGGAGTGGCAGTGACATTAACAGTTCAGATCCATGGTTGCCTGGCAATGGCATGCTGGAGCCGATTTCATCGGGCAGCATTTCGGCTGTGATGGTGGTATCTGCCGATCCGCCCGCCATGATCATAAGGCGTTCTACGTTGTTGCGCAGCTCACGCACATTTCCAGGCCAATCATGCGCCTGCAAAATTGCCAGGGCATCTTCTCCTATTGTGCGTGCTGAAAGCCCGGACGATTCAGAAATATGCTGGACGAAATATTCGACCAGCATGGGAATGTCCTCACGCCGCTCAGACAGCGATGGAACGCGCAGCGGCACCACGTTGAGGCGGTGATACAGGTCTTCACGGAACTGCCCGTCGGCCATTTGCTGTTCGAGATTACGCGCCGTCGAAGAAATAATGCGCACATCAACGGAGACCTTCTGGTTCCCTTCGATGCGAAGGAATTTCTGCTCAACCAGAACGCGCAGGATCTTTCCCTGCGTCTCAAGCGGCATATCGGCTACTTCATCAATATACAGTGTGCCGCCGTGTGCTTCTTCCAAAGCGCCGACCTTGCGCGGCCCCCCCGTATTAGCCTCAATGCCGAACAATTCCTCTTCGACGCGTTCAGGCGCCATTGCAGCCGCATTCAAGACCACAAACGGCCCATCTGATCGTATTGAACTAGCGTGTAAAAAACGGGCCGCCAACTCTTTGCCGCAGCCGGAGCCGCCGCGTATCAGAATGCGGCTGTTGGTGGGCGCCACCTTTTCGATTTGGCTGCGCAACGCATTAATGACTGAGGACTTGCCGATCATGTCACTGTTTTGTGGTGAGCGCTCTTTCAATTGCTGGACTTCACGACGTAGCTGCGATGTTTCAAGCGCGCGCATGGTGATAAGTAAGAGCCGGTCGGCTTTGAACGGTTTTTCGATATAATCATAGGCACCGCGTTTGATGGCCGTAACAGCGGTTTCGATGTTGCCGTGGCCGGAGATGATCACGACGGGCAGATCAGGGTGGACTTTGCGGATGATAGACAGCACTTCCAGGCCATCCAGCCGGCTCCCCTGCAGCCAGATATCCAGAACTACGAGATGTGGTTTGCGCGCCTCAATGGCAAGCAGAGCCTCGTCGCTATCCCGCGCCAGACGGCACGTATGCCCCTCATCCTCCAGTATCCCGGAGATGAGCTCACGAATGTCTGTCTCATCGTCTACAACAAGAATGTCAGAAGCCATAACCAAGTCCTCTCTAGTTGTGTTTCAATCCGTGCCCGTCTTTTTCATGAACCGCCTGTTGTGGCTGTTCCATATTGCTCTGCGCTATCGTCTGCGATGTGCAGTGGAAGCGTGACCCGCACCATGGCACCGTGTTTGTGTTCATCGTTCAAAGGCGCATCTTCGAGCTGCAAGCTTCCGCCATGTTGCTCGATCACTTTCTGGACGATGGCCAGGCCAAGGCCTGTACCTTTCGTTTTGGTGGTCACATAAGGTTC
>CAYUYL010000092.1:0-9493 GCA_964449195.1 uncultured Filomicrobium sp.
CATCGCCGAGGCTCTCGGGACATAACCTGCAACATCAAACCAGAACACAGCCTTTATAATTCTCCATCCCCGGATGCTAATTTTACTGATCCCCTATTAAAGACTGTGAACGACCACCGGCTAAAAGCCGGTGGCTTCCTGTTACGGCTAAAAGCCGGATTGGTCCGCCATTCGGCGGACTGGGTGCCCGAAACAAACTTGGTCTTTTGACGCCTCCGTGCCGCAAAATTAGGAGAAACAAAAGATCAATAACGAAAAAGCTCTCCTCTTGATCCCATGCCGCCTAAAGGCGTGGGGTTTACGGATCCCCTATAGGGGACTCTAAAAAGCGCCGCCATGCCGAGGCCGCCTGCGGCACCAAGCGCGGCAGGTCCGTATTGAGATGTTTGTGGTGTTGCGTGGCGTATCAGCTGGGAAAATAAACGCACGACCAGCAAGGCACCTGCTGCACCAAAGGGGTGCCCACGTGAAATTGCACCACCTTCAGGGTTTATGGCATTGTCACTGATTCCCAGGGCTTCCGATAATGCAATGGCCTGGGCTGCGGATGATTCACTCGTTTCAACGATGCCGATCGCTGTACGATCAAAGCCGTTCAAGCGTTTATAAAGCTTGTCGATTGCCGCAATCGGCGCAGCCGCCTCTTCATCAGCTTCAACGCCGACGCCGGCGTTGCTCACCAAGGTGAGAGCTGGCGGGCGTCCAAGGCTGGTCCAGACCGCTTCTGATACGATGAGAACGAACGCGGCGCCGTCGTGCCAGGTGCTTATATTGGCTGGTGTCAAGGTGCCTGTCTCTTCCAGGAATGGCAACTCTTCAGAAAAGTCTCCAAAGTCGTGTTGCACCGTGGATTGATCCCGCATCTCCTCGGGATTACTGCGCAGTGGCACTATTTCATCCTGGAAACGCTTGGAATGCCGCGCCGCCAGAGCCCGCTCGTAAGACATGAAGGCGTAGGCGTCCTGGCGTGCGCGTGTGATGTTAAAGCGTTTTGCCAGACATTCTGTTGCTGTGACGCTGACCGGTGCATTTGCAATATCGCCTTTAGATTGTTGCGGACTAATAAAATGCGGGATCTGCTGAGTATTGCGCGGGCGTGCAACGCGCCAGGGAGCGGTCGAGAGACTTTCTGCACCGCCGGCAATCACACATTCCGCATCACCATTGGCGACAAGCCGCATAGCCTGGAGAATGGCGGCAAGACCGGAGGCATCCTGCTGATCGATTGTGGTGGCGGCCACAGCTTCAGGCAAACCTGCTGCAAGGACAATGAGACGTGCAGGATTGCCGCCTGCAGAGGCGTTGCCAACTAGTACGTCATCAAGCATATCGCCTGATACACTGCTATCTTTCAAAAGTGCCAAATAACAGGAGCACATAGCTCTTCAAGCCTGCGTTTAGAATGCAGGCCGCCCACGCGCTGTTCTGCGGGCTGCAATGATATAAGCCTTTAATCCGGACGTCACAGACATAAGGCACCCTAAAATAAATGTTGAATAGACCGGCGGCATTTTGGCTTGCGAGATTGTTCGACAACGGCAGCGGCCATTTGTAAGTTGCAGCAGGCTAGAATATCATTTGTGCCTGACCATTTAGGGCTAATATTGGCCAAAAAGAGTGCTGAATCGAGCATGGGTGTAAAATTTAAGAGAGAATCTCTATCGAGCCAGACCGAACTTGGTTGGGATTGTCGGGGGGAATGTTATAGACATGTCTCTTGCGAGCCCCCTTTATGAGTGGTGGAATTTCATATGCGATTACAGATTATTTTACCGGTGTTCTGCTTTGTCCTTTTGGCAGTATTGGCGGGTGGCGTATCTGCTAAAACGAACTGCCGTAACAGCGGCAGTTTCACCAAGTGGAAGGCAGACTTTCGTAAGGAACTCATAAACCAGCAGATTTCACCAGGCCTGATTCGCAAGGTGTATGATCCAGTCACGTTCAATCCTAAAATTATAAGGCGAGATCGCAGGCAAAGTTTCTTTTCACTATCGTTTCTTGATTTTTCTCAGCGTCTTGTATCCTCGCACCGCCTTAAGGCGGGCGCTCGCAAACTCAAGCAGCGTTCAAGACTTTTTCGTCAGGCAAAACAAAAATATGGTGTGCCGGGACCGGTGATTACCGCATTCTGGGCACTGGAAAGTGATTTCGGGGCAGGCATTTCCAAACAATATCCGGTCTTCAACTCGCTCGCGACGTTGGCTTACGATTGCCGGCGGCCTGAGCTTTTTCGTCAGGAACTGGCATCCGCACTCAAGATTGTTGACAGAGGATATCTGCCGCTTGAGCGCTTTGTTGGCTCCTGGGCGGGCGAGTTGGGACAGACGCAGTTTCTGCCCTCTCACTATCTGAATTTCGCTGTTGATGCCGACGGTGACGGCGTGCGCGATCTTATGACGAGCGACGCGGATATCATTTTTTCAACGGCCAGCTTCATCCAGCATCTTGGTTGGCGTGCAGGCGAGCCCTGGTTAGAGGAAGTCCGGGTGCCAGCCCGCATGAACTGGCGTGAAGCAGATCTGAAAATCCAGTATCCCGTTGCCAGGTGGGCGAAATGGGGCGTGAGAAACCGCAAAGGCGGGCCGCTCGGCTCCAGCCCCCTGTCTGCATCTCTGCTTTTGCCTATGGGCCGCAATGGTTCTGCCTTTCTGGCTTATGAGAACTTCAAGATTTATCCGCAATGGAACAAATCTTTGAATTACGCGATGACGGCGGCTTATCTCGCAACACGGCTTTCAGGAGCGCCGCGTTACCGGAAAAGCCGTGCCCCAATAGAGAATTTTGGGTATAAGGAAATTAAACAAATCCAAAGATTGCTGATACGTCATGGCTTTGATACCGGCGGTGCAGACGGCAAGCTAGGCGCCAAAAGCCGGGCCGCCGTCAAAGCGGCGCAAATCAAATATGGTTTGCCCGCTGATTCCTATCCGTCCAGCGATCTGGTCGCCCGCTTGCGCCGCTAAGCTTGTGATTATGACATCAGGATATGATAACCAAACGTTCCATGTTTTAAAAAGAAAGACTGGTCCATGACTGATCTTCGCGCGCCACGCCGCACATCTGTTCCCGTTAACGTTGGTGGTGTTACCGTCGGCGGGACTACACCCGTTGTTGTGCAATCCATGACCAACACCGATACTGCTGATATTGGTCAGACCGTCAACCAAATTGCAGCCTTAGCACGTGCCGGTTCCGAACTGGTACGTATCACGGTTGACCGTGATGAAGCCGCCAAGGCTGTTCCACATATCCGTGATCAGCTGGCCAAGCACAATATCAGCGTGCCAATTGTTGGTGACTTTCATTATATCGGGCACAAGCTGCTCGAGAAAAATCCGGCGTGCGCCGAAGCGCTTGATAAATATCGCATTAATCCAGGTAATGTCGGTTTCAAGGACAAGAAAGACCGGCAGTTCTCAGCCATCGTGGAGAAAGCTCTGGAATACGGTAAACCGGTTCGCATAGGGGTGAACTGGGGGTCGCTCGATCAGGAATTGCTCACACACCTTATGGACGAAAACGCCAAGTCATCCGCACCGCTGTCGGCACGCGCGATCATGCATGAAGCGATTGTCCAATCTGCTATGCTATCGGCGGCACGGGCAGAAGAACTTGGCCTTACAGCGAACCGCATGATTATATCCGCTAAGGTCTCAGCTGTTCAGGACTTGGTCAGTGTCTACACCATTTTGGCGGACCGCTGTAATTACGCATTGCATCTTGGTCTGACCGAGGCTGGTATGGGCTCCAAGGGCATTATTGCCTCGTCTGCGGCCATGGGCATTCTGCTGCAGCAGGGTATTGGCGATACGATCCGTTATTCTCTGACGCCGGAGCCCGGAGGGGACCGTACGCAGGAAGTGCGTGCTGCCCAGGAGCTTTTGCAGACCATGGATATACGCGCGTTTGTTCCGGTTGTGACAGCCTGCCCGGGGTGCGGGCGTACGACATCAACCGTGTTCCAGGAATTGGCCAAGGATGTGCAGGACATGATCCGCGAGCGGATGCCGGATTGGAAAAGCAAATATCCTGGTGTGGAGGCGCTCAACTTTGCTGTTATGGGGTGCATTGTCAACGGACCTGGAGAATCCAAGCATGCCGATATTGGTATTTCGCTTCCTGGCACGGGCGAGCAGCCGGCCGCACCGGTTTTCATCGACGGTGAGAAGGCCATGACGCTGCGCGGCCCTAATATTGCGCAGGATTTCAAAGGGATTGTTGAAGATTATATTGAAAAGCGTTTTGGTTAGAGTTGAGCAAGGCACCACATCGCAAGTTCATGCAGAGATAAATTTTTATTTTCAGTTAACACAAACACCTGCGAATCAGAATAGCATGTCAAGCCTGCAGGGTATTTTAACTGTTGATACCTGCTTAGTAGATTCTTAGTAGAATCAAGTTGAAGTAACCCCTGTCAATCAGGGGGAGGGTTAAGCATGTTAATGAGTATTTCTGAGATAACATCGCGTGATGATGTTTATGCGGAGTTGACTGGAAGCCGGGTCTTGATCACTGGTCTGAGCCCCACGTGTGGTATCGACGTAACCAGATCGTTTGCGGAACATGGCTGCCGCCTCATTCTGCAATTTCCCGACCCCTGCCCTGAGACAGATGCCCTGTTGCAGATGACGGCCGAGCATGCAGCTGATGTAAGCGCCCATCACGATTCGATTGCCGATGCTGAAAAGGCTATTCGTTTTACCCAAAAAGCGGTTCGGGTTTACGGCGGTATAGATACGGTGATCAATTTCATTTCGATCAGCCGCTATGATTTGAAGACTGCCGTGACCTTAGAACAAATAGAAACATTATTTCGTGATCGTCTGCAGACGGCAAGCCATGCAACACGGGTTGCAGCCAATCGCATGGGGGTCACCTGGACGAATGGGTCTATTCTCAATGTTATGCGGTTGCCATCGCCGACCTCTGCTGCCGAAGCGGCACTGGCAGGAATGGCGCGGGCCGCATTGGCGGCGATGACCACATCTGAGGCACGCAACTGGGCGGAACATGCTGTTCGCATCAATGCAATTGCACCGCAAACCAGTCTCACTGTCGCGGCTTCGTCTCTGGACGATTGTTTGTGCACAGAACCTGAAATTGCGAAAATGGCTCTCTATCTTGCGTCTGATGAGGGCAAAGACTTGTCAGGCTATATTCTTTCGTACAAAGACCGCGACGCTGACTTTTAGAGCACGTGTGTGAAATTTGACGCATATATGTTCTTGAGTTTTAGGTTGATAAAGTTGTCGGCCCTGTTGTTCCGGCGTTGATTTTTGACTCCTTTCTTTTTGAAGGAAAAGAAGAGATATTAGATAAGTTATTGACTTTGTTTGAGGCTGGCGGAGGTTTCGTTGCTCTCTTAGCAGGCGGCAAGCGTTTGATCCAGAGCAGGAGAGCCTGTATGTCTTGATTAGATAGCCGCTCTGTCAGAGATAGACCTTTGCCAGAGAAATGCCCCTATTTACGGCTATCAAACACACGTTGATAGCATGAGGTTGAGAGTTTTGGCTGGAGTCTGTTGATGTTCGGCGCATAAGATCTGATTTCATTATCATCATTGTATCAAGGCATAGCTGCGCTGTGAGATATTAGTTGTGTTGAGGGAATTGAGTTCATGGATGCGGCCGCGATGAGTGAAGCGCTTGGTCAGTTTAAGCCAAACAGCCAGCTATTTGGGATACTCGCGGTTGCTCTTATAGCGTATGCTTATCTCTATTTTACATCGGCGGGGCGAAAATTACGCGACCACTTAGGTGAGACGATGTTTGCCAACTGGCGCCTTGCGCTTTTGGCAGCAACGGGGCTTGTGCTTTCAGCTGCCTCAGGCTGGACAACGTGGGATGGCATGCGCAATTTCACGAAAGAGCCTATTCTATCCTTTATGATTACATTCGGCATACAGGGTGTCATGCTTATTGTCGCCTGGTTGATCGGTGAAAGCTTTGCGACCGGTATGCAGCAGCGGCCGTCCTCATCATCGCGCGGGGTATCATTGCACGCTGTTGAGCCAGTTGTCGGAACCGTGCTTGGTATTCTTCTATTTGCGGCGACCGCGCTTTTGATTGTGAACCAGACGGGTGCGACAGAGCCTGCAATTTCAGGTTCATCCAGTGCATCATCGGGATATCTGTTGCCGACAGGCCTGCTTGTAGCCGTGATGTTGATTTTGCTCTTACTCGTTTTAATCATGAACGCCGGCAGAGATATCGCAGGCAACTATCTGCAAGCCATGCGTGTTATTGTGCGTAGCGCTGTTTTGTGGGTGATGTTCCTGGCCTGTATGGCAACCTCGGTTTTCTTTTCCTTTGATTCTTTGTTTTCGACTATTTTTCCAAAACAGGAGCGTACCCGGGCTGCTGAATTGCGCGCGCAAAATCAGGTTGCCGGCGTTATCACGGATGTGTCCGCGCTTGCCTCCCGCCGCAGGCTCGAAGAGCAGGATCGTCTGTTCTTGACGGAAAGCTGGAGGTCTTACGACGCCACTCTGGAGCGGCTTGTCGAAACCGCAAGGCAGGCACCGGCTGCGCTGCAAAAGCATTTTGAAGACAAAATACGTGCAAGCCAGGAGGTGGTCGCGCAGCGGCAGCAGGAAAAGGCAACAGCGGAAAGCCAACTCGTACGTCTCAAACAGCGCTCTGATATTCTGACTGGCAAAATTGCTGGGGCCCGTGATGAGGTTGTCCAGCTTACTCCTGTTGTTGAAGAGTTGAAAAGTCAGCTTTTTGCAAAAGACCGTGAGATCGTTGCCAAAAAGGCTGAGGCGGATGCCGAGGCCGGAGGGATTGGTGTTACGGCAAAAAGTGGGCGGGGTCCAAAATACCGCGAGATCGTCGCGCAAATGCGTATTTTGGAGGCGGAACACAAAAATATTCGTCTCCAACTAAATGAATATGAAAAACGCCTTAAGGAGGCACGTCGCGAACTTGCTCAGGGAGAGGCCGAACTTTCGACTGCGCAAGGTGAATTGGCAACCTTGCAGGGGCGTGCGCGCACTGCTGATCAGCTTATTCAACAGGCCGAAAATGTAAGAGCACCGAGCGAGCCTGTGTTCGACCCATCATCTGCCCTGCGGCAGCTGGAGCGGGCGCGCATTTCATTTCGTCAGGCCCCTGGAGCTGCCAATCTTGTTCAGATACAAGGGCTCTGCAACACACTTACAAGTGTCATGACGCAAATCCCTGCGTTACAGTCGCAAACCACTCAGATTGATTGTGATCCAGGGCAGGTCAATGAAGCGGCAGGGCGTGTCTTTGCTTTGAACGATGGTATCACAGCACTGACTGCGACATGTATCGGTGGTGATAAGCTTCCGCAATCAGGCGGTGCCGATACATTATTTCAGTTTGCCAGAAAATGTGTGCAGGATGCAGGGCTGCCGAGCAGTGATACAGACGAATTGCGCACGCGCATTAACTATCTTGAATTGAACCGCGATGACCGGGCACATCGATTTGTGGTCACAAGCAATGCGTTTAGTGACGGTAATAAACTGGCCTACTTGGCTCTGGCGATTGCGATTGCAATTGACTCGCTGGTGTTCATGTCTGGCTTGTTTGGCGCGAATGCCGTACGCTCACCGTTGACCGATGTCCCTAGCTACAAAGGGCGTTCTGCTCAACAGCTGGAGGCCATTATCGATACGGCTTTACAGCCGCATGCTTATGAAACGGCCAGGCTTGTATTGGGCGCCTTGCGGCCGATAACACCTGTGGATGGCTTCACAGCTGAAATCATTGTCGAAGATACAGATCCACATGCCACGGACTTGCGGCGTTTGCTTAATGCAGGGAGTTCAATTGGCGCGGTGCGCCATGGTGATCAGGGGGACCGTGTTTACGAAGTCCGTGCAGAGTTCTTTGAATACTTGTCGATTGCTGCCCAGAGAGAATTTGAAAAGGACAGAAACCGCGTTCACGTTGCGGAATTGGAGCGCACCATTTCTGTGGCTTTGATGCCTGACATCGCCACCAACGCTGACGTTGTTTTAAGTTACATGCACCCCATCCAAGAAGACAGGGGGTTTATGGCGGAAATTATACTATCTGAAATTGGTCCGCCGGCCCATTTGAAGGTTGTGCGCAGCGCACTTAATGCAGGGGCGGTGTACGAGCGTGTGCAGCGTGTCAAAGGCAGTTCCAGTCATTATTGGATACATTCAGACTTTTACAAAATTGCCAGTGTTTTGCGCGCCCGTCTGCTTGCAGCCAGCGCACCTGTGCCGGGCGGGCGATTGCAGGCTGCTGATAACACACAAGGTCTGACCGGAGCGCAGATTGGCGGCGAGGCGTATGCGGCGCAATCGCAACTTGCTGTGCCCGCAGCCGGCCAGCTGACCGATGAAACACGTGCATCCAAGCCATCATCCATTGAGGAAAACGTGCGTGCACATCTTATTTCAGCGCTTGGGGTTGATCGTCATTTATATGAGGAGGCACGGCAGAAAAAAGGGGCAGCCGTTGCAGCGAAGGGCATGCTCGAACGCTTGATCAATGATGCAGACCTCAAGATCAGCGAGCGATTGCAAAGGTATATGGATAGAGCCCAGGACAGAATTGATAATGCGGCGAACGAAATGAAAGTGCGTTTTGGTCAAGCTGATTATGCCGAAGATATCATCGACGATGTTGGCAGTGAATTTCACCGGCTGCTTCCGGCTTTGTCATTTCGGGTTAACGGTCTTTATCATAGTATTATTCGCGAAATTATACGCCAGCTTGAGCAGGATGCTGAGCGAGGTGAACTCGATACCGCTGATCAAGGTATTTTGCCCAAGCTTCGTAACCATGAAGAAGACATTATGAATGCTGGCTCTGTTGATGCCGTTCTCAGCGCTATCGCTGGTTATCTTGATGAGCAGAACGATGACTTGCCCAGATTCGTGCGCAATAACGCAACTCAGAAAATATAAAGGCAGGCAGGCTCAAAGGGCATAGCCGGGAAAGCCATATCATGGAAAATGATATTGTTATTGAACAGCTGACAGAAAAAGCGTTTGCGCCATTCGGCGATATTATAGACATATCAGGCGAACCAACGGTCATGATTAACCGAGGCATGTGTGCACGGCACACGGACCTTGCGCGTGTGGACACGGATGATCGAGGCAGGCCCGGTATCAGTATTTTTGATGCTAAGGCCTATAAACTCCCATTGCAGCTTGATATGGTGGAGCGCCATCCGCTTGGCAGCCAGGCCTTCTTGCCAATATCTCCGGAACCGTTTCTTGTTATCGTTGCTCTTGACGAGGGCGGTGTGCCGGCAAAACCGCATGCATTTATGACGTCTCCGTCACAGGGTGTTAACTATCTGAGGGGCGTGTGGCATGGCGTTTTAACGCCGCTGCAGCCTTCACGTTTTTTTGTTATCGACCGGATTGGTGAAGGCACGAATCTGGAAGAACACTGGTTTGATCAACCATACACAGTGCGCCAGACTGGTGAACGACCACCGGCTAAAAGCCGGTGGCTTCCTGTTACGGCTAAAAGCCGGA
>CAYUYL010000093.1:0-9397 GCA_964449195.1 uncultured Filomicrobium sp.
ATACGAACATCCATTAGTTAGCCAAAGACGACACATTATGGCTCCGTCACAATGCCGTTTGAATTTCTAGTGCGTGCAATCTCAGATTGACATTTTTATCTTATTGAACGATTGTGTACGCGAGTAGTGGCTAACGGGCGCGTTAATCTGGATGACAATATAATCTGGTTTGGTCATTGCGAATTAGAACCTGTCTTCCCGAATTGCGCACGGCGAGGGCTTATTGGGTACGATCTTTAATGGATCGCAGTCGGGAATTGAGACTTTTTAAAAATTGACTAGAAATTTCATGTTGTTGTGTATATCGCAATTCAAAGTGCGATATGTTTTTTTTAGCTCTCTAATCCAATCAAGAGCATTCAGGACAGCTCAGTATAATCATTGCTTTGGTGAACCTATAGAGTTCATCAAACGTTATACCTTGCTGATAATAAACCATGTCCAGAATTCAGTGGCTGTTTCAAAGCCAACCCTTAAATCTTACTTGACACGGCAATTCTTAGAAACGATGCATTTTGGCCAGATCAACTCTACAAAAGTTGACGTCAGTTTGCATAACAATCAGCCGTGTTGCCGATGCTGTTGTTTTTCAGCGGCTTCCAGTTTTACCGATCCATAAGGCAACAGGAGATGAGAAATGCCGAGCGGAACTGTTAAATTTTTCAACACCACCAAGGGTTATGGCTTTATCAGGCCTGATGACGGTGGAAAAGATGTGTTTGTACACATATCTGCCATTGAACGTGCCGGGCTTGCAGCGCCTAATGAAGGCGACAAACTGACCTATGACATCGAGCAAGATCGTCAAGGACGTTCTGCAGCAACGAATTTACGCAACGAATGATGCTTTGTGCGTCGGCTGCGCATGACCTGATGAGACATTTTGCCCGCCAATTTTATGGGCGGGCAATTTTACTTCTGTTTCATTGTCCTAAACGTCATAAAAGTGGTATATAATTGCTTTTTTATGTTTTTCCTCAAAACTACAGCTTAATATATGTGCTTGAATGAAGCAAGATAGCTGATTTTAACATATGTCACGTTATATATATCGCTCATTTATACATTGCACACCTAGAAATTCCACCCGAAATTAACTAATATTAAGAGTATATCTAACCACTGATGCGGCGCAGAAGTTAGCAAACTGCAGTTGCAACCTATTTATACTCACTTCGAGCATATGGAGGTCAGGCATGGTTCGCGTTTCTGGAAACACGGATGCGCTTTGCCAACCGGCACACGGACATACATTGACACCATCAAAAGCAGGGACTTTCCGGGAACGTCACAAAGACATACTTCCAGAGTTTACGCCTGCACTTGCGCGTGAAATGGAGGCATTTCGCGAACGCGTCAAGGATGTCGTGACACCGTTGGAGTGGCCCTATTACGCACCCATTATCTTTGCGATTAATAAATTAAAAAATGAGCGCAATGCCGTTGTTCTGGCGCATAATTATATGACGCCGGAAATTTTTCACTGTGTTGGCGATTTTCAGGGTGACAGTCTACAGCTGGCCAAGGAGGCTGCCAGTGTTGACGCTGACGTCATTGTGCAAGCGGGTGTGCACTTTATGGCGGAAACATCGAAACTTCTCAATCCAGATAAAACAATTCTCATCCCGGACCTTGAAGCAGGCTGTTCACTTGCGGCCTCTATCACTGCAGCCGATGTGCGTGCTCTGCGCGAAGCTTATCCTGATGTGCCTGTTGTGACATATGTCAACACAAGCGCTGATGTGAAAGCTGAAACAGACATTTGCTGCACCTCATCCAATGCGGTTAAAGTGGTTGAAAGTTTAGGCGCTTCCCGGGTTCTGGTTATTCCTGACGAATACCTTGCAAAGTATGTGCAAACCCAGACAGACGTGGAAATCCTGACCTGGAAGGGCCGCTGCGAAGTGCATGAGCGCTTTACCGCCGAAGAGCTGAGCGCATACCGTGAAGTTGAGCCTGGCATTCGCATCATTGCACATCCAGAGTGCCCGCCTGATGTCATTAATGAGGCTGATTTTACCGGCTCCACAGCCGCTATGATCAACTACGTCAAAGACAACCGGCCACCAAAGGTAATCCTTGTCACAGAATGCTCAATGGCGTCCAACATCGCAGCAGAAACCCCTGACGTGGAGTTCCTCAAGCCCTGCAATCTGTGCCCGCATATGAAGCGCATTACTTTGGAAGGCATTCTCGACAGTCTTGTTTACATGGAACACGGAGTAACGGTTGATCAAGCCATTGCGGAGAAGGCACGGCTCTCTGTTGAACGTATGATCAACTTAACCAATTAAAACGTCTGAACGATATTTTTCCGCGACCTTACACATATCACAGGCGGGGATTGAGATCAGAGATGGATGTAAAGAACACACTTGCATGAACAGCAAACTCACGCTTTCCCTTGATGCGGAATGACGATGCCATTTTTGAACACAACGCAAATCCCGAACATCGTCATTGTGGGGGCTGGACTTGCCGGACTTTACACCGCGCTTCGTCTGGCGCCATATCCCGTGACGGTCATCGCAGCAGCTCCATTGGGCGAGGGCGCGTCTAGCGCATGGGCTCAAGGTGGTCTTGCAGCCGCCGTCGCCCCTGGCGATACAGTTGATGCGCACGCAGCCGATACCATTCAAGCTGGGGCCGGGTTCGTAGATGAAATGGTTGCCCGGCTTGTTGCCGGTGAGGCGGCCCAGCACGTGCACTACCTGCTTGAATATGGCGTACCATTTGATAAAGACGAACAAAACAAACTTATTTGCTCTCGTGAGGCAGCCCATTCGGCTAATCGTGTTGTCCGCGTCAAAGGCGATGGTACTGGCCGTGCCATCATGCAAGCACTTATCGCAAAGGTGCGGCGCACGCCCTCCATTACGCTTCTGGAAGGCTATACCGCTATAGATCTTATCGTTTCGGAACGTCGTGTTACAGGCCTGCGTCTAGAGCATCCAGAAGACCCTGCTGCGCACTTTGTGCTGCAAGGCAGTCAGGCTGTCATTCTTGCCAGTGGCGGCATCGGCGGCTTGTATGCGCATTCGACAAATCCCATCTCTGCACGCGGATCGGCACTTGCCCTTGCCGCGCGTGCTGGCACCACTGTGGCAGACGCTGAGTTTGTACAATTCCACCCCACAGCGATTGACGTCGATGCCACCCCGGCACCGCTTGCGACTGAAGCGCTGCGCGGTGAAGGGGCACTCTTGGTCAACCACGATGGCAACCGCTTTATGCAAAAATATCATCCCGGCGGTGAACTCGGCCCACGCGACATTGTCGCCCGCGGCGTTTTTCAAGAAATCAAGGCTGGCCGAGGTGCCTACCTTGATTGCCGCGCTGCGATAGGATCAGCTTTTGCTGACCGCTTTCCCTCTGTCCATGCGCAATGCCGCGCCCACGACATTGATCCCGTCACCCAGCCAATTCCGGTCACGCCGGCCGAGCATTATCATATGGGCGGCGTAGCAACGGACATTGACGGCCGCACCACCGTGGAGGGTTTGTGGGCCGTCGGGGAATGCGCCTCGACAGGCTTGCACGGCGCCAACCGGCTTGCCTCCAACTCGCTACTCGAAAGTGTCGTGCTTGCAGCCCGCGCCGCAGCCGTACTTTCACAGGCGGTTACGCCAGGCGAAGCGCACCTAATGCGCGTTAAGACAATGCATTTGCCAGACGATGGCGCACGACATGCAGCCATGGCGATGATCCGCGCGACGCTTTCTGAACACGCTGGTGTTATCCGTAATGCTTTAGGCTTGCGCGATGCCGTTGAGACCTTGATACAAATTGAAAAGGCGGCAGACGGAGATCTCACCATCATAAATGCCGCGATTGCAGCCCGCTTCATTGCCGAAGCTGCGCTGCGCCGGAAGGAAAGTCGCGGCGCGCATTTCCGGGAAGATTTTGCACGATCCGACGATGACCAGCGCAAACGGCGCACAATGACACTTCAAGGCCTCAATATGCGATACGCGCTGCCTTTAGATGCTGTATCAGCGTCCAACGACGGTAATCTTAAGAACCTCTCCGAGCTATAATCTCGTGTTCCACCTCCAACACTTCGTATAGAAAGTGTTTTCTCCGGAAAACTAGGTAAGCTTTGTTTATATTTTGGATTAGCAAGCGCCCGATGGCCTTCGACCAGCAAGCATGCGTTTGATCCAGAACACTCGAATTTTTCTGCACTAAGCTGCAATGGAAGCACCCTAGTCATTCAGATCGCAACTATGCTATTCATATGTTCGTATGCTTGGCGGCGGGGGAGAAATTGCCATGTTATTTCGTGTATTGTTGGTTTTAGCGGGGTTCTCCTTTGCAACTGGCCATAGCCTTGCCCACGATTTATCAAAGGCACCGCAAAAGCCGCGCAAAGCTGCACCTCCGGAAACGCTTCAAGTCATAGAGCTGGGCAAGGAAATTCCGGGGCTTTCAGGACGTCAACTGCGCATGCGCAAGGTTATATTGCAACCTGGGGGAGCAATTCCCCCTCATTCTCACGCCAATCGCCCCGCGGTTGTCTATATCTTGCAGGGCCGTGTGCGAGAGCACCGCTCGGACCACAAGGCGCCCGTGGAATATGGTGCCGGCGACAGCATTACAGAGCACGCAGCAGTGCATCACTGGATTGAAAGTATCGGTGATGAACCGCTTATCGGAATCGTTGTTGATATTCCAACCACAAAAGAGACGCCTCAGTTCACTGCAAAACAAATCTTGAATACATATGGCTTGCCGGAGCACGAGCATAAGTAGAGCGCTGAAGCAATGAGGCCCCGGTAAGATAAGGTGGCCGTCACAAATACGCGCTCGCAAGTCATACAATCAGAACCAGAATGCAAACACTCAGAGCGTCACACCATAAAGTTATATGAGATACTGTATGCTTGAGAAAACGTCAGATATAATCATCTTTAACGGTTGAATTCCAAGCGTAGCGGTCCAAACAGCCGGTTTTCGCTTGTTAACGCACCATCCCGGCCTGCACCGTATTCACTCTGCCAAAAATCTACGGTGTTCACCCGCAAGGTCTCTGCGCAGGAACGGCTGCAATAAAGCCAGTTGCCACCTGGGGTTTGAACCTGGCGCCCCTTTGAAGTGCGGCGCACGCGCCCACGGACTGAGCCATTCCCAAACTCACTATGGGCGACAACCACTCTCCCCTCCTTCGGGTAAGCGCGGCGGCGTTCAGCATGAGCTTGAGATGCAAAGATCACTATTGCTATTATTGCAGCAGATTTGAAAATTAAACTTATCATTAAATTCACCAAAAATTTCATTCACCTGAATCCGTATTGCAAGATTGATATCATTCAGCTGAGGCTGTGGCTAGAGCCCGATCCCGCATGTCTACCTTTCCGGACGCGCAACGGCTTGAACAATAGGGCCATCCCCGCGTGAGCGCTCCGCAGCCTCTCGCACCTCTTCCAGGGCTACGGACATGTTTGTTGCGCTGGCGTGTACCAAAGTGGTGCGATCCACCATTAAGCCGACGTGTCCCGGCCAGAACACTATGTCGCCAACCTGCAAGCCGTTTAAATTCTCGCCTATTTCTATTTTGGGGCCTATCTCGGCTGCTTGCATATCACTGTCACGCGGCACGTTATAGCCTGCCGCCTGCATCACGTTTTGTACAAGACCGGAGCAATCAAGTCCAAATGCAGACTTGCCCCCGAAAAGATAGGGCAAACCGGTAAAACGTCGGGCGGCTGCAACATAATCGGGATCGATAGTCCCAGCTTCCGTCAGATATTTTTTTCCAATGAAACCGCCTGTTGCCAGTTCCGCAAATGCGCCTCTCTCGCCAATAACGGTAACGTGGGCGTTGAAACTTAAATGCTGAATGGGCTCTGATAACGCACTGGGTGATGCATAAACAAGAGCGAGAATGCCAGCAACGCGGTGTGTCGGTGTCATGATATCCAAACTCAGATCAGCCAGCGGCAGATAGCCGACGTAGCCGTCACGCTCCAGCTGCCCCCAGGCCCAACCTTCGATCTCATCATAGACCGTGAGATGCTCGCCCATCAAAGCCTCGGTATCTCGCGGCGCATCGAGCCTCGGCTGCCGACGCACTGGCGTACGCACAACGCGCACCTGGTATAAACGCCCTTCTGCAAAGCGCGGCGCTTCAACCCGTCCTTCGAGGCCCTTGGCCGCGAGATCGTCACGATATGCATGGCGCCGTGGATCTAATCCAGACTGTTTCATCACTTTATGCCTTCCATCAAAGACGTTTTTGGCCGGTTTCTAGCTTTCCTAAGCCGGCATGGCGAAGCATTGCCGATACTGCCAGCATACCGATTAAGACTTTGTTGATCACTGTGCCGGAAACTGACAACAGCAATCGATTCGGACCTTGGCCATAGGGAGACTAACATGATAGACAGACCGTCGCGCATACGGACTAGGACAGCACGGCTGTTACGCTTGGCCTTTGTCCTGTCCTCTGCACTTGCTGCAAGCGCCTGCGCCCAAAACGAAGGTGCTAACATCTTCAATTTTGGTCCATTGACGGAAAGCACGCCTCCATCTGCACCAGCTAATATGGACCCAGCACAGGCCGTGGCGCACTACAGCAGTCTGTATGGCGCAGACCCAAAAAACAAACAAAACGCACTGAATTATGCTGAAGCGCTCAGAAAAGCTGATTCTAATAAACGCGCGCTGGCTGTACTGCGTGCAGCATCCGCTCACCATAGTAAAGATCCGGAATTCCTGTCTGCCTATGGGCGCGCAGCTCTGGCGAACGGCCAGACAACAACTGCCATTAAGATTTTGGCAAAGGCCGATGATCCCAAAAACCCCGACTGGCGCACAGTGTCAGCACGCGGTACCGCCTATGCAAAAATTGGAAAATACCATGATGCAAGCCTGCAATTCGAACGTGCCCTTAAGTTGGCACCGCAAAATCCGTCTGTCATGAACAACCTGGCAATGGCAAAAGCTGCAACAGGCGACCTTAAGGGTGCGGAAATTTTATTGCGCAAGGCCAGTCAAATGCCAATCATCGATCCCAAAGTGAAGAAAAATCTGGCGATTGTACTCAGGCTTCAAGGACGCCAAAAAGATGCTCAAAAACTAGAAAATAACGCTTCTTCAGCTTTATCTATACGCCAAACAGTAACACCAGCCCCTATCAACAGCCTCAACCGCACGCATCTTGCCACAGTAAACCAAGGCTGATTGGTACTTATTGATACTGGCGCTTGTTCATAGAAGGCTCATATTTGATGAAGAAATGACAAAGTGCTCCACCTCTGTGAATAGGGAGCAGCCTAATTAATGATATGCCTATGCCAAAAGGCAAGCTAAAAGCCGACATAGACACGACTGTTCTGATCTCTTGCGTCTGCGTACGGGTTAAAATCGGATGAAAGTTGCCTTTTTCGCTCCCATGAAATCGCCACGGCATCCTGTCCCCTCGGGAGACAGGTTGATGGCACGCCAGCTTATCAATGCACTGGAGAATGCTGGAGCGGACGTGCGATTGGCGAGCGAGGTGCGAATGTATACGCGTACTCCCTCTGCAGAACGACTGAACACACTGAAATCAGCGGCATCAACAGAAGCCAAGCGCCTTATTGCAGCGTGGCGCAATGAGGGATGGCGACCGGACGTCTGGTTTTCCTATCACCCCTACTACAAAGCCCCTGATTTTATTGGCCCTATTATTGCCCGGCACTTCGGCATAGCGCTGGCAACTGCTGAGGCTTCCTATGCCGAACGCCGGGCAACAGGTCCATGGGCCTCCTGGCATGCAGGCAATCTTGAGTGCCTAAGAGCTGCGCACTGCCATTTCACAATGACGGCCCGCGACAAACGCGGGCTTCAGGCGATGCCTGGTTTAACGGCAGACCTCATTGATTTACCGCCTTTTATCGATACTGCTGATTTTGCATCCAATACAGGCGCCAATATCGTAACCGGAGCCGTGCGCCTGGTCACCGTTGCTATGATGCGAAACGATGTCAAATATGAAAGCTATCAGTTTCTCTGCCACTCACTGACGCAATTAAATCATATTGAATGGACGCTGGATGTGGTGGGGGACGGCAACGCGCGCCCCATCATTGAGCGCAACTTCGACGAATTCCTACCACAGCGCGCCACATGGCATGGACGGCTGGAGCGTGCCGGCATCATCGAGGTTTTGAAACACGCTAATCTCTTTGTCTGGCCTGGCATTGGCGAGGCCTATGGGCTTGCCTTCCTTGAAGCACAGGCGATGGGACTACCCGTTGTGGCATTAGACAATGCGGGCGTCCCCGAAGTCGTCCGTCATGGTGAGACCGGTATTTTAACCCCCATTGGCAGCGTAGGGGCATATAGTCAGGCCATTGCCAATTATATCGGCCATCATGGGCTGTTAAAGCAGCACGGCAAACAGGCCCGCGCATTTGCAACCCAAGAAAGAGACATGACAGGCGCATCGCGACGCCTCTTCCGGGGGCTGCAGCGTGCAGTGCTGACTTAGATTTCACCAAGCTTACACTACCGCTTCTCTAAGGATTTGGACCAGGGAAAGGCAAAAAATATCACATGGGCAGGTGGATTGAAGAGCCTATAGCAAGCCTCAGCAGAGAAAATCAGAGATAGTATTCTCTGCTAACTCCCCGTAAGTATTGGTCGGAGCGGCAGGATTTGAACCTGCGACCCCCAGTCCCCCAGACTGGTGCGCTAACCAGGCTGCGCCACGCTCCGAATGAGGAGCTTTTTTTGCCCTTATTCATTGCTACGGTCAACCGTTTATAATGCTATCTTTTACTGCGTCTAGCTTTCCAGCAGATTTTTGCCGCTTGTGAGGGGCTCGCTATAGGGTGTGTTACCCTCTTGCTGTTGCGCATGCGAAGCGTTATGACATGACATGTTATGATAAAAAAACTTCTTGTTTTATGTAGTTCATGGCTAGGGCCTTTTATAGGTGCTGCATTACTACTGCTATGGATGATTACGCGTCCGGCTATCCGCTTTATGAGTGCGGTTTTGATGATCGCCGCAATATTTACGCTGACAGCTGATGTAACCCGCTGGCAGGTCGGTGATACAGATCCTGTATTTCACTCATTGACATACCATATTAACTCAGCTTCACCGACCATGTTCAATTCTATGTCCAATACTGTGGCAAGTGCGCTGCATCCCACTGTCTGGGATTATGGTGTGCTTATTGTCTTGTCTTTACCTGCATGGCTCACCTTTACATTCATAGGTTTTGCGCTCGCTTTTGTTGGGCGCGAGCAGCGGCAGCGCATTAACGTTTATGCAACTTAGCTGCTATCCACCACAAGGTATTGTTGCCGCAGCAGCAGGAGCATTGCTGCAAGGCTATGACACTGCCTCAATACTGTGAATTCTCCACCGGCTAAAAGCCGGTGGCTTCAAGTTACGGCTAAAAGCC